>CAXPJQ010000031.1:0-17411 GCA_964217375.1 Bdellovibrionales bacterium | reverse complement strand
TTTCAACCTTGACTAACCCTAAACTATTTAAATAAATAAGCTCAAATTTATTATATGAAAGAAATTGTATTTCAAAGTAATTTTGCATATTTATATCTAAATAAAAATATATATACAAAAAATACTATTTTAGATACAATTAAAGAATACTCTGATTTTATTTTAGTTAAATTTGGAGAACTTGGTAAATATTATACTCTAAGAGTTGAGAATAAAACTAAAGATTATGAATTAAATATCTTGGCATTTGAATTTTTAAATTATCTTCTAAATAATTTAAGATTATCTCAAATTAAATTAATATAAAAAAATGGATTTCAATAAATTATTAAAAAAAGAAAATAAAAATATATCTAACTTTCTAAAAGATCCATTTAGAGTTAAACCTAATTTAGATGAGGCAATTGAAATTTCAAATACATATAAAATTGATTTGCATCCTGAATTTATTTATTATTGGAATGAACTAAGTGCATCAGAGCTAATTGAATTTTTAGAATTTTTAAGAGAGAATATTAAATATACAAACTCTGAGATAATAATTTCCAATCAAAAGAAAAGAGAATTTGAAATTATGGGTATTGAACATGATATAATCTCTGAATCAGAAATTAAAATTAATGAATATAATACAAATAAATTACTTGTAAATCTAGGCTTAATTAAATATAAAGAATTTAATAAAATAGAATTTGACAAACAAATTGAAAATATTATTAATATTGCAAAAGAGAATTTATCTAAAAATTCAAATGAAATTCTATCTTTAAATAACTCCTTAGGAATTAGAGATAAAGGTGGAAGTTACATTGGAGCTAGAATGGGTAGACCTGAAAAAGCTAAGATGCGTAAACAATTCAACTCCGAAACTAGATCACATGCCCTTTTTCCAGTTGGAACTGCTGGAGGTAGAACTAAAAATATTGTAGATGTATTCAAAAAACAAGGTTATGTTGAAGAAAATTTTAGAATTTATGAAGATGCAGATTCTGGTGAAGAGAGTATCTATCCTATGTCTCTTAAAACAAAAAAACAAAACAAAGATAAAAATTATGAAAAATATACATTTAGAGAATTAAAAGAAGAAACTGAAGAATCAATTAAATATAAAAAAACTAAAATTGATATAAACCCATATGAAAAAAATTTAAGAGAAGTCTTAGGTCCTGAGATGCCATATCCAAAACACGTAAAGGGGATTACAGATACAATTAATAAACACCATACAACTGAACATCTAGCTAAAGGATTTCTAAGAGCAATTAATGGAGTTTATGTAAATAAAGATGGTACAGTTAGATTTGATATGATTGAGATGGGTATTACTCACTTTAGACCAAAAGAAATTGGAACTTCAATTAAGAAATTACATGAATTAGGATATACTCACGATTATTTAGGTAATCCTCTTGAAAATGATGAACAGATTTGTGAAATGCTTCCTCAAGATGTTGCACTTCCAGATTGTGCAGAATCTGGAGATGAATTTGCCTCAGATTTTGTAATGAAAACTGGAAATTATGTTGATGACTTACTTGAAAAGTTATACAAGTTACCTAGATTCTACAATTTCAAAAAAAAAGAAGATACAATTGGTCACTATGTAATTGGTCTTGCACCCCACACTTCAGCGGGAATTGTTGGAAGAATTATTGGATATACTAAAACTCAAGGTTGTTTTTCACATCCCGTATGGCATGCAGCTCAAAGAAGAAATTTAGATGGGGATGAAAATGGAGTTATGCTTCTTCTTGATGGATTAATTAATGGATCTAGAGAATTTTTACCTGATAGAAGAGGTTCAAGAACAATGGATGTTTCTTTAGTTTTAACTGCTCATTTACTTTTAGATCAAATTGATGATGAAGTTCATGGTATGGATATTGTTGATCACTACCCTCTTGAATTTTATAAAGCAAATAAAGAATATAAATCTCCAAAGGAAGTTAAAATTGAAAAATGTGAGGCTAGAATTTATGTTGATGATTTAGATACCAGATATCTTGGGTATCACTTTACTCACGATACTAAAGATATGAATGATACTGTAATGTGTTCATCATATAAATCAGTTCCATCTATGGGTGAAAAACTTCAATTACAGTTAAATCTTGGTAGAAAAATTAGAGCTGTTGATGAAGATAAAGTTGGAGCATTAGTTATTGATAAACATTTCATGAAAGATATTAAAGGTAATTTAAGAAAATTTGGTCAGCAACAATTTAGATGTACAAATTGTAATGAAAAATTTAGAAGACCTCCTTTAATTGGTAAATGTACAAATTGTAACATGCCTACAATTAACTTTACAATTTCAGAAGGTTCTGTTAAAAAATACGTTGAACATTCATTTAATATCTGTAGAGATTTTGACATTGACCCCTACATTGTTGAAACTCTTGAATTAACTCAATTAAGACTTGATGGAGTATTTGGTCGAGATGCTGAAAAACAAAAAAACTTATCTTCTTTTTTTAAGTAATTTAATTTACAGTAAATTTATCATAAAATTTATGAACTTCATCACTTGAATTACTTAAAACTAATTCAATTTGTTTTTTTTGATTCTCTGTTCCATATAAAAAGAAATTAGTTTGAGGGAAACTATGTTTTAATTCAGTTAAGTAACATCTAAGTGGAATTAAATCTTGATTCATTTCTAAATAAAAATTTACTATTTTTGGATTTTCTCTAAGTTTATCTTGTAGAGAACAAAAAGAAGTATCTCCCTCAAATTCATAAACCTCAATTATTTCATTTAAACTCATTTCTCTTTAAATTCAGCATCAACTACATCTTTTGAATGTTTAACTTTTTTTTCTTTTTGTTGTGATTTTTTTTTATTTGAAAATGAAGTATCAAATCTAACATTTACTTGTTTGTAAATTGCACTATTTTTAAAAGTCACAAGGTCAAGTAAAGATAAAACAAATCCAATTAAAATAAATAAATATCCTAAATATGGTATAAATGATAATATTGCAAATATTAATAATACAAATTCTAAAATTAAATGTAATAAATTAAACTTTAAAATTGAAATTAAGATTTGAACTAAAATCATAATTACTAAAACTCCACCCATATCTCCAAAATTTCCTGGAATTAAACTAACTCCAAATAATAAAGAAATTACAATTGAAAAAATATATTGCACTGAATTTCTATTTTTAACTTCAAAAGTATTTTGTTTTTGATTCATAATTAATCAAAGAAGTTAATCTTTAAAAAACTACTTAATCATAAACATAAGAATTAACTTCCAAAACTCCAATAAATATTTCCCCTGATAAAGTTTCTTCAACTGGATATGTTGACCTAATAATATTAAAGTTTTTTGGTTCCTCTCCAATTCTTGTAAAGTTATACAAAATTATTGCATCATCCTGTTTACCTGGTGGATTAGTTGTATCTAAATCATATATTATTAAATCATCATCATTTGTATGATCTAATTGATAAAAATAAATTTTAATTATCCCCTCTCCAAGTCTTTTTCTTAAAAAGTCTTCCCCTTCCAAACTTTGTGAGTAATCATAAAAAGCTTGAAGTGAATACATATCCATTAAATTTTCACTCTCCGATCCTTGAGATTTTCTAATAAAATTACTATTTAAAACAAATTCATACATTTGGTTTGCTTTTACTTCATTTTGTTCCTCAATTAATTCTTTAATGTCATCTTCATTAATTGAATTATACCAGGTAAGCCCAACCATTAAAATTAAGTATACAATAAATAAAATTCCAATTGTTTCTCCAAATTTCACTTGAGCTTTTTTCATTATACTAACTATAGTTAAAAAAAATATTTATAAAAACTTATTTCACATCTAATCTATGGTAAAAGAAAAATCAATATTTAAAATAAATGAATTTTTTATATCAAAATCAAGTTTAAACGAAAACTATTCTTTTAAGAGTTTAATTTATTATTTCATCTCTTTAATTATATTTATTGGTATTATAAATGGGATTAAAGCTGAAATTAATTATCTAGATCCATATTCAGATATATTTACAACAATATCTGGAATGCCTCTAATTTATTTAATTTTATTTAGTTTTTTTTATGTATTTATCTCTTCATTTCAAGATAATCATAAGAAATCTTTCTGGAGAACATACTTAATTATTGGAATTCCTCTTTTAACATTAATCTCTACAATGATGGTAATTAACATTATTCAGATTTTACTTAACTCTACAAGTTCAAATTTACTTTTAGGTTTATTAAATTTTATTCTTGTAATTTATTTTACTATAATGTTTATATTAAACTCTAAAAATTATTTCAAGTCAAATCATTCAAAAATAATTACTTCAATTCTCTTAACAATTATAATTAATTTAATTTTAGTTACTCTACTTAATTTATTTAATAGTGAAGCAATTTAGAAATATTTTTTTAAAAAAGATTAATTTTTTTAATCTTAAAATTTTTACATAAATCTTGCATGTGCAAGTTCAAATTGGTCAAAAATTTCTGCCTCTGAAAACCATAAATGAATTTCTTTTTCTGCAGTCTCAGGTGCATCTGATGCGTGAACAATGTTTGGCATTCTTCCCCCAGTTGTATCTGCTCTATGGTAAGTTAGGTGAGTAAAATCTCCTCTAATTGTACCAGGTGCAGCTGAAGCAGGTTCAGTTGATCCAACCATTTTTCTAACTTGAGAAATTGCTGATGCTCCTTCCCAAACCATTGCAACTACAGGTCCTGAGACAATCATATCTTCTAATCCGGGATAAAATGGTTTATCAACTAAATCAGAATAATGTTTTTTAGCAAAATCTCTATCAACATGAATTAATTTTAAAGCACATAACTTTAAACCTACTTTCTCAAATCTTGAAATAACTTCTCCGATAATAGCTCTTTGAACTGTATCTGGTTTTAACATTACAAATGTTCTCTCAATTGTCATGATAAAAATAAGTAAATAATTATAATTTATAAAAGTAATCAATCAAATTCTAAAAATACATCACATTTATAAACAAAGTTAAACTAATATTTCTAAATAAAGCTAATTTTTAGCATTTAAAAGAACTTAAATAGACCTATATTCTTATTGAATAATACTAAAAAATGACACAATTTAAAGATTTTAATACAATTACTAAAAACGATATTGGATCAAAGTTAAATTTGAGAGGAAAAGTTGAAATTATTAAACAAACAGCTGGACCAACACTTATGAAACTTGATGATGGAACTTCTCAGTTTACATTTAAAGCATTTGTAAAACCTGGAGTTAGAGCATACCCTGAAATTGAAATTGGAGATTATGTTAAAGCATATGCTCAAATTAATGAAAGACAAGGTACAATTGAAGGAGAAGTTTTCAACATGTCTAAATTAAATGTTGAAGAAACTAAAGACTTAGAACAACATGTTGAAACTCTAAAACTTGAGAGAGCAAAACCAAAAAGAACTGAGTTTTCAATTAAATCTGAAGTTCTTGAGAGTATGAAGGATAGATTCATTAACGTTGCAACAATTATTAGAGATGCAGTAATGGATGGTAGACCAATTATTCTAAGACATGATGCTGACTGTGATGGTTATTCTGCATCAAATATGATGGAAAAAGCAATTCTTGGATTAATGGATGAAGTAACTGGAGGAGATTTAAATGCTCAATATATTAATTATAAAAGAGCTCCCTCAAAAGCCCCATTTTATGAATATGAAGATTCTCTAAAAGACATGGCATATTGGTTAAGAGATAAAGTAAAAAATGGTGCTAAAGCTCCTTTAGTAATTATTACTGATAATGGATCAACTGAAGAAGACATCTTAGGATATAAACAAGTTGGTCTCTATGACTGCCCTATTGTTGTAATTGATCACCACTACCCTGGTGAGAAAGATGAAAATGGAAAAGTTGCAGTTGATTACTTTGTAAATGGTCACATTAATCCATATCTTGAAGGTTATGATTCAAATGTTTGTTCAGGTATGCTAGGATATGAACTTGCAAGATTTATCTATGAGAAATGTGAAAATTCAGTTATGGTTCCAGCAATGGCATCAATTCTTGATCACGTTGATGGTCCAGAAAAAGAAGAATATATTAAACTTGCAAATGAAGCTGGATATTCAACTGATTACATGACTAAGGTTGGAGAATTAATTTATTTACAATCTCACTACATTAAATTTGGAGAGTATAGAGAATTTGTTCAAGATTTAATGACTCCAGGTAAAATCCAAGAATCAATTGTTGAAATGTTATACCCTGAAGTTCAAAAGTTATATGATAAAGCTATCTCCATTGGAAAAGCATATTCAAAAGTTGAAGATTATGGTAAATTTTATGTTGTTGAATTTGATGGAGAGAAAGGAACTTCAAGAGGTCAATTCCCAGCAGTTGGTAAGTCAACAAATTTAATTCATGCAAATTTTGAAGAAGAATTAGATAAACCTGTAATTACTATGACAAGTGGTTCAACATTTTTAACAATTAGAGTTGGAGATGATATCAAAGGATTTAGTGTCCCATCATTTTGTACACAGTGGATTGATGAAAAAATTCCACACACAGGAGCTGAGGGTGGAGGTCACGAACATGCAGGTTCAATTAAATTTGTTGAATATGCAAGAGATGAAGTAATTAATTTATTTAAAGAATATTTACATCATATTAACGATAATCAATAAATATTTGATTTAAGTTAATTAATTATCTATTCTTATATATTATCATAAAAAAATAATTTTTTAAAATTTTTATTTTTACATTAAATTACATAATGGCATGCATACTGGAAGTATCATCTTTCACATCCTTTTTATCTTCTTCAACAATTAAAGCTTGAGTTGTCAAGATTAATGAAGAGATACTAGATGCATTTTGCAGTCCAGACCTTGTAACTTTCAAAGGATCAATTACCCCAGTTTTTACTAAGTCTTCATAGACATCAGTTTTAGCATTGTAACCATAGTTAAAGTCTTTACTCTCAAGAACTTTATATTTGATTACTGAAGAGTCCAAACCTCCGTTTTCTAAGATTAGTCTGAAAGGATATTCTAAAGACTCTTTTACAATTTTAGCCCCTAGTTTTTCATCTCTTTCAAATTCTTCTTCATTAATTTCTTGAGCTGCTTTTAGAAGAGCAACTCCTCCACCTACAATAATTCCTTCTTCAACTGCTGCCCTTGTTGCATTCAAGGCATCATCAACTCTATGTTTTTTCTCTTTCATCTCAGTTTCAGTTGACGCTCCAATTTTTAAAATTGCAACTCCGCCAGTTAAGGATGCCAGCCTTTTTAGTAATGATTTTCTCTCACTTTCAGACTCCACACTATTTAATTGTCCTTTAATTAAAGATACTCTCTTATCTAAGTCTTTACCTTCAGCTTCAATGATTGTTGTTTTATCTTTAGTTACTTTAACTTTATGAGCAGTACCTAAATCGGTAATAACTACATCCTTTAATTCAGACTTTTCATCTTTGATAATTGCTCTTGCTCCTGTTAAAGCTGCAATGTCTTTAAGTAAGTCTTTCTTTTCATCCCCATAACCTGGAGATTTAACTGCTGCAACTTTAATAGTTCCTCTCATTAAGTTTAATACTAATCCACCTAAAGCTTCACCTTCAACATCTTCTGCAATAATAAGCAAAGGCTTAGAATTTTCCCCTGCTGCTTGAAGAGCAGGCAAGATATCTTTAAGATTTGAGATACTATGGTCAGTTACTAAAATATATGGATTCTCAAAGTCAACTTCTTTCTTTTCCATATCAGTTACCATATATGGGCTCAAATATCCCTTATCAAGTTCCATACCTTTTGTAACCTCAACTGAAGTCTCCATTGCAGATGCTTCTTCAACTGTAATTACACCATCATTGCCTACTTTATCCATTGCTTCAGCAATTAATTTTCCAATTTCCTCATCGTTATTTGCAGAAATTGTTGCAACAGATGCAATTTGGTCTTTATCTTTAATTGGAGTTGATTTAGACTTTAGGAATTCAACAACTTTATTTGTTGATTTCTCGATACCTGCTCTAACTTCAATAGGATTAGCTCCTGAGTTAATATATTTTAGACCTTCTTTTAGAATTCCCTGAGCTAGAACTGTTGCTGTTGTAGTTCCATCTCCAGCAAGGTCTTGAGTTTTTGAAGCTACTTCTTTAATTAGTTTTGCTCCAACTTCTTCTTTTTTATTTGAAAGTTCAATTGACTTAGCTACACTAACTCCATCATTAATAATTTCTGTTGTATAACCTTTATCAATTGCCACATATCTACCTTTAGGACCTAAAGTAACTTTAACAGCATCTGCTACTTTATTTAATCCTCTAAAGATTCCTTCTCTTGCACTTTCGTTAAATATGATTTCATTTGCCATTTTATTTATTACCTCTAATTAATTTTTGATTTTTTGAATTGAAAATGTTTCATTAAATTCTGATATTTTCTTCTAATATTTTCATTAATGCTATCTGACATAGACCATTTTTTTATAGTAAATTTTAATCCTTTGTCTTGATTGTTTTCCATTTTCAAATACCTCCTTAATTATTTTATAGTTCAATAATTGCTGAAATATCCTTATATGAAATTAATAAGAATTCATCATCGTCAACTTTGATGTCTTTTCCTCCATATTCAGAGTAAAGAACTTTGTCTCCGACTTTTAATTTAGTGTTAGGTAATTCTTCAGAGATATCAACTACTTCTCCGTACTTGATAGGTTTCTCCTCGCTTGGCATAATGATGCCACCCTTAACTACTTCCTCTTTGGAAGCCTTAGACTCAACTTTTTTTAGTAAAATTTTATCTTGTAACGGTTTAATCTTTGCCATATGAAAACTCACCTCATATGATAACAATAATTATTTTTTAATTATTTATAAATTTTTCTCTCAAAAACTAATTTTTCATAACTTTTTACGGATATCGTTAAATTTATATACCTAAAAGTATATATATAATGTCAAGAGGTGATACCAAATGGCAAGAGATTTATGGAATATAGAAAAAGAATTTGAAAATATGAGAAGACAAATGAATCATCTGATGAATGGTTTTTTCAATGATTCTTTTTATAGAAATGTTCCTTTGCTAAGTTCATCAAGTAAAAATGAGCTAATGGATGTTTCCCCTAAAACAGCTGCAACAGATATTTATGAAACTGATAAAGAGGTGGTTGCAAAAATTGAAGTTCCAGGAGTTAAAAAAGAAGATATTAAATTAGAAGTTAAAAATGGAATGCTTTCCTTAAAAGCAGAAAAAAACCAAGAAAAAGAAGATAAAGATAGGAAGAAAGGATTCCATAGAATTGAGAGGTCATATAGTGGATTTACGAGAAATTTTTCACTTCCTTCAGAAGTAGATGAATCTAAAGTTAAAGCGGAATACAAAAATGATATTCTTGAAGTCCACATGCCTAAGAAAGAAAATAAAGATAAAAAAGGAGTTAGATACATTGATATTAATTAACTCCTTTTTATTGAATAAAAAAATTATGCTAAAATTAAATTTCTAAGAAACAAATCAATATTTAGATTATTTGTAATTACACAAACTAAACTCTTAATTATTTCTGAAATCAAAAAAGACATCAGTCTCTCTTACAGAAGATTAGAAGACTATGTTGGAATTTTATATAAAGAAGGATTTATTGAAAAAAAGAAGAAAGAATTATTAAGATTAGAAGCAAAATTAAATTAAAAGATATTAAATTATAATCAAAAAAGTAAGAGCCTAAAAAAGAGATATAAAATAAACATAATAACTGGCAAGATTTATGGTCTTCGTTTGCTTCCAGAAGCTCTCTACTTATTGATCTTGGTATAATTTTTGGTATATCAAAAATTAAGAGAAGAAATTGGGTTAAAAGTTTTTTAATACCCCTCAAATTTTAAGCCATACTTTATATTTAAAAGTCTCATAATACTCTTACAATCCAATTTCTTAGCCAACCTATTTAGGTACCAAAATGAAGTAATTTTGAATTTTTATGAAAAAGGAAAACTGTCATTAACTTGACAACTCACTATTAAATTAATTCTTCTAAAAGTTTAAAACTCCTTTTAAGTTTTGGAAATTTGTCTACTTGATTTATCCTCATTGCTCTTGGAAAGCTACTATCTTCTCTTTGATCTATATGTTTAAATAAATCCTCAGAAATAAAATCTGAATTTTCAATATTTTTAATTAATTCATAAATTTCAGCTCTATTATTAATTAAATCATTATAAGCACTATAAAATATAGATAAAAGATTTAACTGTTCTTCTCTTCTTAAAGAAGACTTATTTGTTTGTAATCTAGGTAATATAAACCCATTTTCTAAAAATAATAAGCCTGACCTATAATCAAAGTTATTATCTCCTGAAACATTACCATAGGAACTTAAATAAAAAAGATCTCTTGGTTCTCCTCTTAATTTTTTATTTATTTTACCAACATTTGGTTTATATATATCTATAAATCTCTCCCCTTCATTCTGATAAAAAATTATTTCTTTACCTGCTCCAGTTGATAAGTTAACTTGTGAATTAAAAGTTTCTAAATTTTCTAAAAGATAAGAAAAAGGTTGTTTTTCAACTTCAAGTTTTGTCATGAAATAAAATTAATTAAATTTAATTTATAATGTTATTACTTCTGAAAAATTAAATTTACTCATCAAATAATTCCATTAAATCTTCCCATTCAAGTTTTTTAACAAATCCTTTATCTTCAACAACTAAATTCTCAAACAAGTTTCCTTTTCTTTCCTGTAATTTAAGAATTTTCTCTTCAATTGAATTTTTAGTAATAAATTTATAGATATTAACTTTTTTAGTTTGACCAATTCTGTGTGCCCTATCAACTGCTTGTTGTTCAGCCATTGGGTTCCACCATGGATCATATAAAAATACTGATGATGCAGCAGTTAAGTTAAGTCCAACACCTCCAGCTTTAAGTGAAATTAAAAATACTTTAATAGAGTCATCTTCATTAAATTGTTCAACAAGTTCTTGTCTATTTTTAGTTGACCCATCAAGTCTAATAAATTTAATTTTCTTTGCATCTAAATCTTTTTCAAAAATGTCAAGCATTGAAGTAAATTGTGAGAAAATTAAAGCTTTTTCTCCACCCTCAACTACTTCTTCTAAAAGTTCTAAGAATTGTTCATGCTTACCTGAAATATTTTCTTCTCCTCTAAATGAATCATCTAAAAGAAGTGGATGGTTGCAGATTTGTCTTAATTTAAGTAAAGCAGATAAAATTTGAATCCTTGATTTATCAAAACCTTGTTTTTCAACTAATTCATATGCCTCTTCTTTTACTCTATTTAATACTTCATTATAAATTGCAACTTGTTTATTTGTCATTTCATTAAAAACTACTTGTTCTTGTTTATCTGGTAATTCTTTTAATACTTCTTTTTTAGTCCTTCTTAGAATAAATGGTCTAATTTTTGATTGTAATATCTCAAGAGAAATCATGTTATTTCTCTCAATTTTTGCAACAAAATCTTTTCTAAAGTCAAGTTTTGAACCTAGATATCCTGGCATAATTAAATCAAAAGTTCCATATAATTCCTCTAAATTATTTTCAAGAGGAGTTCCAGTTAATAAAATTCTATGGTTTGCATGTACAAGTCTAACTGCCTTTGCACTTAGAGTTTTCATATTTTTAACGTAATGCGCTTCATCTAAAACTTTATAATCAAATTTAATTCCTTCTTCTACATAAAAACAATAATCTTTTTGAAGCATTGAATATGAAGTAATTACGATATTGTAATCATTAAATTTAATTTGTTTAATTAATTTTTCTCTCTTATCTGAAGTTCCATCTACAAGTAAAACTTTCATTTCAGGGTAAAACTTTTTAATTTCACTCTCCCAGTTATACACTAAAGTCTTTGGACATACAACTAAATGCATGTCATCTTTATTCATTGCAAGAACACTTAGTGCCTGCAAAGTTTTCCCAAGACCCATCTCATCAGCTAAGATTCCACCAAATCCATATTTTTTAAGAAAATTCATCCAATAAACTCCTTCTTTTTGATAATCTCTTAATGTAGTTGAAGTTTTAGGTAATGGTATCTCTTCAACTGGTTTTCTATCTTTCATTTCTTGGATTAAATTTTTATATTCATCATTTGATTTTACTTCTTTTTCTCTAAAATCTCTTAAAAATTCATCAAGTTCTAGAGCTGCTTCACTCTCTGCTTTATATTTCCCATCATTTCTTTTAAATTCATACCTGTTTAAAAATTCAATCCACTTATTTATCTCTCTAATATTTTCAATATTTACTGTAGTTCCATCTTCAAGTTGTACAAACTTTTTATTTTTCTGCATTAAATCCTTTAAATAATCTAAGTCAAAATATTCGTCCTCAATTTTAAATTTAACTTTAAATTCAAATAAATTTAACCTTCTAACTAAATCAGTTTCAATCTCAAATTTAACATTTCCATCTGCAAGTCTTAACTTCTCTCCATTTTTATATTCAACTGAATACATCTCTTCAGCTTTTGGTATAATTTGTTTAATAAAAGGTTCAAGGTATGCAATTTGTAAATTTGTTGAGAATGGTGACTTTTGAGTTAGAGCAGGTCTAATTCTTGTATTTACAAATAATTCTCTTAATTGATCTTCACTTACTTCAAGATCTGATTGATATTGAATTAATTCATCATTTTCTCTAACTATTTTAATATCTCTTGGTTTATCCATCCAATTAATTGTCTCTGCATATTTATAATCTCCAACTTTAAATAACTCTCCTGCAACTTTATACATAAATTCTAAAGTAATAAAATGATTTGTTTTTCCAACCTCTAAAACAATTGGAGCTACTTTTTTTTGAACTTTTAAATCTGCAAGTTCCTGAACTTCAGGAGATAATTTAATTGCATGTAATTCTTCAAGTCTTGGGAGGAGTGTTGACTTTAAAGAAAAAAACATTTCAATTGAAAATTTGTTATGACCTCCAAAGATTTCTCTATAAAACTTAATTGGTAATTCTTGAGTTAATGGATAAATTGTATTATCTGTAATAAAATATGCCCTATCCATTGTCATTAAAAATTCACCATCATCTTCTAAATCAAGTAAAATATTACTTTGTTCATCAAAATGTAAGTTAAGTGATAATCTGTAATCATCTTTTGCAAAATTTATTTCTTCATGGTTAAAGAAAACTTGTTTTTTTGTTTTTGATAATGAATTTAAAATTAAATCAAAGTCATTAAAAATTTTATACATTGTCTGAACCATTCCAAGTCTTTGGGAGATATAACTTAGAAGATTCACATCACTCTCCGATAAATTTTCAGAGTTTGAACTTATAATTGATTTTATATCACTTGAATTTAATCTCTCATTATTAATTTCTACATATATATAATATGCTTGATTCATAAATCTTAAATGATATTCCAAATTAGTTGGATCCTTAGAAACAGTATTTATTACATTATTTTGTTTTTGTTTTAACAAGCTCTCATCAAAAAAATCCTGACCCATTTTAAATAAAAATAAACTAAAAGTATTTTTAAAACAAAAAACACTTTTCCTATATTCTCATTAGTCGATATGCCTTTATAAAATTTACCCAGTGAATTGTTTTATTTGAGAATTCAGATAAATAAAATTAACAAGCTTTATAAAGCCATATTTATTGCTTTTAATTATGGACCAAACTAAACCTTTTAGTCATTTAAATGAGGCTAGAGGAAAAACAATTACAGTTGAGTTAAAAAATGATACTTCATATACTGGAGTATTAGAGTCCTTTGACATGCACCTAAACTTAGTTTTAGACGATGCTCAAAAAAACAATGAAACTACTTCCACTAAAATTTTAATTAGGGGAGATATGATTGTTTCAGTTAGTAACTTATAGAGGAATTAAAAATGAAAGGAACACCTAGTATGGGAAAAAAAAGTTCAGGAAAACTTCACATCATGTGTAGAAGATGTGGAAATAGATCATATCACATGAAAAAATCAGAATGTTCATCATGTGGTTATGGAAAATCATCAAAATTAAGAAAATTTAATTGGATGAGAAGAAAATAAAATTTTATTTTCAAATTATTTTAACAAACACTAATTTTAAACAAACTTATTCTTTAGAAAAAAATAAAATTCTAAATAATTTTAATTAACACTGTCCAGTACTTTTACATCTATTATTTGTCACTTGATCTGAATCCATTGTATCTTCTTCCTCATCTTCAGTATTATCTTCATCATTTTGATTATTATTAGTATTACTGCTTTCTTGATCTTGTCCAAGTGGATCTACATAAATGTCTGCAGAGATTTCATAAGCTGGAGTTAAGATGTTAACGTATTCTTGATTAGAATTTTCAAAGTATGCAATTATACCAATCTTTACATCATTATTTCCTAAATTCTTCTTTAAAGATGAACTCCCATCAACTGGAATTGAAATAGCTGAATAAAATGAATCTTCTCCCCCAGCATTGATTTTTTTAAAAGCTAAACCATCTTCATTTAAAGTATTTAAATCAACAAATTGTGTTCTTGACATATTATCAAGATATGCAATATATAAATCATAAGTAATGTTAAGTGAAGGAGGTGCTTTAATATATCCTGAATATGTAACTAAAATTGACCCATCAGGTAAAATCCCACTTCTCTCCCCTCTAAGATCTGCAATTACTTCAAGGCATGGATGTCCTTCATTTTGAACATAACTTCCTGTAGTTGAATCATATTCATATTCCATCTCAATTGAACATCCATACTGTGTAGTTCCAGTTGTTCCTGTATTCCCAACTGAATCCTCTTGAGTTGATTCAATTTGAGTATCTAAATACCCATCAATTTTTGCAAGACAAATATAAGATGCAGTATCATAAGTTAACCATGGAGGCAAATCAGAAGTATCTGCTTCAAATCCAAATAATCTTGATGCAGCAATTGCATTTTGATCTGGGTTCATTAAAGCTGATATTGCATCAAAAACTGCTGAAGTTTCAACATAAGAATTCCTTGAAATATAATCTTCTTTTTCTTCAAATTCTTTTTTTAATAGTTTACAAGCAGAATCATCACTTTTACACTTCATCCCATATTTATTACAGTCATCAGGATTACTCTCACAAGGTTTCAATTCATCATCTGAACAGAGACCTAAACTTTTTTCACAATAAAATGCCTTTTCTTGAAATTCAATTTTAATATCATCAAATTTCATTTCTAATGCCTCATTATAACAATCTTCATAAGATTTGTCAGTTTGAGTGGAACAATATTTTTTTTTTTCTTCACCATAATCTCTCATTTCTTGAGCAACTGATTCTTCAACTAATCTTTCATCTGAAAAAAAAGTACAAACATCTTCAGGAAAAAAAGAATCTGAACAAGATAATCCATCTGAAAATGCAGTTATCATATCTGCACAAGATAATCCATCTGTCTCTTCTTTCCCACACTCTGATAAAACATAATCATAAGCAGCTTCTGAATCAATATATTTTCTCATTTTTTCTACTTCATCATTATAGTCTTCTCTTAAATCATCTAATTTATTATCTAAATTTTTTTTGCAAATATCATCATTTTTACAATTCGCATACTTAGTTAAATAAGTTTTTTCAAAATCCTCTAAATCGGATTTTGCATTAGAATAAGTTTTAAAATAAGAAGAATATTGTTTTGAATTTACTTCAAATCCATTTGATTTTAATTTATATAAAACACTTAAATCATATCCATAATCAGAGTTCTCTTTTAAGTTAAATAAATCCTCAAATTTTCCAAAATCATCAAATGAATTAAGATCCGTAAAAAAAGAGTCGTCATTATATTTTTCTTCTAAAGAATTAAAAATAATGTTATACAATTCCTCATTTTCAGTCTTTAATTCAATTATACTATCGAAATCTTTTGAATATTCATATAATTGTTCTTTCAGCTCATCAGAAAGTGGATTTGAAGATTCTAAAGCTTCAATCCAAATTTGATTTTCATCCAAATCTAAACTAGCTTGAGAGTCAGAAGCTTGAGAGTCAGAAGCTTGAGAAATAGATAAGATATAACCATCTGAATTTTCAATAATTTTCTCAACATTTGAACCCAAGTCAACATATTTATAATTAACTCCTCCAATTGGTATACCTCCACTTCCCTCTGGATCTTTAACATAAGTATAATATATTCCTTCTTGTTTAAAGACTGGATATAATTCATACTCATCTTCTGTTGAAACATAAAGTTCTGCTTCCTCCCCATTAGGTCCAGTTGTAAATGGAGATGTAGATCCAAAAACTCCCCCTAATAATCCTAAAACTAAAAGAAAACCTAAATATAATTTTGTATTCATTCTTCAACCCCCAGTATTGTATTAACTTCATCAACAATTCCCATTGAATCAATTTGAGCACAATAATCAACTCCATTCTGAGGTTCAAACCCTGCATCAAAAATGTCTATAACTCTTTGAATGGATGCTGCAATATCATTTACTGCTAAAATAAGACTAGCTCCAGTCCAAACAAAAGCATCACAAGTCCCAGTACATTTTGAAGCAGCATATCTTAAAGTAGTAATTCCCAAAACATAAGGTTGAGATAAATAAACAACTACTGCTTCCTTGAACTTTTCAACGAAATCTGCAATATTAAGTCCTGGCAATGCAAAAAGATCACCATAAACATTTGCACAAATCCTATATGCTGATTGTTTAGAACAATGTGTTGCTGGAACTCCATTTGCAATAGATGTATATTTACAAACTACTTCCTCACATTTAATTTGTTTATATTCTTCAACATTTTCTAAAATACCTGGAATGCATAAAGTTATCGCAGACAAAAAAATATTATCTCTTATATTTAAACCTCCATCACACACTGATGCAATCTCAGAACCAGTTTGATAATTAGAATCCTCTCCATAAACATTTGATATATTTAAAGGAACTAAAAAAATAAATGAAAAAAATACAAAATAAGTAAATAATAATTTTTTAATCTGGTTCATGTTTCTCCTCCGAAATTTGTAAATTCATTTATTGAACTACAAACGCCATAAGAAATTTCATATTGTAAATCTTCTAAAGATTCTTTAACTCCAGGAAATAAAACTTCTTCGCATGTTACATAATTACACATTTTATTAAGGAAACCATCTGCTCCTTGAAGTCCTATTAATGAAAAAACTCCTTGAGTTGGAGTAGAAGCCTCATCCATACCTTTTCCAATACCATAAAGAGCACCAGTCCCTTTAAAAACATTTGAAACAATATCCATTACTTGGTTAACTGATTGATATACTCCATTAGCATTATTATAAATCTCACAAGTATCTCTAAACATTTCATATGTATCATAAATTCCTCCAAAGGTATCTTCAATATCTTGAATTTCATCTAAATCTTCCTTTAAATCCTGAGCATATGCTCTAAGCATATGTCC
>CAXPJQ010000030.1:0-7362 GCA_964217375.1 Bdellovibrionales bacterium | reverse complement strand
CTTGCAATATCTCTTTTAACTGATTTGATTCTACCTTTTTTCTTTGCAGCATCTTCACCAGCAAGAGAAGATGATTTTAAGTTAAACATCTCTTTTTTTAATTCTTGAAGTAATTTTTCTAATTCTTCAGATTTTTTTGATGTTAATTCTAATTTTTTCATTCTTCTTTTACCTCTGCTTCTTTCTCAGCAACAGCCTCAGCAACTACTGCATCAACTTGTTCTTCAGGAATTCCAACAGCCTCAGCAACTGATTTATATTCTTCTGAATATTTAATTTTATCTGGAAGTGGTGTATTTGGTTGCATGATTGAAACTTTAATTCCAACAACTCCAGTTTTTAATGTAACAAAATCTTTAGCATGATCAACTAAATAATCTGAAACATATCCTGTTTTTTTAAGGTATCCTTTGTTAAATAACCAAGATTTAGCTCTTGATGAAGGTAACTTACCTGTAATTCTAATTTCAACTCCCATAGCACCTGCAGCCATAGCAGCAGACATTGCTTTAAATCCAGTTAATTTGAATTTTTGTGACCCAAATCTCTCTAAGGAATTTGCAATTGTTTTTGCTAAAATTGCAGCTGATAAATTTGGATTTTTAACTTCCCCAATTTTAATTTGTGGATTCTCAAAAGAAAATTCTTCTTTTAATGAAACTGTTAGTTTTTTAATATTTGAACCTTCTCTACCAATAACTAAACCTGGAGCTGAAGTGTAAACTGTAACTCTCTCACCAAGAGGTGTTTTATCATAAGTAATTTTCTCAACAGGCACATCTCTTAATTCTTGTCTTAAGAATCTATCGATTGCAAATTCTGTGATTCTATCATCTACAATTTTTCTCTCAATCATTTTTTATCACCTTTTTTTACTTCTCTTGCTCCAATTACAATTTCAACTGAAGTAGATTTCATTTGTCTTCCCATATTTCTTCCCATATGGTATCTTCTTGAACCTTTTCTAGCTGATGCACTCTCAACATATAATGTTCCTGAAATTTCTTGCTCTGCAGCATTTTTTTTAGCATTTTTTAATAAAACTAAAACTGCTTTTGCAATATTTACAGGATAACCTCCTGCTGCAATTCCAACTCCTCTCTTATGAGGCATTTCTGAATTGTATCTTTTATATGGAACAACTGCTTTTTCTTGAGTTACTTCATCTAAAAACCTAATTGCAGCATCAACTTTTTTACCTCTAATTGCAGATAAAGTTTCAACTGTTTTTTTAAGGGAAATAGGAAGATTTACTCCATGAGATCTAGCCATTGATTCTTTATCAAATTTTTCATATGAATATTTATAAGCCATTTTTCAATTATTTCACCTTATTTTTTATTATCTGGATGTTGAGCAATTTTTCTTGTTGGTGCTAATTCTCCAAATCTCATACCAATCATTTCTTCCATAATAGTTACTTGAATAAATTCTTTACCATTATAAATTGAAATTTTAGATCCAACCATTTCAGGTAAAACAAATAACTCTCTAACATGAGTTTTAATGTTTTTTTTACCTGCTTTTAACTTTTCTAAGAAAAGAGTTTCTTGCTCAGTTAAACCTCTGGAATATTTTCTTCTAGCTGCAGCTGGAAGAAGAGCAACAAATTCTTCAACTGAGAGAGTTTTTAACTCATCAACAGTTTTTCCTCTAAATGTAAAAATTTTATCATCTGACATTTTTTATTTATCTCCTTATTTATTTCTTCCAGTATGTCTAGGCCTAAGCATACCTACTTTTCTACCTGGTGGTGCATTTGCTGGTGCAATTGTTGGTCTTCCTTTCCTTAATGATCTAGTTGATCCGTGTGGGTGATCAAAAGCACTCATTGCAACTCCTGAAACTTTAGGATAAATCTTATTAGTTTTAGCCATCCACATTGCTTTTAATCCAGCTTTTAAGAATGGTTTTTCTAATCTTCCTCCTCCTGAAATTTCTCCTACAATAGCTCTACATTCACCTGGAAGTAATTTTTCTTTTTTAGATGGCAAAACAACTTTAGTTTGTTTTTTAAAGTGTCCAACTACTCTTGCAAAAGAACCTCCTGCTTTAACTAATCTTGAAGAATCTCCTGGTCTTAATTCAATTGCATAAATTGAAGTTCCTTCTGGAATATTTTTTAACATATAAGTATTTCCAACTTTAATGTCTTCTCTTGCAACTTCATCTTTATGGTTTACTTCAATAGTTTGACCTACATAACAACCCTCAAAAGCTGGAAGTAATGCAACTCTACCATTTTCATATTTTAATTTCATTAAAGGAGCTGTATGTGATTTAGAATGAACTAACTCTACAACTTCAGCTGAAATACTCTCTCCTCTCTCAAATAAGTTAAAAGATGATACTCCTGCTCCTCTTTGGTTAAAGTTTCTATAAGTGGAAGTTCCCCTTCCTCTTCTTTGTTGAATAATTCTTTTTCCCATTTTAAGCTAACCCCATCTCAGATGCTAAATCTGAAGCTACACCATCTTGAGCAAATGTTACAATTGCAACCTTATACCCATTATGATTATTGACTGTGTTAACTGATTTTACAGTTTTACCAAACTCATTTTCAATTAATAATTTAATCATTGGTTTAGTAGCAGCTCTAATTACTTCAAAAGTCATTTTATTTTCAAACTCCATTAATCTTGTAGCTTTTTCTGAAACAATAACTCTTTTTACAATATCATAAAACTGTTTTGAAAGTTCATCTTTAAAAACTTGTTCTACATTTGAATCTTTTTCTGCAGCCATTTTAATTTAAAACCTCTTTAAATTCTTCTAAAGCTCCTTTAGTAAATAAAACTGCTCTTCCTGGTTTTTCACTCATTCCAAAGTCATGAGCCATTAAAAGATCAGGTGTAATTACATCAAATCCTCTAACATTTTTAGCAGCTTTTAATAATGGAACTTCAAAGTTTGAAACAACAACTAAAGGTCCTCTTTTTACCTTATACTTTCTGTTTCTCATAGTTCCTTTTCCTGCTCTAATTGTTCTATTTTGAACTCTCTCTAATTCAGATTCAAAACCTGCTTTCTCTAAGAAAGTTTTAAAGTCTGAAGTTTTTGCTAATTCTTCAACAGATGAATCTAAAACAACAGGGTATTGTTGAGGAACTCTTTGTCCATTTGAAATAACTAAATCTCTATTAAATGAAGCTGTTGCTCCTGTTAATAAAGCTTTTAACCATTCCTTGTTATTCATATCTTTAATAACAATTTTTTCAGCTTTTGGAGGGTGTGCTCTTCTTCCACCTACAGTTTGTGAAGCCCATGCTCCAACATATCTATGTTGTGTTCCTCTTGCCCACATAACTTTTTTAGGTGTTCTTGAACCTCCTCTTCCATAAGTTGTTCTAAATGCTTTCCTTCTTTTTGACAAGTTAATAACTTGTTTTTTACCTGCTTTAGGATCAGCTCCTTTAGCTTGGAAAAACAAAGAATTCTCTGCAAGTACTGCCTTTTTGAAGATATCATCTCTAATATCAACATTTAATTCCAAATCAAAATCTGAAATTTTTTTAGCCTCTTTATCAATTACTGGAATTTTCATTTTTCTTATTTATTAACATATGTAATCTCAGGAGCAACTTTTGGATATCTTTTATTTGGTCTTTGAGCTCTAACTAAAGTAACTAATCTTTTAGCTGGACCTTGTACTGAACCTTTAACTAAGATATATTCTCCTCTAACTTCTCCATATCCTCTAAATCCTTGAGATCTATTAATTTCTTCAACATTATCTGAAACTTTTAAAACCCATTTATTCCACTCAGTTCTCTCATGGTATCCATGTTGACCTGGAAGAGGAATTGTTGTTAAAACTCTTGATGGAGTCCATGCACCTACATTACCTGCATGTCTTCTTTTTTTCTCGGATTTATGAGAAGTTAATTTTACTCCAAATCTTTTAACTGCACCTTGATGCCCTTTACCTGTTGTAATTCCGTGTGAGTCAACTAATTCCCCACCATTTAAAACCTCAGATGCTTTCACTTCTTGACCTAATTTTGATAATCCAAATGTAATTCCATCTTCAATTGAACCTGATACTCCAAGTTCTAAAACTTCAGATTTTTTCTTACCAATTGTAGTTTCAGAAGGATTTGTTGAAACTTTTAATCTAACTTCTTCAACTCCTAATTCTTTTGCTTTTGAAATTAATTCTTCAGCTGTTGGAACTTTTGGAGCTTTTTTAGCTAAATCAATTCTTTTTGCTAAATGTTTATCTTTAACTTGTGCAGATGTTTCTGAGACAATTTGTAAATTTCCATAATCATCATGAGCAAATAATTTAACTGATAAAACTTTAACTGCAGGACATTCTAAAACTGTTACAGGAACATTAATTTCTGTACCTTTTGTTAATGTGTGAGAAAAGTTATCAATTAAACCAACTGATGTCATACCAACTTTATATGCAGGAAAACCTAATAAAGAAACTTCTTTAGGTTGCTCTTTAACAGACCATGAGTTAACAATAGCATGTGTTTTTTTTGCTCTAACTCTTGGCCAAAAAGCCTTACTTCCTCTTTTTCTTGTACTTGAACTAGCCATTTTTAATGTTAAATGACGACTTCATATCTTTTTAATCAAAATAAGTAAATCTTCAGGGAAACACCCCCATACTGTCTTCAAATGAATTAATTCATAAGATGCGTGTATGTTAAGACTTTGGTCTATTTATGATTTTAAAGTTTAAAGTCATTGCCAGGCGAGGTCATAATAAATTATGTTGCCTACTTTTGTAAACCCGGTTGAACTATACTTATTTGAGTATAGCTATAAGAAAAAGTAACAATTATCTCTTTATAAAGATTAACTTTAGATCTGAAAAAATTATTTTAGATTATATCTCCCAGGAGAGATAATATTATTTTTATCAATTGCTTCTTTAATTATTTTATTAAATTTCCAAAAAGTATCTTTTTTATCAATAATTAGATCCATTGATGTAATTGATGCCCTATAAATCATATATCCTGATTTTCTAAACTCTGCAATTAATTCCCGATAACACTCATTTGCCCTTTTTGTTTCTTCAATATCATCTTTCCTATACATTAGAGGAATAGTATTATCTATAAATCTTGATCCTCCAAAAGTATATGTTGGTGCAAAATCAAATCCATACTTATCAAAAACTCCCTTCCCAATATTAAAAGCTTCTCTTGCTCGCTCTCCAATTAAAGGAATAACTGGGGAAATCCAATAAAGACCACAATTATCCCTTCCAGGATCTGGATTTTCATCATTATAATTTACTTTTGATCTCCAATAGGGTGATGGCATTGAAACATTAGATGGAACTCCCGTAAAAATCCCAATCCCTCTTTTAAGAACTAAAGATAATTCTTCTAAATCTTCTTTTAAAATTAACTTAGTGAAAAACTTAATTAATTTACTTGAATTTTTAAAATTTTCAATTTGTTTATTATTAAAGGCAAAAACTCTTAAGTTTAATTTTTTAAAATGTTTTTGAACTTCTTCCAAAGCAACCTTTACTTGTTTTTTTGTTCCAAATAAAGAAAATGAAATATTCCATAAAGAAACTGAATTCTCAACACCTAATTGTTTTGATATTTCTTCACTCATATTTGAATTTGAAGTTAATTCAAAAGGAAATTTTCTCTTAACACTAATTAATCTATTTCTATAAAATACATTTACAGGAGATCTAATTATTTCATTAAATCTTAAAATTTGGAGAGTATCAATTACTTGTTCAAATTTAGAATCATCATCAAATTTACAAACAACTAATTTTACTTCCTCAAATTTAGGTGATAAATAAACATTTGCAGCAGTTACAATCCCAAAATTACTTTGACTAAATAAGCCATCAACAAAAGGTCCAATTCCATATTTATAGACATTTGCACTCTCAATATTATCATAATGTCCAAAACCTGTTTTCATTAAATCTCCATTTGGTAAAACAATTTCCATATTTGATAAATTTTCGAAATGATTATTTAAAAAACCAATCCCAAACCCTCTCTCTAAAGAATTTCCAATAATTGAAGTGTCTGGTGAAGATCCAGTAGGATCAATTTTTAGCTTTGAATTTTTACTTTCTAAAAATTCATAAAGCATCCTATGAGTAACTCCAGGTTCTACTCTAACATATCCTAAAGTTTCATTATAATCTAAGATTTTATTCATTAAGGATAAATCTAAGAGAACACAATTATTTTTTACAGGTATTTTTGTACCATATCCCCAATTTTTCCCAGTTGAAAATGGATAGAGAGAAATTTTTTTTTTATTTGCTAAATCGACAATTTTTTTAATTTCAATTGTAGATTTAGGTTTTAAAATTCCTAAAACTTTTCTATCAACTAAAATACATGAATAAAGATAATCAATTGATTCTTTTGAATCTAAAGTTATTATTTGTGTGTGTTTTAAGATTGTCTTGCAATCATCTAAAAAATTATTTTTCATTAATTTAACCATTTTCATCATTAATTTTATAAATTTATATCTACTTTGAAATTAGAAAATATCTCAAAATAATATTACTTTATGTATAAATCTAAAATATTAAAAATATAAATAAATCCATATGTTAATAAAGATTTAGAAAGATATATAAGAGAGTAAATAATTAAAAAAATAAGATGAAGCGAAAATTAATTAAGCAAGGCTCAGGAGAAGGTCTTGTAATCTATTTACCTCGAGAGTGGATTAAAAAAAATGATTTAATTCAAGGTGAAGAAATAATACTCCAAGAAATCAATAATAATATACAAATTAGTCCCCCTAAAACTAGTGTTAAAAAAGAGATTTCAATTAGTTTAAATTCTGAAAAGTTTAAAACGACAAGAGTTATCTTAAAAAATTATTATAATTTAGGTTATAAAAAAATAAACATTAATTATCTAAATGATAAAATTAAAGAAAATATAATTAAAATTACTCAAAATTCTCTTCTTGGATTTGAAATCTCAGACATAGAAACTAAAAACAAAATAATTGAATTAAGATTAATTTCTGAGTTTGAAATTAAAAATATAAATGAAATTATTAATAAAATATTCTTCACTTTTACTAATTCTATTGAAGAATTAATTAATTATTTCAAAAGTTCAAAAGAAATTGATAAATTAAATTCTAAAGAAAAAATATTAAATAATTCAAATAAAATAGATAAATTTGAAAATATCTCCAGGAGAATAATATTTAACAAACTAAATGAAGATTACAATAATAATTTAAATTATTGGAATTTAATTTCATATTTAGTAATTGGAGATAGAGCTATAAAAAAATTAATTTTAGAAGTTGAAAAAATCAATAATAATAGTATTAAAATTTTTGAAGACTTTGAAAATATCTTTAAAATCATACATAAAAAAATTTTTTTAA
>CAXPJQ010000029.1:0-5359 GCA_964217375.1 Bdellovibrionales bacterium | reverse complement strand
ATTCCTTTAAAAAACCACATAGCTTGTCTCCAAACTCTCTGATTTGATTTTGCTACATCATATTTTGAAAATTTATCTAGATACCTCAAAAAAAGTTCCTTTTGTCTTTCTTTTTTCTCATCTGAAGCTAAATTATATATCTTTTTAGATTCAAAGTAATCTTTAAATTCTTGAAAAATAAAAGGATTTCCAATTGCAGATCTTCCAATCATCAAACCATCTGCATATTTTCCTAAATATTTATCTATATTTTCTTTTGGATTTTTAATATCTCCATTTCCAATTAAAGTAATTTGAGTATTTTCATAAATTTCTCTAATTGCATCCCAATTTGCAAATCCACTATATTTTTGTTCATCTGTTCTTCCATGAACTGCTAAAACATCAGCTCCTGCATCTTCCACCTCTTTTGCTACTTCAAGATATGTTGTCTTTTTATATCCTAACCTAATTTTTGCAGTAATTGGTCTCTCTATATTCTTAACTAATTTAGACACAATTTCACCAACATTTTTTGGATCTTTTAAAAGCATAGCCCCTGCATCATTTGCATTAACACAAGCAGATGGGCATCCAAAATTAACATCAATAGAGTCTGCATCATCAAGTATTTTATTTGCCGCCTCAACAAAAACTTCAGGTTTAGACCCAAACAGTTGAACTGAATTAAAATTTAACTTTCCTCTTGAATACCTATCATGTTTTACTTTATCCCTAACTAAAGCATCAACTGAAGTTAATTCGCATGTAGTATATGTTGCACCACATTCCTCAGTCAATTCCCTAAATGCAATATCAGTCACATCATCCATTGGAGCTAAAACAAATGGATTTTTTTTAATCAAATCTGAGGGTTTTTTCATTTTATTATAATAAATAAAATAAAGATTAATTTATAAATATTAAAGAAATAAATAATATAAATTTAAAAAAATAATTTTAATCAACTAAAATATAGGCTCCTTGAGGCTTATATAAAATAGATAATTCTTTTTTTTCCTTCAAATCTTTTTCCATTTTAACATTATTAATTTGGGATAAAAGATAATTGGCACTAACATACATTCTTGGATTTAATCTTTCATTATTAAAAAAAAACCTTGAAAGATCTTCTTGAATCGGGCTCATTCTAGCAACCATATCTAAAAAACTCTTTGTAAAATCTAAAACTCTTTGATAATTTGGTTCATATCTAGGTACACATTTAACTGCAACACTTAAATTCCCATAATGTTTCAAATCTAAATTAGTTTCATCTCCATTTGAATTAACTCCTCTTTTAAAAGCACCCTCAAAAGGAGAAATAATTAATTTCTGCAATTTTTTACTCTGCTCTCTTGCACTTAAATATAAACCTACTTCAGATTCATTAAAATCTTTAGGAACTAAAAAAGAATTTTCAGTAATTAATCTTGGTGTGTGAATACTAACTACTTTCTCTAAATCTGAAATTTTAACACTAATTCCTTTATCTACATTCTCTCCTATTACTTGACTTTTCCATAAATCAATTAAATTACTAGAATGTATAGGATCTAAAGTTATTTGACCTCTATATCTTTTAACTCCATCTAATCTCTGATTTGAGTTGTTTTGAGTTAACTGCATTAAAATATTTGAATCAATTAAAGAACAAATTTCTTTAGGTGAATAAGTTATATTCTTTTTAACTTCCCTACTCTCAACACTCCCCAGATCAGAATGATAGAAAACTCCAATATTTTTTTTAACCTCACCCTCAAAAGGATCAATAAAAAATGTTTTTAATTTTTTTTTTGTTTCTCTTGCCTGTAAATATTCTGAGATATTACTCTCAGACAAATCATTTACATCAATATCTTTTTCACTAAGTAATTTAACTAATGTTTCTCTTACCATAAATTAACTAGTAATTAAAAATATATTAATAACTGTGGTTACTTAAATTACCTCAAATAAGTTTATTAATATTTGAATGTTATATAATTTATATGGAACTAGACACATTACTTGAGGATTTAAATTTAACTTCAATTGAAATTAATATTTATAAATTATTAATGAATAGAGGGCCAACTCCTGCTGGTGAAATTGCAAAAAGAATTGGAAGCCATAGAAGAAATACTTATGATGCTATTGATAGAATGATTTCAAAGGGATTTCTGGGTTATATTAAAGAAAATAATTTAAAATATTTTCAAATTCAAGATCCTAAAAATCTAATTGATAAACTAAAAGAAAAACAACAAGCCTGGGAAGAGTTACTTCCTAAAATTCAAAAGGATATGGAATCATGGAAAGATAAGAAAGAAACTTTATTTTTTAGAGGAACTAAGGGAATTAAACAAGTATTTAATGATATAATAAGTCATAACTCTGAAGTTTTAGTTAAGGCAACATCAAAAGATATTAACACTTTTATTAAATATTTCATGCCAAAGTTTGAAAAAGAAAGAATCTCTAAAGAAATTTCTCTTAAAATGATTTTTGATAACAATACTTCAAAAGAAATTAAAAATACCCTTAAAATTCAAAAACTCTGTAAAGTCAAATATTTAAATTCCTTTAATTCAACTCCTATTTCTCAATATATATATTCAAATAATGTTGCAACTATTCTTTGGCTTGACTCTGAACCCTCAGTAATTTTAGTTAGAGGTAATGAATTTGCAAATTTTCATAGAGAACAGTTTAAATATATATGGAATAATACAAACTAATAAAAATGATAAAAATAATTTCTTTTTATGAAAAAAATAAATATTGCAATTGATGGATATTCTGCAACTGGCAAGAGTGAAACCTCAAAAAATATTGCAAGAAGTCTAAATTATAAATATCTTGATTCTGGTGCCCTATATAGAGCTACCTCACTATATTTAAATAAAAATAATATTCTTCCTCAAGATATTAAAGAATCTGATTTAAAAAAAATAAATCTTGAATTTAGAGAAAATAATGTACTCTTTCTTAATAATGAAAATATTACCTTTGAGATTAGATCTGAGAAAATATCTAAAATTACTCCTCATTACGCTAAGAAAAGGATTGTGAGAAAATTCTTAGAAAAAATTCAAAAAGAAATAATTCAAGAGGGAGGATATGTTACTGAGGGTAGAGATATTGGAACAAATATTATGCCTAATGCACAAGTTAAAATATTTTTAACTGGTGATCTTGAAATTAGAGCAAAAAGAAGACAAGAACAACTTAAAAAAAGAGGAATTCTTGAGAGTTTTGAAGAAGTTAGAGAAGAACTAGAAAATAGAGATCACCAAGATATAAATAGAGATTTCTCTCCTTTAGTTAAAGCAAGAGATGCAATTGAAATTGATACTTCAAATTTAAGTCAAGAAGATCAAGATAATTTCATTTTAAAAATAATTAATAACTACTTAAACAAAAATTAATAATAAAGTATATAAAGGAATTTTCATTTTTTTTTACTATACGTCTTAGCATATCGCTAAAAAAACGACGATATTAATAAAAAATGTCAGTCTATCTTTTGATGGACTTCATTTTTTTATGAAATAAAAAAATGTCAGATATTAAATTAACTCATGCATCAAGTCTTAGAGCTGGTTCATACCTTTTAGTTGAAGGAGAACCATTCATTGTAAAAGACACTCAAACATCAAGACCAGGTAAACACGGTCACGCAAAAGTTAGAATTAAAGCTGCTCACATTATCACTGGATCAAACAAAGAAGTTGTAAAACCAGGACACGATAATGTTGAAGTTCCATTAATTTTGAAAAAACAAGGTCAAATCCTATCAATTGATGGAGATAACGTTGAAATGATGGATATGGAATCATTTGAAAACTTAATTGCTGATAAATCTATTGCAGATGAAGAAGTAAGAGAATCATTAGTTGCAGGTCAAACTGTACTTTATTGGTTAGTAGTTGGAAAAGTGATTATTAAATCAATTGTGGAGGAAGCTTAAAAATGGGAACATTTCCAGAAGCAATGGCAAGAATGTTTAATTCAATTTACATTTGTAGAAAATGTGAATCTAAAATTAAATTACCAATTAGTAAGTTTTTAACAGGTAAAGGTGTTTGTAGAAAATGTAACTCTAAAAAACTAAGACCTGTAAGAGTTAAATCTAAAAAATAAATTATTTATTTTTATCTCTTATTGTTTATTAGAAAAATTTATAAATAAACAAAACCAAAATTAATATATAAAGATGGCTGCGTTTTTAGGATTCTCAAAAAAAAAAGAAGAATTTGTAGAAGATGAATCAGAAGATTATCTTTCAATTTCAGAATATGATACTAAATCTCACACTGACGAAAAAATCGTTGATGTTAGAGTTTTTGTTCTAGACAATTATGAAAATATTAGAAACATTCTAGATATTATCAGAAATGAGAGAACAATGTGTTTAATTGACATTCACTTGTTAAGAAATAAAGATCCAGATGAATTAAAAAGGGCAATTGACAAAATTAAAAAAACAATTGAAGCAATTGGTGGAGAGTTAGTAGGATTCCACGAAAATTGGGTATTAGCTGCACCTAAAAACGTACATATTCATAAAGGTAAAAATTAATTACTTTTTTCTCTCAAATTATTTTCTAAATTTAAAAAAATATTCATAAAGTTCAGGTGAATCTTCTTGATCATTAAAAATTATCATAAAATTAAAATTTTAAATCACATACAATATTTCTTAAAAGGATTTTTATTTGGAAATATTATATTGTATATAACATATATAATTTTATTTAATTGAATATAAAAAAAGAAAATTATTTTAATTTTAAAGTCATTAAATCATAAGTTGATGTAGTATTTTCAAATTCTTCTTTTGCTTCATCTTCTAATTCTTTAACATCTTTATATCTTTGAGAAAAATGAGTAATAATTAGATGTCCAACATTATTCACTCTTGCAATTTCAGCAGTCTCTTTTGCAGACATATGATCATATTCTTCTGCTTTATGTGCATGTTTTTCATATGAAAAAGTTGCCTCCATTACCAAATGATCAACATCTTTAACAAGTAAATCAACACCAATACAAGGCCTAGTATCAAAAACCATAGCAAGAGATAATCCTTTCTTTAAATAAGTTAAATCTGATGCCTTAATTAAAGTTCCATTATGTTCGATATCAAGTCCTAGTTTTGCCCTTGCAAGCATTGGAGATTGTTCTAATCCATATTTTGCAGCTTTTTCTTTATCAATATTATAAACATCTTTTTCCTCAAATCGAAACCCAATACATGGTGTTGAATGATTTAATCTTGCACATTTGATACTAAATTTTGAATTTTCAATTATTGTTAACAATTCTCCCTCATCAGGCGTATGTTCAAATACTTTTACAGGAATAGGTCTTTGAGTCACTGTACATTTCATCATAT
>CAXPJQ010000028.1:0-32412 GCA_964217375.1 Bdellovibrionales bacterium | reverse complement strand
ATATTCAATTTTTTTATTTGATTCAAAATCACCCATTGTAAAATATGATTCTTGATTAATTGAGAGAGCATCATTTTCACCATTTGGATTAATTACTTCATTTAAAATATTTTTTTTAGATTCAAATGATTTTTGTTCATAGCTTGGTTTAATATTTTGAATCTTAGGTTCAATCCAAATTTGAAATAATTCTAATTTTTCATTTTCAGCATTATATTCTGAATGAAAAACGCCAGTTCCTGCACTCATTCTTTGAATTTCACCTTCTTTAATCTCTGTATTATTTCCCATTGAATCTTGATGAGTAATAATACCTTTTAATATAATTGTCACAATTTCCATATTAGAGTGTGGATGCATTGGAAATCCAGAATTAGCATCAATTTTATCATCATTTAATACTCTTAGAGCTCCAAAACCCATTCTGGAGGGATTATAATATTCTGAGAAAGAAAAAGAGTATTTAGTTTTAAGCCAACCATAATTTGCAGAACCTCTTGAGTTATCTTTTACTATATTCATATTATCTATATAGTAAATGAATCTTTAAAAAGAAGATTTAGAAGGTAATTGAGATAGTTTATTGTTCACACTTTTTAATAAGGATTAGAAATCATTAAAAAGAATAAACCTTATTTTATTTTATGGAAAAGTTTTCAGAATTTAAAATTAAATTTGACTTTAATGAATTTGAAAAGAATGTAAATATAATATTAAAAAAATTAGAAAATGAAAAAGAAAAACTTACTTTTTTTAATTTAATTAAAGATTACTTTAATCAAATAAATAATTATGATTCTTTTGAGAATATTTATGGTATTAAATTTGCACAAGATGTTACAAATCTTGAATATGAGAAAAAAAATAATTTAGTAGATAAATATAAGGGGAAAGTTGATTTAATCAAATCTCATTTTTATAAAATTATATTAAAATCTGAATTTAGAGAAGATATAGAGGAGAAATATGGTTTACAAATATTAAATTTAGCTAAATGTAAAATTGATTCCACAAATAAAAATGTTGAAAAATTAATTGAGGAAGAAAATACAATAATTAGTGAATATCAAAAATTAATTTCTACAATTAAAATTAAAATTGAAGATAAAGAGTATCCTATGAGTAGAATTTCTAAATTATTACTTTCAAAAAATAGAGAAGAGAGGAAAAAAATTTATTTTGAATTTGATATCCAAATGAAGAAATATGGGGAGAGAATTGATGAGATTTATGATAAGTTAGTTAAGGTAAGGGATAATATTGCAAAAGAGTTAGGTTTTAGTAATTTTAATGAAGTTGCATATTTAAGATTAAATAGAACTGATTATAATAGTGATGATTTAGATGAATTTAAAGAAGTTATTTCAAAAAAAGTTAAGGCTAAACTTGAAGAGATTAAAAAGAGAAAAGAAGTTTACTTTGGACATGAATTAATGCCCTATGATACTTTAGATTTTAAAGATTCTGAGCCTGAAATTAAATCTGAGAATATTATTAATACTAATAAAGAGAATTTTGAGGCATTTTCATCTTTAACTAAAACTTTTATTAATGATTTAGTAAAATATGAATTATTTGATTTTGAAATTAGAGATAACAAAAGACCAGGAGGTTTTTGTACTTATCTAAAAGATTATGAGGCACCATTTATCTATGGAAATACAAATGGAGTGCCAAGAGATGTTTCAACTCTAACTCATGAATGTGGCCATGCACTTCAGATGTATATGTCTAAAAATAAAGATTTCCCTGTAGAATATGCATACCCAACTCTTGAGGCTTGTGAAATTCATTCAATGTCAATGGAGCTTTTTATGCATGATTATATGGACAATTTTTTTGGAGAAGATAAAAATAAATTTATAATTTCAAACTTTTTAGATATAATCTCAGTTCTTTCTGCTTGCTCAGTAAATGATGAATTTCAAAAACAAGTTTACTCGAATCCACAAATTGATTCAAAAAAAAGAAGAGAACTATATAAAGAAGTTAGATTAAGATACTTTCCAGAACCTAAGAAAATTGATAATTTAAAATATTTAGATAAAGGGGTAGCTTGGCATAGAGTTGGACATTTGTTTTATTATCCTCATTATTATATTGATTATGCACTAGCTCAAATTTGTGCACTTCAATTTTATAAAAGATATAAAGAAAATAGGGAAGATGCTCTAAAAGATTATTTTGAGATATGTAGAGTTGGAGGATCTAAATCTTTTTTTGAAATATTAGAGATAGGTAATTTGAAAAATCCTCTAGATCCAAAAGTATTGGAGGAGACAATTGATTTTTTATTTGAAGAATTTGAAAACTTATGTGAAAACTTTGATTATATTTAGAGTAAATACAATAGTTTATAAAATATTTTTATATTATTTTTTAAATGGAACCAATTATTCAGACTTTTTTTATAATTGCAGGAGTTATGTTTTTAGGATTTTTTGCAGAGATTATATTTAGGAAAACAAATATACCTGATGTTTTACTTTTAATTGGTACAGGTATTTTACTCTCAACTGTACTTGGTTGGACAAATAAAGATGTTTTGGCAGTAGGTGCACCACTATTTACAACATTTGCATTAGTTTTTATTTTATTTCAAGGAGCATTATCTATTAATTTTAATACTTTACTTAGATCTCTAACTTCTACTTTTAAATTGACAGTAATTAATTTTATATTTACAGTTGTTGTTGTAAGTTTAATTTCTTATGCATTTGGATATGATTTATTATTATCTATTTTAATTGGAATGATTTTGGGAGGAACATCATCTGCAGTTGTAATTCCTTTAGTTAACAATGTTGAGATTAAAGAGAAATATTCTTCAGTTTTAACTCTTGAGAGTGCTTTAAGTGATGTTTTATGTATTGTTGGAACAATTACAGTTCTTGAAATTATTGAAACGGGAAAAATTGCGGCAGATAGTATATTTAAAACAATTTTTACTTCATTCTCACTTGCAATAGTTGTAGCAATATTAGTTGGTGTTTTTTGGGTTTACATGTTAAATAAATTTGATCATTTATCTAAATCATATATGATTACAATTGCAGTTTTAATAGGTTTATATGCATTAGTTGAATCTCCTTTAATTGAAGCATCTGGAGCTATTGCAGCATTAGTTTTTGGGTTATTACTTGGGAATTCAAGAACATTGCTTCAATATAGAAAAAGAAGAAAAAAAGATGAGGAGGAGAGAATTTTTTCAGTTGTTTCTCCAACTGCAAAAAACTTTTACTCAGAAATTTCATTTTTTGTAAAAACTTTCTTCTTTGTATATTTAGGTATTTTAATTGATTTTTCAAATTATATTGTTTTTATATATGGTGCATTTTTAACAGCTGGTATTTATCTTGTGAGACCATATGCAGTAAGATTAGTTTTTCCTAAAAATAACGTTTTAGAAAAAGAGAGAGCATTACTTGAGATTTTAATACCAAAAGGACTTGCAGCTGCAGTTTTAGCAGGAGTTGCAGTTCAAAGTGGAATATTAAATGGGAATTCAGTGGTATTTACAAATACAATTTTATCAGTTGTTTTAATTTCAATTGTTTTAACTTCAGTATTAATTTTCTTAGTTGAAGAAGATAGATTTAAAGGATTTTTAAGATTTTTACATCCAAAAGATAAATAATTTTTTTTAAGAACAAGAAAAATTTAAATACTACTTTTTATACAACTTATTATGAAAAAGATTTTATTATTAATTTTAACTATTATCTTATCAATTAATTTAGTTAATGCATCTGTTGAAGATTATGACTTTACAATTGAATTTGATCATAATTTTGATGAAGATGAAGAAATTGAATGTACAATATATTATGATGATAGAGATAAAGTTTTGGAATTGGATGAAAATTCAAATTCTGATGATTTAATTTATTCAAATGATTTTGAAGAAAATTTAAGTCTAGAGTGTGAAGATATAATTGATGAAATATCAATTTTGATTTTAGATAGATATGAAGAAGAGTTATATGATGAAGAATTAGATGATATCTCAGAATTTGAATTTGAACTTGACTTAGTTGATGAAGAAGATGAATGGTTTGAAATAATATTTAATCATGACTTTAACACTGATGAAATAATTGAATGTGAGATTGAAGTTGATTCAAAAAGATATGACTTTGAAATTAGTGAAAATAAAAATACTTATTCTAGAAATTATATAAATACATTTGAAGTTGAATGTGAAGATGAAATTGATGAAATTATTTTAAATATATATGATGATGAAGAAAATTTATTAAAAAAAATTAATTTTGAAGATGAAGATATTTTTGATTTTGATGATGAAGAATTAATTGAAAAACATGAAATTAGAATTGATTTTAATGATGACTTTGAAGATAAAATTGAATGTAGAATTTATTTTGATGGAGAACTTGAAACAACATTTGAATTAAATGAAGATTCAAGTGGGAGTGATTTAAGATATGTTGGGGATTTTGAAGTTGAAGTTGAAGTTGAATGTGATGAGAGAGTTGAAAATATTGAATTTAGAATTTATGATTCAAATGGAGATAAAATAAGTGAGAAATTATATGAAGATGTTAAAAATATTGAATATAACTTTGAAGAGGGAGATTATGGGTTTTATTTAATAGTTAATGATGATTTTTTACCTGGAGATGAAATTAATAAGTGTGAAATATATTTAGATTTAGTTTTATTTGATGAAGTTGAATTTGATTATGATTCTTCAGCTTTTGATAAAACAATTAAAAATACATTTAATGAAAATTTAGAATTTAGTTGTGAGAATGAATTAGAAGATGTAACTTTAATTGTTTATGATATTGAAGAAGATGAAGATATAATAGATACAAATTATAAAAATATAAAATCAATTAATTTTCCTGAAACTGAAGTAATTATTGAGGAGATAGTTGAAATTAATGATGAAAAAAATCAATCAATTCAAGAAGAGGAAGAAGAAATTATAGTAGAAGAAGTAATTGAGGATGTGAGTTTAAATTTAAGTTCTTCAACAAATGAGGGAAGTTTAAATAATCAAGTTGAAGTAATTACAAATGAAGTTGAAAAAGAAGAGGTTCAAGAAGAAGTTAAACAGGAGGAAATTGTTTCAAGTGAGGAAGGAAATTCTCCTTCAAAGTCTTTTTTAATTATAATTATAATTGCTTTAATTATTTTTTCTTTAATTTATTTATCAAGAGAAGATTTGATTAGCTATTATAAAAAAGAAAATAAATCTCATAAAAAATTAAAAAAAAGAAATGAGAAAAAAGATATAGATTTTAGCTTTTTAAATAAAAAGAAATAAAATTTTTATTCAATAAATTCTACAACCTCATTAATATCTAATCTAGTTTTTTCTCTTGGGTCTTTATTCCTATATCCAAAAGGAATAATTAGTGAAGTTCTATATTCTTCATTATTAATGTTTAATAATTTTAATAGTTCTGTCTCATTAAATCCTTCCATTGGACATGAATCAATTCCAAGATATGCAGCCATAGTCATCATATTTGCAGCAGCAATATATGTTTGTTTTTGAGACCAGTTTTTAAGAGATTCTTCATTAAAATGAGACGTAAAATTATTATATGTTTCAAATACTTTTTGAAATATTTCTTTTGGCATTCTACTTTCATATAATTCTTTAACATATTTTGAATTTGATTTAATATCTTTAATTTTAGCTAAATAGATAATTAAATGAGATGACTCACTAACTTGTTTTTGATTATATGCAATTGAAGTAATTTTATCTTTTAAATTTTGATTAGTAATAACTAAAAACTTCCAATGTTCAACTCCAAAAGATGATGGGGATAATCTACCTGATTCTAAAATTAAATTCATATCTTCTTGGGAAATTTTTTTATTAGAAAATGTCTTAGCGGCATGTCTAAAATTCATTGCTTCAATTAGTTTGTTTTTAATCATAGATATTTTAATATTATTTAATATTTAAATGAAAAGAACTTTGGAATTAAATTCTTTTTTAATTCACACCTTTATTGTGTATTTTTAACTTATAAATTAAAATAAATTTTTTTAATATTTAATGTTGAGATCAAGTTATGTTAAAAAAATCAAAAAAAATGTCATATGATGAGATGTTGACTCAGCATATCAAAATTTTAAAGTCACTTCAATATGATTCAGGACTTTTTGCAGCATCATCAAAGAGTGTAGCAACAGGATATGATAAATCTTGGCTAAGAGATAACTTTTATGAATGTTTAGCATTTCAAGTTATTGGAGATTATGAAACAGTTGTTAAAACTTATGACGCACTACTTAAAATATTTTTAAAACATGAATGGAAAATAGATCACGCAATTAAACAAAGACCATTTCATAAACATGAATATATTCATGCTAGATTTCATCCTGAAACTTTTGAGGAATTTTGGGAAGATTGGGGGAATAAACAAAATGATTCAATTGGAGCTATTTTATTTGGACTTGGAGTATGTTTTGTTGAGGGGCATTATAGCGAATTGAAAAAAAATACAAATTATATTAGAATTATAAATAAACTTGTTAAATATCTTGAGAGTGTAAAGTATTTTGAAGATTTTGATTCTGGAATGTGGGAAGAAGATGAAGAAATTCATGCAAGTTCAGTAGGAGCATGTGTTGCAGGATTAAAATCAATTAAAAGAATTCCAGGAATTGAAGTTAGTTCTGATTTAATTAAAAAAGGAGAGGAGACATTAAAAAAACTTCTCCCAAGAGAGAGTAAAAAAAAGTTTGTAGATTTAGCACTTTTATCTTTAATTTATCCATATAATGTTGTTACAAAAAAACAAAGAGATTTAATTCTTGAAAATGTAGAATACCACTTACTTAGAGAAAAAGGAGTAATTAGATATAAAAATGATTACTATTATAATAAAAATGATGATGGATATTCAGAGGAAGCTGAATGGACTTTTGGATTAGCATGGCTTGGAATTATTTATGAACTTGAGGGAGAACATGAAAGAGCTAAAAAGTTTTTAGATCAAATTGCAAAAGTTGACACAAAACTTGGAATGCCGGAACTTTATTATTCAAATACTTCAAAATATAATGAAAATACTCCTCTTGGATGGTCTGAGAGTATGTTTATAATATCATTATTTGAAATTCATAAAAAACATAGTAAGAAATCAAAAAGTCCATTTTCAAAAGTTTTTTATAAATAAATTTTATTTGTTACTAATAAGTTAAAGTCAATTTAAATTAATGTATTAAATTAGAGAGTCAATATGTCTAGTTCTTATCCAAATAACTTAGTTTTTTTAAAATTACTAATTATTTTAATTTTTATTACATTTCTTTTAACTTCAATTTCTATAACTCCAAAAAAAAATTTAAAAAATCAAACTAATGATCTGAATTCTACAAATGAAAATATTACTTTTTTTAAACAAAAAATTGAAGATAAATGTTTTTTAAATGATTCTAAATGTTTGTTATTTTATTTAAGAGAAGATTTTTCTTTAACTTTGGATACATCTAAATGTAGAAATATTACTAATTTAGATTATAGAGAAAAATGTTTGGAATTGTATTATGATTATAAAATTGATTTAAATGATGAAGAAAAAGAGTTAACTTCTTCAGATAATGATCAAATAGAATGTTTAGATGATAAAATTTGTTTAGATAAAGTTACATTTTTAGATTTTAATAAAACAGAATTTAATTGTAATATGTTTGTTTCTCAAAATTATTATACTGATTGTAATTTTTATTTAGAAAGTAAAAAAATAATAGATGAGGGTAATTTTAATTATTTTTGTGATAATTTATTTACATCTGATTTTCAAAATTTATGTATTGAATATTTTGATGAGGTGATTGAAAATTAAAAAGACAATATTTTCTTTTTTAATTGTATTTTTATCTCTAATTAATTTGGTTTTTTCAGAAGAATGTCATAATTCTGCAATTTTATATGAAGTTATTTTTTCTTTAAATGATCCCAATTTTTCTAAAAATTATGATGGTAACTCGGGAATTATTCAAAAAATATCATTAAATTCAAATAATAAATATGATTTATGGCAAACCCCAAATTTAAATTCAATTAATAATTATCCTTGGGGGGGAGCATCAGAAATATATAAAGAATATTCAAATAATGAAAATGATTTTAAATTAGATTCAACTTTTACATCAAATAAGCATAACATGTTAGTTTTAAATTCTTTAGGAGAAAATGATTTGGATTTATATTATAATATAACTTTACAAAATTCTGGCAGTTGTGAATATACAAATAAAGCCTGGATTTATAACTATAATACTAAAAGTATAACCCATTATGGATATAATGATGAGGATTCATTTTTTTTATCAACAATATTAAATCCATCAACAACTTGGCAATTTGAAAATGTTATGCAAGATGGTTTAAAAAGTAAAGTTTTTCATGTTGATTTTAATAACTTAGAAAATTATGGAAGATTAAGATTAAGTATAGGTCCTGAAAATATTTATTCTAATACTGAATTTCAAAAAGTTGATGCTTTTTTTTGGTTAAATGGAGATAGTGGTTATTGCGGAGATTCTATATTACATACAATTGAAGAGTGTGATGATGGAAATAACATTGATGGAGATGGATGTTCAAGTATTTGTGAGGTTGAAAAATGTGTTGATAATATTAGAGTAGATAGTGTGGTATTTTCTTTAAATGATTCAACTTTTTCTAAAAATTATGATGGTAATTCTGGTATTATACAAAGATTTGATTATAATGAAGAAACTGATGAATTTTCATTATGGCAATCTCCAAATGTTAAGTATATAACATCTTGGCCATGGAATCCAGATAATCATGATATAAACCTAATAGGTGGATATAATAATAATGATTTAATGAACCCAATAAATTTAGATGCAAATTTTCAGGCAAATAAAAATAAGATATTAATAATTAATAAAGATGGGGAGAATAGTTTTAATTTATTTTATAATATTACTTTGAAAAATATTGGAACTTGTGATTATACAAATAAAGCGAGAATTAATAGACATTATTCCTACAGAATTTTAAATTATGGTTCAAGTCAGTGGAATTATGTTTACCCACCTTATAATAATCCTAGACCTTATGACTGGAATCCACCTAATGTGGAACCAAATCAAACAGTAAGTAATGTTTTTAATGTTGTAAATTCAGGTATGGTAAATTATGGAAGGGTAGAGTTGAGGGTTGGACCTCATGATCAATATAAATATTCAGGAGAGAAACATTATCAATATTTTAATACACATTTTTTTATTAATTTGTCTGAACCATTTTGTGGAAATGGAATTAAAGAATACGGGGAGAGTTGTGATTTAAATGATGGAGTTCCCTCAGGTCAAACTTGTAGTAATTCTTGTACTTTAGAGGATGCAATAGTTCCAATCATTAAATGGCTAAATTATGAAAATTCTTCTCTTTTTAATAGAGGAAATAATATAAAATTAGGAGAAAATTTTATTTTAAATTATAGTGCATATAATCCAAGTACTAAAAATATAACAATTCAGTTTGATTCAATGATTTATATGAGGCCATTTTCAAGTACATCACCTTGGATTCAAAATAGATTTTATACTTCTACTTTAATGAGAAATGATTATGATTCTAAAAGAATTGAAATCACTTTAAAACCTGGAGAAGAATTAAATTTTTCAAGAAATGTTTCAATCCCTATTTTCTTAAAATCAGACTATGAAGTAATTTATAGACTATATTTTTATGAAAGATTTAGGTATAAGGAAGAAGGATGGACAAGTTTTACATATCCTAAATTATCAAATGGAAATACTAATTATGGATGGTGGATGACTGATGAGATGAAACCTTATACTACAAATTCTATAAATGGTAATTTTAAATATAGTATAGATTTAGGATCTGATTATGGTCTTTTTAATAGAGGAGGAGCATTAGGTTTTTTTAATTATACACATTCAATATCAGAATTAGTCCCAAATAATCCTAGTTTAAAGTTAACTGTCTCTGATGAAGGTATTCCAGAGGTTGAAATTTATTATCATAAAGGTTATCCAATATCTTCAGGAATTGATACAATTCCTCAAAATACATATTATCTTGAGGGTAAATTAATTGATACTGATGAAAATAAAGAAATCTATATTAAAAATTTTACAATTAATAGAACATTTACAAGATCTGATAATAATAAAATAGGCCCATCTATTTCAAGAAGATCTGAAATTGAGATTAATGAGAAAATTAATTTTCCTTTATATGATTTTGATTTGTTAAATAACAAATATGTAAACTTTGAAGTTAGACCTAAGTTAGTTGGAAGAGATGCAATTATTAATAATTATAGAATGAAAAATACAGTTGTAAGTGAGGATACAAAATTAGATTTAAATAGACCTATTGCATTATCAACAGATTCACCTTTAATTTTAAGACCTAGTGGTTCTTTAGGTTATAATAAATTGTATCAAAGAATTTTAATTTTTAATTATTTAGATTATGCACTTTTTAGAACAAATTTAACAGTAAATTTTCTAGATTCAGGGAATAATGATGTTAGTTCTTATTATAATTTCAAAATACAAAACTTATCAAATTTAGTAATACCTGCAGGATCTTCATATCCTATAGGAGTTGAAATTGAGTATGTTGGACCTGGAGGTATTCCAAATATTGAAAATCATTTTTTAAATTTTTGTTTCAATTATTTTAACCCAGAAGAAAATAAATTCTTAGATGAATCTTTATGTAAAAAATCAGAAATTGAAGTAATATTTCAAGAAAATTCTAAAGATTTTATTGATTTAATTCCAAGAGATTTAGATTTTAGTTTGTTAAATTTAAATAATGAAACAATAGCAAATGTTTATATTACAAATCAAGGAACAAAAGATGCAAATAATTTTTTTGTTGATTTATATGTAAGTCCAGTTAACCAAGATAATTTTACTCATATTGGGAAAAAAAAAATATTGAGTTTGGATTCTAGATCAAGTACTAAAGTAAGCTTTAACTTTACACCAAATGTTTTAGGGAATTATATTATAAAAGCAGTAATTGATGAAGAAAATTTAATTTTTGAAGATAATGAATATGTAGAGGGAGCAGAATCAAATAATTATTTGACAACAATTGCTGTAGTTAGGGATTTAGATGTATTTCTAGAGAGTGTTGTAATTGATTATGAGAATGCAGAAAATGGATTAATTCCTATTAAAGTTTTTGCAAGTAATAAAGGGTATGGAGGAATAGATTCATATGAAATGAAATTAAATTTATATGATAATTTAAATAATTTTGATTATAGTTTGAGTCATTTTTTCACACAAATACCTCAAGAAGGAATTGAAAAAATTTATTATTTAAATGTTTCAGATTTTGAACCCTCAAATTATAAATTAACAATAGATTTAATTGCACCATTTGACCCAGACCTCTCAGATAATAGTTATACTGGTTTTTTGAGTTTCTGTCCACTTCCATGGTATGATGATGAACCAGATTTTTGTTCAAATTATTGTGATTCTAGTTGTTTAAATCCATTTACAGGTAGATATATTGCAACATGTAATGGAGTTAATTCATGTAATTTTGGAAGTGAGGATTTGGCATTAGCTTGTAATGGGTTATTACCTGGAGCTGTAATCCAAGATCCACAGGATTCAAATTATGAACTAACTTGTCCATATGGAAATTTTAGAACACAAACAAGATATACTCAAGATAATATTGAAATTGAAGGTGTTAACTGTGATTCAATTGATATTCAAACAAAACCAGTTCTTTTAAATCATTTATCTACAAATATGAAACTAGTTTTTTGTATAGAATAAATTTATATATTTAATTTTCCTTTTTTATATATGAAATATTTAAATTTAATCCAAGATTATAAAAAAGATTTAGAATTAATAAATTTAGAGATTAAAAAATTTAATTGTGAATGTGTTTTTAATGAAGAACTTTTAATTAAAAGAGATAAAATTAGAGCAATAGTTGTAATGGATAATCCAGGAGTTGAAGAAAGAGAACAAAAAAAATATTTAGTTGGAACTGCAGGGAAGGCATTTAATAAAGTGTGGGATGAAATTGGATTAAATAGAGAAGAAGTTTTGATATTAAATAAAACATCTTTTACAACACCAGCTACTCTTGATTTAAATAAAATTTATTTAAATCCAATTTTAAAAGAGATTTTTTTAAAGGAGAATAGAATTACATTTAATTTAATAAAATCTCTTCAAAGAGATTTAGATGTTCCAATTTTAGTACATGGATATGCTGCTTATCTTAAAAATAATAAAAAATATATAAATAATGAAAAAGGAGGTAGGCCTTTATATTTATTTTTTAATTTGTTATCTAATTTAGAGGGAGCAAAAAAATTCACATATTTTTATAAACATTCATCTTATGGAAATTTATCTAAACAAGTAAAAAAATTCTCAATTGATTTAGGAGTTGAAAAATTAAATTTTAATCAATATTTAAAATTAGGTGAAAAAAATATTGCTGGTTTTTTTAATTAAATGCTAAAACAACATTTTTCCCCAGATCTGCAAGTTTATATGATGGGAGAGAATCTTTATTTGCCTCAGGTTTTGAAATCATATAATCAATAATTCTTTTTGCATAAGTTGAAGATTGAACTTTTGCAAGTAAATTATCAATTTTACCAGTTAACATTTCTCTATATATAACCCATCCAATATGTCTATTAACAATTTCATCTTGTTTTTCTTGAGATTCAAGAGGATCTTCAATTGAATATTTATTTGAGGAGTATATTGGATTTTTAATAAAATATAACTGTTTTGCAATATCCCACATTACCCAGGATTGACTCATAGAATATGGAAGTGGTTCAATATCAAAATCTTGTAGAAGAGTTAGAGTTTTACCAAATAATTTTCTTCCAAGCATTTCATATATTTCAAATTTATCTTCTTTTTCTAAGTCATATAGAACTTTAGCATATTTTCTTGCAGAAGAAGATTTTAAACTTTTTTTAGCAATTTGTTCTTTTTCTTCTTCATCAAGAGTTGGGGAATCTCTATATGAAAAATTTTCTAAAATAATTCTATCAATTTCTTTTTCTTCAATTGATTTATCATCAGTTTTATTTTTATCTATAATGAAAGATTTATTTTCTACATTAACATCTTTAGTTTTAACTTCATTAGATACAATTATTTTTTCCTTTTTAATTTCTTCTTCTTCCTTTTTATCATTTTGATACATCATAGATAATGAATCAAAGGGTGTTTTAATTTTTGGAGGTTGAGTTGGTATATTTTCTTCAGTTTTAGTTTCAGGAATTAAATCTTCTTTTTCTTCAACTTCAATATTAACATCAACAGTTTCTTCTTTATCTGAAATTAAATCTTCTTCAACATAGATTTTATCTTCAATTCTTTCAGTTTTTATTTGAACTTCTTTTCCATCTTGAGCTTCTTCAATTAAATTTAAAATATTTTGAGTAAGTGTTGTAAATTCAGATTGATGTTCAAAAATTTTATTACCATTTAATATTTCAATTCTATTTTCTTTATTTACGATATTTTGAGTAATGTTTAGTTTATTAAATTGGTTTTGAGTTAGATTTGAGAGCTTTTTAAGATATTTAGAAATTTCATGAAAATTATTTTCAAAAGTAACTGATTTAACACCAGGATATTTGTCACAGATTTCTTTAATTATTGGTTTTAAGTGTTCGTGAGATTTAATATATAAATCAAGTAAATCTAAAATAAATTCATTTCTATCTTTAATACAAATAAATAAATTTGAAATGTCATCTTTTTTAGAGAATTCCCAAACAGAACTTTCAGTTTTTTCAATAGAAATAATGTCTTCTTTAAAATTATTTAACTCAAAATTACTTTCATTTGTTTTCATCTAGTTAATTTATTTATTTTTAGATTATATTCTTTTATTGTTCTTATAGAGTTAAAAATACTTTAGAATAAAATAATTGTTTAATTTCTATGATAAATTTTTTTTAAAAGAGAAAAAATTCTTGGCCATGATTTAAATAGTCTATGAGATAATCTAAATATTCTTTTTGATCTTTTTTCTTCATTAATAATAAATAAAATTTCTTCTTTAATTTTAGTTTTTTTTAACAAAATCTCAGGTAATTTATTTATTTTAAATATTATAAAAAATTCATTTAATATTTTAAACACAATAAAAAATGGAAAAATAACTAATAAATCAAGCCAATATTTTTTGAAAAATTTTGGAAATGATTTCAATTCTAAATATTTGAATATTAAATAAATTAAAATATGTAAATATATCAAATATTCAAGAGTTTTTAAAAAAATTTCAAAATTGAGATACCTATCTTCTAGAAATAATTCAATAAATAATAATATAATTAAAATAATCATAGAAAATGAGATATTTTTCTCAATTATAGATTTAAAATTCATTTTTTATTCTTTAAATAATTCATCTTCAATTTCATCTAAAAAATCATCAAAGTCTTTATCTGGATTTTTTTTTTGAAACTCTTCAAACCTTTTTTCAAATTCATATTCTTCAAATGGATCATCACCTCCAAATATTTCATATTCAATTGAATTAACATATTCTTTTAATGATAAATTCTTTTTATCATTTTCATGTCTCTTTTTAAAACTTTTAATGGTGTTTTCAATGTGATCTTCTTTAAATTCTTTTGAATCTTTAAAAACTAGGGTTGGAAGAATTCCTTGTCTTCCAATTAAATTATACTCCCTACCATAAATTAAACCCCCAACATTAATATTTTTAAATAGTTTATTATGAAATTCAATAATTTCTTGAGTGAAAATATTTTCAATTTTATAATAATGTTCCTTAGAATTATGTTCAAGAACTCTATATAGGGAAAAAATAGTATATTTTTCAAGATCTTTTAGAAATTCTAATTCTTTTTGATCAAAAATGTTTGATTCTTTTAATTCTTTGAGAATATTTAATTCAGGAGATTTTATTTTAAATAATACAAATTCAATAAATTTAAAAGAACTAGAAAAGTCTGTTTTATCTTCTTGAGGGATGTTATAATATATTTTAAACTTTTTAATGAGATTTTCAATGTCATGGCTTTTACTAATAAAAATATGTGTCTTTCTATATATGTCACTTAATAAATAATGAATTTTAAATGAGTCTTCAACATTTTTATTAATATTTAATCCACAACATAATTTAAAATTTTTTTTAGAATTACAGAGACAAGGTCTATTTTTACTAACTAGAATTTCTTTCATATTTTTTTAACTAATTGGTTAATTAAAAAGTTATTGTTTAATTTAAGAATTGTAAAAGATAGTCTAAAAAAATAGTATTATGACACCTTTATTTCTATTATTCTTGCTTGCCAATTTTTAAATATCTAGTATAAATCTCACGAGTTTACCAAAACTAGAATTTAGGATCAGGTATTCAAGAATGACTATCTAATAAATATATCATTTAAATTTTTATAAATTTAATTAATATATTCATATGCACCTAAATCTGGAGCTGTATCTCTTAAATTGTTTGCATAGTCATGAGTTACACCAACTTGAATTCCTTGATCAATTACTTCAACTGCTGAGGATTTTAAAGAAAAATCAAAGGTAGATATACTATTAAAAATTGATCCACTTCTTTGTAAATAATTATTTTCAACATCATTTTTACTCTCTGATGAAGAGGTTCTAAATAATATATGAGGTTTTCCAGTATTTTCAATATATATTACATTATTTTTAATTTCATTTTCAACAGTATTTGAATATACATTATCAATTCCAGCTTTACTTGGTACATCCATGTAAATAGTATTGTGATATACTTTAGCTCCATATGAATTTTCAAGTGCAATACCAGAATCAGCATACTTTCCAATGTCAGAGTATATAACATTATTTCTAATAACTCCTCCAACATTTTCAGTTGTTAATCTATTATATGGTGTTCCTTCTAAATCTTCAGGAAGGTAATCTCTTAACCCTCCTCCTGCAGCTAAACCAAAACCAACACCTCTTGCATTATTAATTAGTAAATTTCTCTCAACAATATTATCTTTAACATTTCTCCATAAGTGAATTGCGTGTTCAGCAAGATTTGAATTTTTACAGTGAATTTCTTTAATAACATTATCATGAATTCTCCAACCCCAACCAGCATGCATGTCAATACCTCCTGTATAACATCTTAGAGCTCCACCATGATTTTGAACCATAGTTCTACCAGTTGCAGTTAATTCCATCTCAGAGCAACTAATTGAACCATTATCTGGAAATTCTAATTGTCCATCAAATGTAAATGTATTAATTTTAATAAATTGTTCACCTCCATCAATTATTTTAATATTATGAATTGTTGTCCTATCAACTCCCTCAATATGTAGAGGGTGTGTTTTAGATCTTTGTATAGTAAGATCAGTTATTGTAACATCATCTGCTCTAACTTTTAATAATTGGGAAACAGATCCACTATAACCTCCATCAATTACAACACTATTTCTATCTCCACTAAATGACCTTAAAGTAACAAAAGGTTTTCTAAATATAATTGCAGTTGAACCTGAAACATCATAATGTCCATCTTGAAGTAAGATTGTTGTATTGGATTGAGCATTTTGTACAATACTACCTAGTTGAGATGCATTTGCAGGAGTTAAATAGATTTTAGTATCTCCAGATTTAATTGGAATAATTATATCTTCACATTTTGGAGATACTGGATAATGAACATTAATTTTTGATTCATATGCCCCAATGTCACTAAAATTTCCAAGAGGTCTTGGAGTTTTTTTAATGTCATAACTTAAATCTGAATTAATACCATTATCAAGAGCAGGAGATATGTTAATTAATTCATAGTTATTATTAATTATAGATTGAAATAAATCATCAGTTGATGAGATATTTATTGATGAATCATTATATTTTGGATACATTGAATTAAATTCATTTAATTTTAATTGTTGATTTTTTTTATTTGTAATTACGTATTGAGAACCTTCCCTATAATAAACATTATTTGTAATTGTTTTTTGTTCATTAATTGTAGAATCATCTAATTCTATTGCTCCAAATTCTTTACCACTACTTTGACCACTAATTAAAATATTATTATAAATTTCATTATTTAACGAATTATCAATAATTTCCATAGGAGATTTACCTTGGCCATCAAGAGTAAAAATTGTATTGTGTCTAATTATATTATTTTTGGAACCCCACTGACTTCCATAACCACCATCCCATAAACTAATTCCGGAATTTAGATTCCTATAAATTATATTATTTTGAACCTTTGCATTTTCATTTGAAATTAGATTTAAAACTGAACCACCCCCAGTTCCAATATTTGTAAATATATTTCCCTCAATTAATATATTTTCAGAAATACCATCACAAGAAGGATTACTTGCACCAAAACTTTGTCCTTTACAATATGTTGCACTAGGATCAGCATTAATTTCAATACCTGATTTTTGACAATTAGATATCTGATTATTTGTAATTATATAATCATCACCACTATTACTTAAATGAATACAATTATCATTTTGAGTTCCAATAAATTCACTATTTTGAATTGAAATGTCGTTTGTAAATGAAGAATAAATTGAATTTTGATAAGGCATTGTTGATTTGATATTTCTCAATATTACATTCTCTGTATTATCAATTCTAATATCAATATATGCAGAATCTTTGAATTGTAAGTTATCAAAAATTAACCATTGATTTTTTTCAAGAGTATCTGTTTTTGAGTCATATATCCCATCAACAAAAAAAACAGCATTTGAAATATCTTGTTGTAAAAAGCTACCATCAAAAATTACTTCCCCAACACCAATAAATTTAGTTGGAATTAACTCAGTTCCTTTAATTGATGAATTAATATGAATTACTTTACTTACATTAATAGTTCCAGAATAAAATAAAAATGCGTCACCTCCTGTTGCATTAACTAGAGCTTTTTCAATTGTTTGAAATTCTTGACTTTTTCCAATACAGTGTACAAATAAATCTTTACAATCATAAGGAGGAGCAACATAAGTAATTGTAATTGTTTTTGTTACTTTATTTTTTAAACTAGAATTATCATATGCTACAATTTCAATTTGATTTGTTCCTTCCCTTAAGATTAAATCTTCAATTTTCCAATTACTTGTTCCATTAGTAATTCCTGAAGTTAGACAACCATATATACAACTAAATTCAACTAATGAGATCCCACTTAAATCTGATGCTATACCTTCAATGTTAATAACTTGTTCATTAACATTAAAATTAGTAGGTTCTAAAACTGAAATTGTAGGTTTCTTTCTATCAAGAGTTGTTAAATTGAAGTATTGAGAGTAGTCATCAACATCTTTTTGAGAGTAGTCATAATACACTTCAAGGTAAATTTGAGTAAATAAATTATCACCCATAACAATTGATCTAGTATATGTAAATTTAGATAAATCCTCTTTCTCTTCACCAATTTCAATGTAAAATGAATTTAGAGTTTTAGTAACACCATTTTGAACTGAATCAACTAGTTCTTCTAAATTTTGTAAATCGATAATATTTCCATTTGTTTCATTTGCAAGATATTCCATGTGTTCAATAATTGTTTCTCTACATTCAGGGTGAAAACAAATATTTGAAGTTCCACTCTCAACTTCACATCCACTACAACTTAAATCATCACAAGCAGCAGTAGCATTAACATCAAGAGTAATTCCAAAAATATTTTCAAAATATGAATCAAAAGTTAAACTATTATATGGATAATCACAGTCATATGCAAAAATTGGATATACTACATGTTCGTTATCTTTTGCAACTTCTGCTCCAGTTTGAATAGAATTAAATGCCCTATTTACAGTTGTAGGGTCTGAACAAGAATCAACGCAGAAGTCACATACTTTTTGTTCTCTTCTATGATCTCCACTTTTTCCTGGAACTAAAGTATTTGTAAAACAAGTTTGAGCAATTGATGAAGTAGATAATTCATCACTCATTGGAAAAATTAAAACTAATTTTGCAGTATCTTTCATTCTTGCTGAAACGTGAGCAATTCCAGCACCCCAGTCAGCTTCAAAGTAATCTTCAATACCTCCACTAAATTTCCTAACATTATTTGTATATGCTTCATCAGAATATGGGGCTTTAACATTATAATCAATTTTATATTTATTAAAATCGACTGTTTCTACATCAGGATCAATAATTGGTTTTTCATATAATGCTACTTCATCTAAATATTCACAATTAATTTCTCCATACATTGATGCTTTAAATACATTTTCACACGCATTATCTGAAGTATTTTTTTGGGAACCTAAGATAAATATATTTGCAACAATTGTACTCTCACCCTCAATTGTGTTTTGATCTTTAATTGTATCTAGAAGGCCAGGTAATTTTAGAGCTAACTCTTCTCTTTCATCTTCAAGAGTAGAACTTCCATCAATTACAAAGTTAAGACTAATATCTGCAACTCTTGGAGTAATTTTAAGAAAATAATTTTCAATTCCATATGCTTGATCTAATATATCTTGAAGTCTTTCAGGAACATCAACTTCAATTCCTGAGATATTAATAATTTCTTTTTGTTCTTCAGATGCCTTTGCAATTAAATCAGAATATGAACTTTTAGATTCATTCTCATAAACAAGTAAAACTGTATCAAAAGTAGTTGAATGAGTATTGTATGTAAATTTAGTTTCTTCACTTTCATATAAATTACTAATGGAGTCGATATTTGAATTATAAATAAAAAAACCAATTGTAATCATAAATAAAATTAAAACTAACATGCTTAGAATATTTTGTATAGTTTCCATTTTTTTAAATAAATAACTTTAATGTCCCAAGACATACCATTGAAGAAGTCGTATCTTTTCTAATTGGAACATAATATTGTATCATTTTAGTATTTTGGGTATTTTTAATAGTTTTGTTTGCAAACAAATAGTTACATTGTCCTTTATCAAATCTTGTGATTTCAAATTTATTAATTAAAATATTATCACATTCTAATTCATTTGTAATTGCTAAATCAAGATTTATTGGATTTCCAAAGCACTGAAATATTTTTTCTTTTGAATCACTTATAACTTGAAACTCAGACATTGAATTGTGGTATTCTCCTTGAAATTTAACTAAAATATTTTGATAAAATAAAAGTGAAAATAAAAATAAAAGTGCAATTATTACAAATAAAAATGATGTAAACATTCCATATAATCCCTTTTTCATATTACTTCAACCTCAATAGAATTACTTTTTTTATTTACAATTAATAATGTAATATCTCCAATTTCAAAGGTATCATCAAGATTTGAAAATTCACATTGAATTTCTTTGCATATTTTAAATGATGAAGAATTTATACAAAAATTTGTTTTATTAAAAATTAAATTTCCTTTATTTAAAATTGGATTAAATTCAACATCAAGCTCAGTTGTCACGCAAGCTTTATTTAAAATGCTTTGAAGAGAATTTGCATCTTGATATACATGATCTAGATTAACTTGAGTCGGTTGAATTTTTGGAAGACCATAAAAAACAATTAAACTAACAGAACCTAAAACTCCAACCCAAATAACTAAATTTGCAATTGTACTTGCTTTAATTTTATTAAACATTTTTATTTCTCACAATCTAAACTAAGAAGACCTCTTCCAACAACTTCTAATTCACAATTGTAACTTAATTCGTTAAATTCTTTTGCAAGGTTTGAACTTACATCAAAACTATAATCTCTAATTTGACAGTTAATTATTTCACATTTAATATAATCTTCTTTTTTAATACAAATTTTATCTTCTTTGGAATATATTTCACTTTTATAATAAAGATTAATATCTCTAGTCATAGAATTTCCAATCTCAGTTGTACATAAAAAATTAGCTTGATTTCTTAGTAATTTTAAATCTTGAGATAAAGATTCTTCATTAAAAGAATTAGTTTGATTATATAAAAGAGGTCCAATTATTCCAAGGGCAATAATTAAACCAAGTACTCCAAAGAGCATCCATATAGTTTCTTCCATTATTTATTTATCCACAGTTAAGTGAATCTTCAACTAAGTAATACCAATGATTTTTCTTTTCATCTTCATTAACATTACAGCTACCAGGTTCAATAAATTCTAATAACTTCTCTGATGCTTCACTCTCACTTAAATCCCATTCATCTTCAAAGTAATTACATAATATCTCTGAACAAGTTTTCATATTAAGTTCTTTACATTCATAAACTGCAGCACAATAAATTGAATCTTCACAAACTCCAACAATACTATAGTCAGTATTATAATCATTATACAAATCGTTATTATTTAAATCAAGTTCTTTGTTATATTTAGTTTTACAATATGTTACAGTATCTAAATTTGAATCAATGTTTGCACATTGTTGCTTACAATAATCTTCAACATCTTGTCTTGCCTGTTTTAATTTATTTTCATCAGAGAGAGTTTTCAACTCTTCTTGTTTTGCTGTAATCTGACCTCCAAACATTTGAAGTAAAACCATTGCAACTGCTAAAACTACAAAAAGTGCAATAAAAATTTCAATTGGTTTTTCTGAACCTTTCTTAAAATTAACTTTCATAGGATTTTTTAATTTTATGTATTTAAAAAATTATATAGTTTCTAATAGTGACAAAAAATTATTTTTTAATAATTAATAGAGTAATGATACCAATTAAAATAAGTATTATTGGTAAAATTATTTTGAAGTTTAATTTGTTATATATTGAAATATTTTCAGGAGTTTCTTCTAAATTTTCATTTGTTTGAATTATTTTTTTAAATGAATAATAAATCACATCTTCTTGATTCATTTTTGTTCCAAGATATGTTTCATTATTAAATTCATTTAAAATATAGATTTTATTTTGAGATGAATTAATATAGAATTTATCATTAAAATCAATAGATTTTAAATTAATTTTAAAAGTAGTTTCATTTAATTTTGAAACATTAAGAGCATTTAGTTTAATTTCTTCTTCAATACTTTCTTCAATTAAAATTTTTTCTTTATTCTCTTCAATTATACATTTTCTTTTTTCAACAGAGTTTTCATAACAACCATTTAAATCAACTACATCTCGAAATTGATAATTATTTTTACATTCCCTCCAGTCAAAATAGGAATATTTAGGGATACAATTTAAATATTCAGGAGTGGGGTATTTAGGAGAGATGTAGAGTTCAAAAATATCACTTTCATATAAAATATCATCAAGAGAATCATAAATTATAAAAGATAAATTAATATAACCATCTTTTAATCCACGTAAAAATAAGTTAGTTGAATTTAATTCATCAATTGTTAGAGATCTATACTCTTCTTCATTAATTACAATTACAATTTTTTCAAATTGAGTATTATTAAATATTTCATATTTAATTTTAATATCATTTTCACTAATTTCAATTTTATTTTCATCAATTTCAATTTCTGTTGTATTTCTTTTAATTTCTTTCTCATTTTCAGGTTCTTTAATAAATGGAGCATCATTATTTAAAATAATACTTATTTTTTTTGAAATATAATCAGAGTTATCTCCTATACAGATTAATTCAAGTTCTAGAGTTTTTTTAATATTTTTAATTAATTCATTTCCCTCTAAACTCTTACTACCACTCCAATCACCACTACCCTCACAAGATTTTGTATTCTTACTATCCCATGTAAGAGTTATGGTACTATTTTCTTTAACTTCATAAGCATTTGATTTAAAAGTTAGAGTTGGAGACTTAATTTGAGAATTTTCATAATATTCAAATGCTCCAACATCAAGATTATTTTTTATTTCTTTTTTTTTAGAATCTAAATCATAAATATATTCAAATTGAGGAATTAATGAAAAACTATATCCAAATATATTTGAAATTCCAAAATCAATTGCCTCAGAATTATTTTTTAGATGAAAATTAAAATTTATGGGGTCAACTAATTGATTATCTTCAATAAATAAGTTATTACCTTTAGAAATTATTTTACTTTTTAAATCTCCATCTACAAAGTTTAGAAGTTGTTCTTCTTCTAGATTAACTAATAAATTATTATATATTTTAATTTCATTAAGAGAACTTCTATTTTTAACTTGAATAGCAACTACTCCTGAGACATTTTTATTATCTAAAATGGTGTTACTTGAAATAAAAAGTTTTGAGAGTTTATTTTTTTCACTCTCAGACCCATAATCAATTATAGCAGAGTTAGGTGAATTTTTACCTTGCTCAATTACATTTCCAATAATATAAGTTAACCCGCTATCAGGAATATTAATATTATAACTTGATGATCCAGTTTCAAGGTCCATTAGTTTGTTATATAATATATAATTATTTTGAGCCCTTGATTTAATTAGATGTCCATCATTTGTTCTAGTTGAGAGAGAATTTTTGAAGATAAATGTATTTATATTTTTACCAATGTATATGTTATGTTGATATCCAGAACCAGTTCCTCCTAAATCAAATTCACTTTGATCTACAATAAAATAACTTTGATTTAAATTTGAGAGAGGAGTAAATAAAATTCCATTTTGATTTCTTTTAAATGTTGATTTTTTAATTTGAACTACTCCTTCACTCTCAACTCTAATACCTGCACCATTGTTATCATTAACTTGAGTTCCAACAAATCCAATATTTTCAATAATTAAGTTTTTACCTTGAGATACCCAAGTACCTTTACCATTGTCAATATTACAACCACTAGAATTAAATATTGGTTTAGAATCTCCAACTCCAATTATGGTTAGATTATTAATATTAAATTGGGTAATGTCACAAATATAAGTTCCTGAAAAGATTTTAATTATGTCATTATCTTGAGCATCTTGAATTGCAGAATTAAATGTTGTATATTCTCTATTTTCTCCAACCTCAAGAGTATTTCCAATTGGAAAACTTGGGATGGTTTTTACAAAAAAAGATTTATTGACTTTATTATTTAGAGAATCATTACACTCAATTATATACTCCTTATCAACTAAAACATTATTTAATTTTATTTCACCTGAGAGTGAGAGTTCACCATTAATATTTTTAATACCTTGACAATATGTTGCATCTATAGTTTCCCATAATATGGATACATCCTCTCCTTTTTCAATAATTGTAGGATTTGTAGACCCTTTTAATTCAAGTGAATAAATTGAGAGAATATTTGAAATAATTAATAGAAAAATAAAAATTATTTTTTTTAACATTTTAACTTAGTTCAACTCTACTTAGAGGAGCATTATAATAAATTTTAATAGAATTACCATCAGTATTAATATTACAATACATATTTTCAGAATATTCTTCATCTATTGATTCTAAAATTGATAAACAAGTTGTTTGAATTTCACCTAGTACTACAAAACAGATATTACTTTCAAGAGAGTTATCCATATCTTCAAAACATTGTTTTGAGAGGGCAGCAATATTGTTTGCATTAATGTTTACAATTTCAATGATTTTTTCTTCATCACTAAGAGTTGTTTCTTGAGAAATTTCATCTAATTTTGCTTTTGAATCTGTTAAACTATTATCTGAGAAACTAACAATAGCTCCTCCAACAACTATAGTTATAAATAATACTACCATAATTTGAATAGGGAATTCCATTTTTTTTAGCTTATTAATTCTATACCTTCTTCACTACATTTAATTTCAATTACAGCTGGAAGAGATATACTTGAATCCATCTCAAGATCTTCTTTACTTCCACATTCAAATTCTGAACTTTGTAGTTGGGAACAGTAATTTATTTTTTTAATTTCTGAGAATATAAATTCTTTATCAATACTAAAAATATATTCATCTTTTTCAACATATACAGTTTGAGATAATTCTATTTCTCCTTTAGCACAACTCTCCCAGACATCAAAAATTTCTTTAATAAATGAGTAAGGGTTTGTTCTTTCAAATTGGATTTCATTATCATTAATTAAAATCTTTTTAAATGAAGAGTAATAACTCTCACCCTCAATTGATACAATAAAATTTAAACCAAGACCTACAACAATAATTGCAATTCCAGTATATACTATAATTTCAATAGTGTTCATTTTAAATTAAGATATTTTTAACCTGAGAAAATAAAAAACCAACAATAATAATTGCAATTATTACTTCAATTATTACTAAAAGAGTTTTTCTCATATTAACATTTTAATTTTATTGTTTATAAATTTTTATTTCTTTTTTAAGTAACAATTAACCAATTACACCTTTAAATATGTATGATCTAAATAAAATGAATCCTGAGATTAAAATTGATGCGTAAATTAAAAAACCAATTAAAATGTTTGAATTTAAATTCTTAATAAATTGGTATCTATCATTTCCAATTTTAATATTAGTTAGATAAAGTGATAATACAATTACCATCTCAATTAAATAAATTGATACAATTAATTCAATAATTGTTGGAGGAATAATTGTTTGGATGTCAACTAATTCTAAATTTTTAACTTCAGCTCCCATTGAAGAAGAAATTGTTCCTAATTGATCTGAAATAAATGATAGAGACATTACAATTGCAAGAGACATAATTACTGCAACTGCACTTAAAAGTGGTGCAAGAAAACTTACAGTAATTGAAATTAATCCTACAGTCTCAGATAGAAGAGATCTAATATAATCATCTAATTTATATATTGAGAGAGTTTGTTCTCTAACCATTTTTGATGCTGATGCTGCAGATTTTTGAGATACATTAGTAAATGTTACAATATGTTTTAGAGATTGTGCAACTTTGTGAGATGGACATATCTTAGGTAAATGTTTGGTAAATAATTCTTCAATTGTTTGTTTTGAGGTATGTAATTTCATTTTAATTTCTTTAAAAATCTTAACAATAGAATGGTCTTTAAATCCGTGAGTCTCATAGTCATTTATGACTTCTGGAACAATACTCTCAACACTTTGATTTAAATTTAGGTATGTTGAAAATATTTGAAGTAGATATGGAAAATCTTGTTCAACTTCATTCACATCTTCCCATAATTCTTCATATTGTTTAAGATATGCTTTTGTAAATAACCAAATTGCAATTACAATTCCAAATGGAGCTGCACCCATCATTAAAATTGAACTTACAGTATACTCTCTTGATGCAGTCTCAGCTGAAGATAAATCAATTCCAGATATATGAAAATATGTAGGGATTGCAAGGATTCCTGCAATTAAAAGAGTCATTAGATATGTAATGAATGGAACTGATTCATATTTAGGAGATTCTTCTAAATGAATTGTGTCAACCTGGATTCTCTCTACACTAAAATTTAGAGCCATTACAAGTAAAACACTTGGAAATAAAATGTTATATATGAATGCAACACCTGGAGTTGTAACTAAATCAGGTAAAAAAATTGATGCTAGAGGTAAAATCATTAATGAAATAATTGGAAGTAAAACCCCTACGGCAACTAAGGATTTTGATTTTGAGGCAAGAGATTCTGCAAACCTTTTACCTGATTGATGGTAGGATAAAATAATAGTTTCAATAACTTCAGAAATAATTTCTTTTTTTTCTTCCTTTGGTGAAATTTCAGCTGTTTGGAGTAACTTTAAAGATTTAACAAAGTCAGGATTTGTTTTATTCCACTGAGTAATATAGAGTGAAATTGCTTCACCAAGAGAAGAATATTCCTTATGAGTTATTTTTTTAATTATGTCATCAAATTGTAATTTAAGTGTTCCTCTCAAATCTGAGGCAGTTTGAGTAAATGCAAATTCAAGAGAAGTATGGATTGAGATAAATGTTGAGAGTTTCATGATTGCTCTAAGCATTTCCTCTGAATAGTCAATCATTTGCTGGGCATAATAAATTTTAACAGGATAGATGTATAAAAATATTGCAGAAATAATTCCTAGATATATAAATGTTAATTTGAAAAAAGATGAAATTGGTTCAAGTAAAAATGCAAGTAATAAACATCCAAGGAAAAACATAGCTGAAATTCCTAAAATATCTTTACTTCTATATGGAAATAAAATAAATTCTAACTTCTCATCTACATTTTTTAGTGAAATCATTGGAAGGTATTTTCCAAATTTATATATAGAGAGCAATCCCATTTTATTTTCCAAAACCTATTTTTTTTTTAGGATTTTTTTCGTGTAAAACTGTTTCAATTTTATCCAAATCAATTTTTAGTTCTTCCTCAACAACAACTTCATGTTCTTCTTGTTTTTTTCTTTCTCTTTCAAATTGAATTATTCTTCTTAATTCTTCAAGGTACTTTTTTTTGAATTCTTCTTCATGTTCTAAATTTTCAAGAGGTCTTATTTCTTCATATAAATTTGCAAAAATCATGTTTAATTTAGATACAAATTTTGCCTCAAGTTCATCTTCAGCACCAATTGACATATGCATAACTTTAGCCCAACCTCTAAGTGCAATATCTTTAATTGCATCGTTATAATTTCTATACCCTTGAGTTCTTGTTAAAATATCTTTTACAACAACTGATTTGCCATTTAATAATTCTTCTGTAGGCTCAAGAATATCTTTTTGAGGATTATATACAAGTAAATCTTGAAACTTTGGTTCATCTTGCCAATCTTTTAACACTTCAGTTACTTTTAATACTCTTCTTTGTCTTGAAAGACCAGTTGGAGATTTAATTTGATTTACAACAACAATTAAATCAGTTACTTTAAATGAACCCTTAGGGACTCCAAGGTCATTTACAACCCTATCAAAAACTCCATATGGGGAATCTCCGTGAATAGTTCCTGCAACAACGTTTGCCATTGCTCCAACTCTCATTGATTCATATAATACTTTAGCTTCAGTAGATCTAATTTCTCCAATAATTAAACAGGAATCTCCAAGTCTTAATGAAGTTCTAAGCCCAATATCAAAAGGCATTTCCATTCCTTCTTTAAGTAGGGCAGATCTAACTTTTAGAGGAAGTAAGTCATAACCTAGTTCTTTATATGAATTAATTGGCAATTCTTGTGTATCTTCAATTGTTAAGATTCTATATTTAGGTAAAATCTCTAATAAAAGTGATCCAAGTAATGCTGTTTTTCCTGAACCTCTAGGTCCTGCAGTTAGAAATGTACGTCCATGTGTAATTGCAAACGATAACAATCCACAAAACCATTGATCAATCATTCCTTTTTTTAAAAATAAAGGAAGAGTCCATGGTTTTTCTCTATGTTTCCTAATAGAATAACCTGTTCCAAAAACAGAGAATGGTTCAACAATTGCAGCAACTCTTGCACGAGTGTTTCCAAAAGAAATTTCTCCATCTAATTGAGGTTGAGCTTTATTTAGAGGTCTACCAGTGTTAATTTTTAATCTTGTTGCAATTGAATTTAAATATTCGTCTGAGGCGTAAACATTTGAACTACATTCCATAAATTCTGAATGAATTATTCTCATTGGGGTCATAAAACCTGGAGGATTAATATTAATTTCTAAAACATTTTCATCTTCAAGAATGTGAGTTAAAATTCCATAAGATAAATACCATCTTTGAATGTGTTCATCTTCGGTTCTTCCAGTTTCCTGAAATTTTACAAATTCATGATATGTTTCTTTAATTTTTTTAAAATCCATTGATGTTTCAGGAACTTTTATAGAATAAATAAATCCAACTCCTTGAGTTTCTTTATATATTCTAACAATTGCTTTAGTTGGTAGAGTATATTCTTTAACTAATTCAAAATTATCTGGAACTTGAGAAAAACTAACATCTATGAAAAAAGGAAGAACACCAATTAAATCTTTATCTTTATTATATTCTTTAGTAATTAATCTTGATTTTAATCTAAGTACTTCATATGTTTTCTCTTCAATGTTTTTAAGAATCTCTCTATTAAGGGGTACTGAGGCTAATTGATTTTCCTTTAATTCTTTAACATCAAGAGTTAAAACTCTTTTTTCACTAATATTCATTTTTATCTAGTTATAAAAAATACAATCATAAATAAAGTAACTAATGAAAACATCATAATTGAAATGATTAATAATGTAAACATTAAAGGAGAATTTTTCTTACTAAGAGAAATTTCTTTTCTAATTGATTGTAGATAGGTTAATTGTTCATCTTCAGGGAACTGAAGCATTTTTTGGGAGTCATTACTATCAACTGGTCTATATGGTAGTTGTTGAACAATTTTACTTAATTCTTGATAATGGTGATTTTGAAGTTTTTGAAGATATATCACTTGACTTTGAGTAGTATTAAGTAATTCTTTTTGATTTTCAAGAGTATCTTGAAAATTTTGTAACTTAGTATTTATAGAGGAAAATGAATTCAAATTTGATCTAACTTCATTAAGTGAGGAATTAATTGTCTCAAGTAAGTTAATGTTTGCAATCTTTTTATCGATATTTGGAATAATTCCAATTAAAGGAGAAATTTCTTTAATTAACTTTTGAGTATTTGTAACTTCTTGAAGTAAATTTCCTACATTTTGATAAATTGTAGGTGTTGGAGTTGTATCTTTTTTAACAAGAGTTAAACTCTCACTTAATTTTATTAAATTTTTAGATTCCTCTTCATTTTTAGATTCAAGTTTGATTAAATGATCAGCAATAGTTGATATCCACTGTTGAGTTTTTTTAATTTCAGCGACAATATTTTGAGTATTTCCAGGTGGGAGCTGAACTACTTTTCCATTTTGATTATTACTACTTAATTTTTGATTAATTAATTCTAAATTAGTTGCAAGAATATCTAATTGATCTTGAAAAACTTCTTTTTGACCCATTTTTAAATTTATATATTTACAATCTTAGTCAAAAATTATTTATCTTTTTATCACTACTACTAGGGCAATAATCAATTCTATATTTGAATAATCTTTTTGAATTGATATGTTTAAAAAAAAAGCTGAGATAATTAGTGTTATTTTTTTGATAATTGTAGGATTAGTTGCTCTTATTTTATTTTTTCAACAAGAACCAGTAATTTTAAATTATGATTTGGGAAATAGTGAAAAATTAATTAATGAAGTTGAATTAAATGTAGAGAGAGCAATTGAGAGTAGTATTATTGAATTTCTAAATAATGGATTTTCTGATTTAGAAAATGGAAATGTTTGGTATTGTAACATGCAGTATCCATCAACTTATGAGGGGGAGAGTTATATTGCACTTAAAAATTATTTAACTGTAAATATTAATTCAGTAATTTCGGTTTTAGAAGAAAATGGATATGATGTTGAATTTCCAAAAATTTCAATTTTAAATAATGAAACAGATATATCTAAATTAAAAAAAGAAGATTTACAAATTGAACTTGCAGATTTTTATGTAACTTCAACTGGAAGTAATGTTGTAATTAGAGAAGATTTAAGTAAAGTGTATAACATTGAGTGGCCAGTTCTTGAGATGTACTCAGTTTTTTATAACTGGACTGCACATGATGCAGGGTATATGGAACAAACATTTAAAGAATTATTATTTGAAGAAAAAGCATGTCAGGCAATAATTTCAGATTGTAATTGTGCAAATGTAGGGGTTCCAAGTGATACAAAAAAACAATTGAAAATAAGTTCCCAGGATGTATTTAATGTAATGGACGATTATGTAATTAGAAAATTAGAATTACAATTTGATACAAATTCAATTGAATGTTCATTTGACTTTGAACAATTAAAAATAGAAAATGAAGAATATTCAGCATATGTTGAATCTGAATCTTCAATTTATGCAAATAAAGTAGGTATTCTTGATAAGGACCCAGACAAATATAGATATGATTATGGAGAATATAATATTCAATATGCATTTCCAGATTCAAGTGAATTAAATAATTATGGATGTCCAATTGATTTTGGGGAAGCTGCAGCAAAGGGAAGTTCATATCCTGGAGTTGTAAGAAACCCAGCACCAACTTCAGCAATGCAAGAATTAGATCCAATTACTTTTAGTGAAGGACTTATTAATAATTATGAGGAAATTAATTTTTCATATTATGAATTAGTTTACATGGGAGAGAGTTGTCAAGATTTTGAGGAAGAAGTACCTACACAAAAATCAGAATTATATGCAGTTAATAAGAAGTTAGCTTTTTTAGTTAATGTATATTGTGAAGATAAATCAATTCAATTAGATTCAGGGGATTATTTAAGGGCTGAAGTTAAAGCAAGACTTGCAATTGGAGAGACTTGTCCAATTCCATATGAAGAAAATGTAAATACATTTGATAAAGAATCAATTTGTTTAGATGTTGGAGGAGGAGGTGGAGGTGGAGCTGGAAGTTGTTCAGTTGAAGATCCATGTAACCCTTGTGAAACTTGTGTTGGAGCAAATAGTTTTGGGATAGGAGTGTGTGAACCACTTCCATTTGGAACACCTACTAATGTGACTTGTGAGATTTGTGATGGTTTAGGGAATGTTACTGCAGCTCCAAGTAATATGACTTGTGATGGTTTATGTCATACTTGTAATGGAGTAGATACAGGATTTGATGCTTGTGTGCCTGCAACTGCAGAAAATGGATTATATAATGAGTCAAATCCTATAATGTGCAATGGTGAGACGCCTTGTGCGGTATGTGATCAAAATGCGACATGTAATGGTGTTGCACCTGCAGAATTTTATGAAAATAATGTAGTAGATAGTAGTGTTTGTGCAGATTGTGAGAGTTGTGGTATAAATGCATTAGGATTGCCTGCATGTGTACCTAATTTAGATGATGATGGAGATTTTGTAAGTGGGAGAGAATGTAAAGTATGTTTAAATGGGACTGTAGTTCCAGCACCAGTTGGTGCAGTTGATCCTAAAGTTTGTTCAACATGTGAGGTATGTAATACTGCAGGAGAATGTGGTTATGAGCCAGGAGTTACTGAGACAATTACTGGAGTTTGTGCAGAATGTCAGACTTGTGGACCTTCAGGTGGTAGTGCTGCGTGTGTTGCAGATACATCCCAGAATGGAAATGTTTGTGGTTCAACAAGAAATGGAGATATAAATTGTAAAGTTTGTGGGGATGGTGTATGTATTGGAGATACTAATAAAATAGGAGATGTATGCAGAACAACAAATAGAGGTTGTGAATTTATTTGTGGAGCAACTGGGTCTTGTAACCAAGTTTCAAATTTAGATGCACTTTGTTCAAGGATTTATCCTCCTCCTGAGGGACTTGAGTGTTTACTTGGAAATGAGTATGGGGTATGTAATTCAGGAGGATTTTGTGTGAGGCAAATATTGCCTGAAATGCCTGAGGGAAAAAAATGTTGTGGAGATAAAATCTGTGATGCAAGTGATGATTGTTGTGATTTAGGTTCAGAGTGGATATGTGGATCTTGTGAGGATGAGACAACTTAGAGTTATTTTGTTTTGTAAAAACAAAAATTTAAATACTCTTTTTTAAATTGAGTATTTATGTTTAAAAAAAAGGGATTTAGTTCAATTGTTGCAATTTCTTTGGTTATTCTTATTATAATCTTAACTTCAGCTAGTTTAAGTA
>CAXPJQ010000027.1:0-12354 GCA_964217375.1 Bdellovibrionales bacterium | reverse complement strand
TTATATTTCAAACTCAAAACACACCCTAAACATTTATAAATACATTCTAATTAATTTTTTCTATCACTATGGCAGCAAATAATGATAAAAAGGTAGCTGAACTAATTAGGGTACTTGGAACAGATCTAAAAGCCTCTGCTCCAATTGTATTTGGTTTGGCAAAAATTAAAGGAGTTAGCTATATGTTTGCTAATGCGACCTGCGTTGCCCTTGGTTTAGATAAACAAATCAAGGTGGGTGAGCTATCTGAAAAACAGATAGAGATGATTGAAGATTTTTTTTCAAATCCAGATAAGAATCTGCCAACATGGCTTCTTAATTCTCAAAAAGATGTAATTACTGGAAAAAACCTTCATTTCAATGGAAAAGATTTAGACTTTAATGAGCTTCAATTAAAAAGAAGATTAGCTAAAACTAAATCCTATAGAGCATTAAGACATAAAGCAAGATTACCTCTAAGAGGTCAAAGAACAAAATCAAACTTTAGGAGATCTAAAACTCTAGCAGCTATGAAAGCAAAACAAGGAGGTAGAAAGTAAGATGGGACTACCAATTAAACACAGAAAACAATATGTCTCTCACAAAAAAAGATGGGATAAAACAACTATTGTTGATGAAGCTAAATTAGTTGAAGATTATGCTCTTAAAAATAAAAAGGAAATTAGAAAAGTTGAATTTTTACTTTCCAAATTTAAAAGAATTGCAAAATCATTTAACACAACTGAGGAAGCAATGAACTCAACTGAGGCTAAAAATTTCATTAATTCATTAAAAGCTAAAGGTTTCTTATCAACTGAAGCTGAAAGTTTAGATGATATTTTAAACATTACAGTTAGAGAGATTTTAGAGAGAAGATTATCAAATTTAGTTTACAAAGCAAAATTAGCAAGATCTGCTAAACAAGCTAGACAATTTGTAGTACACAGACACGTAAGTGTTGGTGGAAAAATCTTAGATTCTCCATCTGCTTTAATTTCCTTAGCTGATGAGGCAACAATTGAATTTAGAGGGTCTTCAACTTTAGCTGATGAAGAACACCCTGAGAGAAAATTAGCAGAAGAAGGATTAATTGAAGAAGTTACAAGAGAAGTTGAAGTTAAAGATAATCAAATCTTAGATGAAGACGGTAAATCTCCTTCAGATTTAAAAGAAGAAGCTCTTGATGATGAAGAGCAAGATGAGGATCAAACAAATTAAAAATGGCAGAAAATAAATCCACTCAAGAAAAATGGGGAATTCTTCATATTTTTTCCTCATATAACAACACTCATCTTCACGTAACTGATGTTACTGGTTCAGAAACAATTGCTAAAGTAACAGGTGGTATGGTTACTAAATCCGATAGATTAAAAGCCTCCCCAAATGTTGCATTTGCAGCAGCAAAACAATTATCTGAGATCTGTAAACAAAAAGGAATTACTTCCCTTTATGTTAAATTAAGAGCAGTTGGTGGTCACAATGGTCCATTAACTCCAGGTCCTGGATCACAAGCAGCAATTAAAATGTTAACTAGATATGGTATCAAGTTAGGAAGAATTGAAGATGTAACTCCAATTCCACACGATTCATGTAGAAGAAAAGGTGGAAAAAGAGGTAGAAGAGTATAAACTCTTTTTTAATCAATATTTAAAAAAATGGCAAAAACTATCTCAACTAAACAAAACGGTGATGAATTTGTAGTATCATTTAATGACACTCACAATACAATTGTTAACGCAATTAGAAGAATTATCTTAGACGAAGTTCCAACTTTTGCAATTGAAGATGTTGAGGTTGTAAAAAACGAATCTCCTCTTTATGATGAAACTATTGCTCACAGATTAGGATTAATTCCACTTAAAACTGATTTAAAATCATATAATTTTAAAGAAGAATGTAAATGTGGTGGGGTTGGTTGTGCTCTTTGTGAAGTTAAGTTAACTCTAGCTCAAGATGAAGAAGGATATGTGTATTCAGGTTCTATTAGATCTGATGACCCACAAATTGTACCTGTTGATGAAAAAATTCCAGTTACAAAATTATTTCCTAAAAAATCTATTGAATTAAATCTAAAAGCAATTTTAGGAAGAGGTAGAGAACATGCTAAATGGGCACCTGCTCATACTTTCTTAAAAGAAGGTGAAAAACAAAATATTGATTTAGTAATTGAGAGTTTTGGTCAACTAGAATCTAAAGAAATTTATAATTCTGCAGTTGACATTCTTATCAAGAAAATTGAAGAATTAGAGTCTAAATTATAAAATGGCAGAATCCAAAGCAAAAGAAGAAAAGTACACAATCATTGATGGTAAAGATTTAGTACTTGGAAGACTTGGAAGTGCACTTGCTAAAAGATTACTTTTAGGAGAAAGCATCAAGTTAGTTAATTGTCAAGACGTAGTTATCCTAGGAAGAAAAAAATTCTTAGTGGAGAGATATAAAAATAAAATCTCAAATAAAGTAATTAAACAAGGACCTTACTATTCAAGATCTCCTTCAGATTTAGTTAAAAGAGGATTTAGAAACATGCTTCCATATAAAAACCAAAGAGGAGCAGATGCTTATAAAAGGTTAAAATGTTTCAATTCAGTACCTGCATCTCTTAAAGATGCTAAATTTGAGACTGTTGAGAGTGCAAAATTAGATACTGAAAATACTTTCTACTTTACAAAAGTTGGAGAAATCTCAAAAGTATTAGGTTACAATAAGGTGAAATAAAATGGCAGCAAAAAATAATGTAATTCAAGCATCTGGTTTTAGAAAAACTTCAGTAGCAAGAGCAAATATTGTTAAAGGTTCAGGTTCATTAAAAATTAATAACCAAACAGTTGAAGAATTTAACAATTCAGTTTTATACCAATTAAAAATTAAAGAACCATTAATTATTTCAGGTTTATCATCAAAATATGATGTTAAAGTTAGTGTATTTGGTGGAGGAGTTAGTTCTCAAGTTGATGCAATTAGACAATCAATTGCAAGAGCTTTAGTTGAAATTGAAGGATCTGAGGATTTAAAGAAACAATTTGTTGACTATGATAGAGCTTTAATTGTTTCAGATACTAGATTTAAAGAGACTAAAAAACCAAACAACTCACACGCGAGAGCAAAAAGACAAAAATCCTATCGTTAGATTTTTTCTTTTTATATTTAAAATATTTAAAAAATGGCAAATTCATATGTTAAAGTTAAATGTCACGAATGTGGTAAAGAAGGTTTAATTTACAGTAGATTATCTACTGAAGCTAAATGTTTAGAATGTGGTGCAGTTTTAGGAGTTCCTACTGGTGGAAAAGCTCATATTAAAGCTGAGATTATTGAGTTAGTTGGAGAATCCAATTAATTTAATTATATTAATTTATTTAATTCTATTGTTTCAACAAAACCTTATAAAAAGATTATTCTATCTTTAATTAATGTATAATGAACTTATTTTGATTTCTTTTTTCTTATTTGGAGTTATAATGTCAATCCAAGATATTAGAAAAAGAATTGTTAAAAATTATTTAAGTTATAGTTTTATTTTAATTTCTTTAATATTTTATACCATCTCAATTTTTAAATATGGATTTAATTTAAGTTCACTTTTTTCTCTAATTATCTCAATTTTAATTTCATTTTTACTTTTTTATAAAAAAATAATTGGAGCTGCAGATTCTAAGATTTTAATTGGTATATCTCTATATCTCTTATCTTTAAATAATGAATTATATTTATTTGATTTTATAACTAATTTAATAATTATTTATGTAATTACAATTTTACTTTTAGTTATTTTCAAAACAAAATTAAAAGTTAAACTAAATACAATTAAAACTACACCTTATGAATTAATTATATTTCAAACTCTCTTTACTCTCTCTATTGTATCTTTATTTGCAAGGTTTATTGGCCTTCATTACTTTGATCCTCTCTTAACTATGTTTTTTATTATTATTTTATTATTTACTTTATCACCAATTGCTAAAAGAATTTATTCAAGTTTAGATCAAAACTCCCAGGTTGTAATTTCTTTTACATTATTTTCCTATGCATTTTATGAATTATTTAATTTCTTTTTAAATTCATTTTTATATCTTTTAACAATTAAAACTCTAATTCATCAAATAGGTGAGTTATCAAATCAAATTAATTATAATAATTCTCATACATCTTTTGCTTTAGTTCCAGTTTTAGTTATTTCTGCAATAATTGTAATTACCTATAAATCAAATTTAGTTTTAATTATCCTTGCAAATTAATTAATTCTACTCATTCTCAACATAAATTTTATAAACTCATTTTTTCATTACTATACTATGGTAGAAGAAGTAAAACTAAAAGTTGCCGAAGCACATCAAGATGATGTAAATAAAGGTATTATTAGAATTGATTCTTCATTTATGAGAGCTTTAGGAGTTTCTGTAGGTGATATTGTTGGAGTTAGAGGTGAGAGGGAAACTTTAGCTGTAATTGATAGAGCATACCCCTCAGATCTTGGGTTAGAAATTATTAGAATGGATGGAGTTATTAGGAAAAATGCTAAAATTTCAGTTGGAGAACATGTATCTATTTTTAAACCTGAAATTAAAGAGGCAACTAAAGTTGTTTTAACTCCTCTTCAAGATTTTGTTTTACATCCAACAACAATTAATAATTTAAAAAAAGGTCTCCAAAGAAAACCAATCTCCCAAGGAGATATAATTACAATTGGATCATCATCACCCTCAGCTGAGAAAAGAGCATCATTTAGTTCAAATAATCCTTTTGCAATTGATTTATTTAATGTAATTGAAAATGATTTTTTAGGATTTAATTTAAATTCAGCGAAATTTAAAGTTGCAGTAACTAAACCTTCCGGATTTTTAGTAATTGGTCCTAAAACTGTTGTTGAAATTTCCAATGAGGCTGAAGAAGAAAATTTAGCAGGAGTTAACTATGAAGATATTGGAGGTTTAAGATCTCAATTAACTAAAATTAGAGAATTAGTTGAGTTACCTCTTAAACATCCAGAATTATTTGCAAGACTTGGAATTGACCCTCCTAAAGGGATTTTATTATATGGTCCTCCAGGAACTGGTAAAACTCTTCTTGCAAGGGCAATTGCAAATGAGAGTGAAGCTAATTTTTTTTCAATCTCTGCTCCAGAAATTGTAAACAAATTTTATGGAGAATCTGAAAAGAAGTTAAGAGAATTATTTGAAAAAGCTCAAAAGGAATCACCTTCAGTTATTTTTATTGATGAAATTGATGCAATTGCATCAAAAAGAGAAGAAGTTCAGGGTGAAACTGAAAAAAGAATTGTTGCACAACTTTTAACTTTAATGGATGGGTTAAATAAAACTAAAAAAATCATTGTAATTGCTGCAACAAATAGACCTGATGCTTTAGATGAAGCTCTAAGAAGACCAGGTAGATTTGATAGGGAGTTAGAAATTGGAGTTCCAAAAGAAGAAGATAGATTAGAAATTTTAAAAATTCATACAAGAGGTATGCCTCTAGAACTTCCAAAAGAATTTAAAACATATGAAACTTCACTTAAAACTTTTATGAAAAAATATGAGGGTGAGGCTGAAAAAGCAATTGACATTGAATCAATTAAAGAACAATTTAAAAAAGATCCAATTAAAGCCCTAACTCAATTACCTGAAGAAGTTGTAGAAAAAGCTAAGAAGAAATCCTCAGATAAAACTCTTAAAACTATTGCCCAAACAACTCATGGATTTGTAGGTGCTGATTTATCTGCTTTAGTAAAGGAAGCTGCATTTAATGTATTGAGAAGATATTTTCCTGAAATGGATTTAGATCAAGATAAAGAAATTCCTCAAGATATTTTACAGAAATTAGAAATTACACCTCATGATTTCACTGAAGCTCTAAAAGTAGTTAGACCCTCAGCCATGAGAGAATTTTTAGTTGAAGTTCCAAATGTTTCTTGGGAATCAATTGGAGGATTAGAGGAGATTAAACAACAATTAAAAGAAATGGTTGAATGGCCATTAGTTAACCCTAAAGCATTTGAGAGAATGGGTATTACTGCTCCTAAAGGAATTTTATTATATGGGCCACCTGGAACTGGTAAAACTCTTCTTGCAAAAGCTGTTGCAACTGAGACTTCATGTAACTTTATTTACGTTAAAGGTCCTGAGATCATTAACAAATACGTTGGAGAATCTGAAAAAATGATTAGAAAACTATTTGAAAAGGCAAGACAAAATTCACCTTCCATTTTATTTTTTGATGAATTTGATGCAATTGCTGCAACAAGACTTGGTGGAAATAACTCAAAGTCAACAGACACAATTGTAAATCAAATTTTAACTGAAATGGATGGTCTTGAAGATTTAATTAATGTAAAAGTAATTGCTGCAACAAATAGGCCTTTATTTATTGACCCAGCCCTTTTAAGACCCGGTAGATTTGATAAGTTAGTTCTTGTTGATATTCCAAACCTTGAGGCTAGAAATAGTATTTTAAAAATTAATTTAGAAAATTCACCTGTTGAAAATAAAGACGAGTTAGTTCCATTTTTATCCTCAAAACTTGAAGGGTATGTTGGAGCTGACATTGAAGCTTTAGTTAGAGAGGCAGGTTTAATTGCATTAAGAGAGAATATAAATTCAGAAAAATTAACAAAAGAACATTTTATTAAGGCAATGGATGTAATTAGGCCCTCAGTTAATGTTGAATTAAAACAACAATATGAAAATATTGAAAAGGAAATGAAAACTCCTAAAAAAGAAGTTCATGATGGATTATCTATGAATCAATTTATGTGATTTAAATGAAATTAGTAATACAAAGAGTAAATACTGCCTCAGTTGAAGTTGAGAATAAACTTGTTGGAGAAATTAATCAAGGGATTTTAATCTTTTTAGGAATTTCAAAGGATTTTAATAAAGATAAACAAGATTACATGATTAGAAAAATTTTATCACTAAGACTTTGGGGAAATGAAGAAAAAGGATTTCAAAAAAATATTGAAGATATTAATGGAGAAATTTTAATTGTATCACAATTTACATTATTTGGAAATTGTTCATCAGGTACTAAACCTAAATTTAATGATGCAATGCCACCAAGTGAAGCTAAATTAATATATGATAATTTTATTGAAGAAATTAAATCTAAAACAAATTTAAATATTCAAACTGGAGTTTTTGGAGCTAAAATGAAAGTTAATCTAGAAAATGATGGACCACTTACTTTTATTATAGAAAAATAAATATTATAAATAAAGTAATTATAAAAAAATAAGATGCAAGATAAAAAGTATGATGAATTTGGAAGACCTCTTAATAATTCTTGGTGGGATTCCTTATTTAAACCTAAAAAAAAAAGTTATCCTAAAGAAAATCAATTAAGTGAAGATGATAAAGAAATTGAAAAAATTTTATCTCAAGATTTAAATTCAGGGTTAAAAAAAAAAGAAAACTTTTTTGATGGCGGGAAAACTAAAAACCAAGAAGGTTTAGATCTTAGAACTAAGGATGGTAGAGTTATTTGGATTAGACAAGATGGTATTGAAGTTTTATGTTATCTCCTTGCAATTTTTGGTTTTGTAATAGGACTTGGGTTGAATTTAGCTATATTATTTGATGCAAGAGATCTTGGGAAATTAACTAAATCTGAAAAAAGACGTCTCTATCATGCAAGAAATGGATTAATAATTTCAATTGTTACAACAACGATATTTTTAATTAATTATTATCTATAAAATTATTTTGAAAAATGGAACGAAAATATGATCAATACGGAAGACCAATTAAAAAGAAATCATTTTTAGATTCATTATTTAAATCTAAAACTTATGAATCTAATTCAAGGTATGAATTTAAAAAAAATAAAAAAGATTCATTTGATGAAAAATATAAAACTCAAGAGTATGAAGATATTGAATCTAGAGTTAATGAGAAATTAGATTCATATGAAAAAGATTTTAAGAAAAAAAATCCAGAGATTCCTGAAATTAATCCAAATTTAAAATTACCAGATCTTGAAATATTATCTTCAAATTCTATTAAATTTGTTTATTTTTTTGCAGTCTTTTTTAGTATGATTTCTTTTATTGTTCTTTTAATTTTAATTAAATATTATGATAAAAAGAATTTAAATCCTTCTCAAAAAAAAGGTTTAAATACACTAAGAAATGCAAGAAATTTATCTTATATAGTTTTTTTACTTAACTTATTTTGGCCATATATATTTTCAATGATTTTAATCTAAATCTTTATAATAAACAAATTATTTACTTTTTTTATGAAAACAGAAATTCTCTTTAATGACGAAATTCAAAACTATACTCTAAAGGAAGAAATTAATGGGGTAAAGTCATATAAAAAGGTTCCTCTAAAATATAAACCTGAAGATAAAACTTCAAAATATAGAAAAATAATTTTAAAACAAGAAATATTCTCAAAATAACTTTACTGAGATTAATCTTGAATAATTTTAATTAAATCTCCAACCTTGGCATTTGTTTTAATTCCAAATTTAGAGTTATGGGTTTTAGATGCGCTAAATCCTCTCTCTTCTAATTCTTGAATTATATATTTAAATCTCATCTCTTTTGAGATTTTATATGTTTTCTCTAACTTATGTATATCAAAATATGCAAATTCATCTAATTCATCATTAATAGAATTAAGTAATTTAGTAACTTTTTTATTATCTTCAATTAAATCTAAATTTGAAATCATTTTTTCAACAATTACTTTTTCTTTTAATTTTCCAATATAAGTTTCACCTAAATAATCTCCTGATTTTCTATATTTTGAAAATTCAATCTCTTGAGTTTTTTCATTAATTTTAATATATCTCAATTTATCTAAATCTTTTAATGCATCTTCTCTTGAATCAACTACTTGTAAAAAAACTTTATAATAATGATCTTTAGTATATGATAAAATCACATTAACTTTTTTATCAAATTTAGCAGCTGATTTTATTACAAAAGCAATTAAATTTCTAAGTCCTAACTCTTCATAAAAATGAGTTAATTTCACATCAACACCATATCTTCTTTTTGCTTTTTTAGGGTAAGTTCCACAAAGTGATGCAGTATCAGTTGCAGTAATTGATAATATTCCTCTATGTTTAATTCTCTGTAGTGCTACATCAATATATGGGACTGGAGTTCCAAATGGATCAATTTCAATAAAATGAAAATATTGTGAGGATATGCTAGTAATTGCATTATTATGTATAAATTCAATTTTATCTAGGTCAATGTTATTATTTTGAAAATTTTTTTTAGAATCTTTAATTGCAGTTGAAGATATATCTCCTAAAACTAATTTTTCAAACATTTCAGGAATTGTTTTTAAAAATCTTGCTTCACGAATCCCTGTTGCAATCATTGGGTCACAAAATAAAATTGGTTTTTCAAAATAAGATTTAATTAAAAGAAGAGAAGTATCCCTATTTAATTTCATTATAGGATTATAAAAAACATCTAATTCTTTGGATATTTTTTCTCCATAAAATGAAATTTCAATATTTTCTTCTTTAATTGTGTTCATATAATATATATAATTTGAAAAACTTTATAAAGCAAACCTCTTTTATTTTTATTACGAAGACTTGGATTAAATAATTTTCTTGAGGGGATTGCCAAGTCTGGTCAAAGGCGCAGGACTTAAGATCCTGTAACGTAAGTTTTCGAGGGTTCGAATCCCTCTCCTCTCACTCATTCAAAAATTTTGTTAAAGACTGTTTTTTGAGAATATAATATCTTTTTAGAATTTCTTTATTTAGCTCTAAATTTTTATTTGTACTCCATTCAATTAAATCATGGTTATGTTTTGAGGTATTACATTTTCTACAACAACTAAGCAAATTAATTTTTTCATTTGTACCTTTATTAGATATTGGAATTATATGATCAATTGTAAAGTTTTCTTTATTTAATTTAATCTTACAATATGAGCAATATTTTTTATTTTTTAATTCTAAATATGTTTTTTTAGACATAGTTATTTTAATTTGATTTTTTTTAGTTCTTCTTATAAAATCAGAATTTCTTGAGTATATTGGATTTTCTTTATAATATCTCTTTTTATAGTTATTTATTCTAATTTTATTTTTTTCTCTATATTCTCTAAAATAAGTTCTACTTTTTTCAATATCTCTCCTATAGTATTCTCTTGCATTTTTTCTTCTCTCAAGAATTTCTTTTTCATTTAATTTTGATATTGGGGTATACTTTTTTTCCTTTTCCAATTTATTATAATATGTTTTTTTTCTACATTCACTTGAACAATATTTAGTACTTGAATGCCAATAAGAAAATAACTTTTGACAAAAGTCACATTCCTTTACTTTATTTTCCTTTTTAGATTTATATCTACTTTTTTGCAAGTTATTTTTTTTATTTCTTCTTTGTTGATAGTTTCTATAATAATATGCTTTATCTTTACAAGTTTTTGAACAATATTTAGTTAATTTATTTTTATTTTCAAATTCATTATTACAAAACTTACATTCCATATTAAGATTTGTTTTAAATATTTATAAATTGATTTTCTTATATGGGTAGATTTTTTTAGAATTTAGTTGGTTTATAAATAAATATGTGAATTAATTTCAAATTTGTTCGAACTTCAAGTGATAACAAAAAGGACACTTTATAAATGAGTATTTATTTCTTTTTATTATGGTAGATATTAAATTAGTAACTTATGGAGATTTAGGCATTAAAGAGTATTATGAAGAGCTAGCTTCTGTAATTAATTCTGAGACTGATAATTTCACATTAGGACATTCTCATTATCCTCACGCCAGTTTATTTAGAGATTCTGTAACTGCTGGGAACTATAATGGGATTCCTGCTATTTTAGTTAGCACTTCAAGAGTTGGTTTTAATGCTATTGCAAATGCAAGGTTAGAACATGGAAGACATATGTCACCTAAATCTCTAGGAGTTTCAGGAGAAATTATTCATTCTGAAAAAGAAAAAGAAAGAAAACAATTAAAAGGTCTTGCTGCTAAAATTTCTTCAGATTCCTAAATATTTATAAATATTTAATTCTCATTTTATATTATGTCAAAAGATCAAAAAATTAATTTAGAAGAACTTGCTACTTTTTGTAAAAAAAAGGGTTTTGTATTCCAGGCTGCTGAAATCTATGGTGGAATGGCAGGTTTTTTTGATTTTGGTCCTTTAGGAGTTGAATTAAAAAATAATTTAAAAAGTCTTTATTGGAAAGAATTTGTTCACAAAAGAGAAGATATTGTTGGACAGGATGGTTCTATTATTACAAATCCTAAAGTTTGGAAAGCCTCAGGTCACGTTGATACTTTTGGAGATATGCTTTTAACAACAAAAGATTCTAAAACTAAATTAAGAGCTGATCATTTTATTGAAGATACATTAAATATTCCTGGAGATGCATTAGGACCTAAGGAAATTGAAGAATTAATTATTAAAAATAACTTAAAGTATGAGGGAGAAGATTTCGAGTTACCTATTCAATTTTTTTCAGGTATGTTATCAACTCAAATTGGAGCTGATGTTACTAAACAAAATAAAGCATATTTAAGACCTGAGACTGCTCAATCAATTTTCCCAAATTTTAAATCCGTAGCAGAAGTATCCAGGGGAAAGTTACCTTTTGGAATTACTCAGATTGGAAAAGCATATAGAAATGAAATTTCTCCAAGAGATTTTGTATTTAGATGTAGGGAATTTGAACAAATTGAAATGGAATATTTCTATAATCCTCAAGTTGAAACTACTCTTTTAACTAAGGATTTAGAGAACTTAAAAGTTCAGGTTCTCTTAGCTGAGTCTCAAGATGAAGGTTCAGATCAAATGCATGAAAAATCAATTTTAGATTTGGTTAAAGAAAATAGAATTAATAAAACTCATGCTTATTGGGTTGCATCTTTTTTTAATTTTTTTAATAAAACTGTAGGTTTATCTTGGGATAATTTAAGAATTAGAGAACATACTAAAACTGAGTTATCTCACTATTCTTCAGCAACAATGGATATTGATTATAAATATCCTATGGGATTTAAAGAAATGATGGGTATTGCAAATAGAGATGACTATGATTTAACTCAACATCAAGAGAGTTCTAAAACAAAGTTAGAAGTTTTTGATGATGCAACAAACTCAAAAGTTTTACCTTATGTGATTGAACCATCTTTTGGAGTTGAGAGATATATGATGGCAGTTTTATATGAATCATATAATGATGATAAAGAAAGAGGTAATATTGTATTAAATTTAAACCCTAAACTTTCCCCAAGAAAAGTAACTGTAATCCCTTTAGTTAAAAAAGAACCAATTGGTCCAAAGGCAAGAGAAATTTATAATTCTTTAATTGATGAGGATATTGTATCTTTTTATGACGAGTCTGGTTCAGTTGGGAAAAGGTATTCAAGAGAAGATGA
>CAXPJQ010000026.1:0-3080 GCA_964217375.1 Bdellovibrionales bacterium | reverse complement strand
AACACAAAGAGAGTTGAAATATTCATTTATTGATAATATTTTACAAAATTATGGACTTTCAGACCATAACTTGGAGGCTTGTAAACGAGAATTAAAAATATTATGTTAAAAACTGCATAACTTCAGTTCCAGGTAGTAACTTTTATAAACCTTTTTTATTTTCTTTTTCTACATATGAGATCTCGATCTATTAAAACTACTTTAAGTAGTATTTTATTGTTAACTTCAAGTTTAACTTATTCTAATGAAACTCAAGATTTGTCTCTTCTAGATAAATATTCTTTTGAGAATTCAAAACCTATTTCTTGGTTGGAAACTCTTGAACCAAATTGCATTGAAACTAAAATTGAGAATTTATACCTCTGTAATTTAGATTTACAATATTTCGATTCTAAAACTATTTCTAAAGTAAAAGAAGATAGTCTGAATCAATCTGAAATAACTAACTTTTTTTCAATTGGAATTGAATATAAATTTTAAATTTAGAACTAAAAATATATAATTTTGGAAATTTAATTTCCTAAAACCATTTCTTTAAGGATTTTTTCCTTTAAAGCTGAATGTGACATATACCCACCATATGGTCTAGCCACAGTTTTTTGTGTTTTGTTTAAGTTTTTAAATTGCCTATTTGTTAATCTAGGAATTCCTCTAAGTGGCTTTTTAGTTACAGCACATTTAGCAATTGATCTATTTCTTTGTCTATAGTGAGTTACAGTTGATCCTCCAGGAAGTCTAACTTGAACTCTTCTAAGTCTTCTACTTTTTAATACTCCTGATACCATAATAAAAATAAATGAGATTTGGTTTATAAAGCTTATTAAAATGATTTAATTTAGGTTTTGAAATCATTTATAAATAAAATTAAGTTTTTTATTATTATGTTAGAATTATTAGTTCATTATGGGGAAATTTCTCTTAAAGGAAAAAATCAATATGAATTTGAGAGACAATTGATTAGAAATATTAAAGCATCTGCTAAAACAAATAATTTGAACTTAGATAAAGTTAAAAGGTCAAGAAAAAGAATTGAACTAATATTTATTGAAGAAGATAAAAATTTAATTATAGAATTACTCTCAAATATTCCTGGAATTAAGAATTTTTCATTTGTTGAATCAATTAAAAGAGATGAAGAAGAATTATTTGTTAAAGTTAGGGAGTATTTAACTCAATACAAAGAATCAGGTATCTTAGAGCTTTCTTTACAAACAAAAAGATCAGATAAACAATTTTCTCTTAAATCTCCAGAAATAAATTCCAAAATAGGAGAGATAGCTTTAGAATTAGGTATTAAAATTAATTATAAAAGTACATATAACATATTTCACACACATGTAACTCAACAAAAAATCTTTTTATCTTCAAAAAAATATCAAGGAATTGGCGGACTTCCCGTAGGTTCAGTTGGTAGGGTATTATGTTTACTCTCTGGAGGGATAGATTCTCCTGTTGCAGCATACCATTTAATGAAGAGAGGATGTAGAGTTGATTTTGTTCATTTTCATTCATTTGCTACAAATGAAATTGCATATAAATCAAAAATTAATGATACTATTAAAGTATTAAATAAGTTTCAAGGAAAATCTCAACTTTATTTAATTCCAAATGTAGTCTATGAAATGTTAACAGGTGGAAAAATTTATTCAAACTATGAAATGATTTTTTTTAAAAATTTTATTTTAAATTATACTTCAAAACTTTCTCAAGAATATGGGTATCAAGGAATTGTCACTGGAGATAATTTAGCTCAAGTTGCATCTCAAACAATTGAAAATATGCATGTAACTTCTCTTGGAGTTGATTCTTTAATTCTAAGACCTCTATTATCTTATGAAAAAGATGACATTGTTGATGAATCTAGAATAATTGGAACTTATGACTTATCAATTAAAGAATACAAAGACTGTTGTTCTTTACTTGCAAAAAATCCAGTAACAAAAGCAAAAGTTGAGAAATTTAATAAAGTTAAATCAAATATTGACTTTGATGAAATATATTTAGAAGCTAAAAAGAAAATGGACAATTTTTTAATTGAATAAAATTATATCTTATCTAATGGATTAATTATATTTTTAAAATCATTATTTGAAACATAAGTATAAATTGAAGTTGTTTCTAAGTTTGAATGTCCAAGTAATTTTTGTATTATTCTAATATCAACTCCGCTTTCAAGTAAATGTGTTGCAAAAGAATGTCTTAGCATATGTGGAGTTATATTTTTATTTAGTTTTGAAGATGATTTTTTTAGAATTTCTTGAATTGATTTTTTAGAATATTTTACTGCCCTATTTGATTCAAATAAATATTTTGTTTTAAATTCTGTTTTTAAGGTATATCTTATTAAGTCATCTGAGAGTTTTTTAGAAATAATTGAAGTTCTATCTTTATTTCCTTTTCCTAATTTAATATATACAATATTATTACTTAGATCTAAGTTTTCTCTTTTAAAATTAATTAATTCTGATAATCTAACTCCTGTTGAATATAAAAATTCAATCATTAATCTATGTTTATTATTTTTAATTGAATTTAGTAATATTTTAATTTCCTCTCTAGATAAAACTTTTGGAAGTTGTTTTTTATTCTTAGGTCTAATTAAATTTAATTCTTTTAATTCTAATTCTTTTCTTATTACATTTAGAAAAAAAAATTTAATTGATGCTTTAATTAATCTTAGTGTATTGACATCATATTTTTTAGATTCTAAGTCAAGAAAATATTCTCTAAATGATTTAGATGATATGTTTAAATCTTTTTCTTTAACCCAATTTAAATACTTAACAACATTATAATAATAAGTTTTTTTAGTATCTAATGTATAATTTTTTATTCTTAATTCTTCATTTAACTTAATTAGAAAATTTGACATAATGTAATTAATACCTTTTAAAAATATAAATAAATCTCTTTATTGAGGTAGATTTTTATCAAAATAAGTTAAGTAAAAAGAGAAAAATTTCGCTTTTTATTTAATTTAACCATAAAAAGAAGAATTTATTTATAAATAAATATCTTTTATTTTAAATTTAATTGATTTTGAATTTCGTTTTTTCTAGATTATTTAGGTAAAAAAAGAA
>CAXPJQ010000025.1:0-13994 GCA_964217375.1 Bdellovibrionales bacterium | reverse complement strand
TTTGGAAATATTGTATATTTTTGAATCAAAATTATTTGATTTTCAATGGAAAATCAATTAATTTATTTAAAAATTAAATTAGGTAATAATTTAAACTTCAGATTTCAACTATCAATGGGACATTGCCCAACTACCTAAAATCATTAAAAAATTAATTATTTTTTTTATCTTTAAATTCTAAAATAACTTCATCAAATAAATTTTGAGTTATCTTAACTTTATCATCTTTTGATTTTCTAAGTCTAATTGCTTTAAGACCTACTTGTTGACAAATTCCTGCAATTTGAGCTCCTGAAAAATCTTGAGTTTCCTTTGCAAGTTTTTTTAAATCTAATTTTTGAGCTGGCATGTTTTTAGTGTGGATTTTAAATATTTCCTCTCTTGTCTTTAAATCTGGGATTCCAATTTCAATTATTGAATCTAATCTACCTGGTCTCTTAAGGGCATCATCAATTAAATCTGCTCTATTTGTTGCAGCAATAATTGAGACACCTGTTAATTCCTCAACACCATCAAGTTCAGTTAATAATTGATTTACAATTTTATCATTTGCGCCATTTGTTGAACTTCCCCTCATGGATGCAATGGAATCAAATTCATCAAAAAAAATTACAGTTGGTGCAACTTGTTTTGCTTTTTTAAAAATTTCTCTAACTGCTTTCTCACTCTCTCCAACCCACTTTGATACAAGTTCAGGACCTTTAACTGAAATGAAATTAGAATCACTCTCAGTTGCAATTGCTTTTGCAAGAAGAGTTTTTCCAGTACCTGGAGGACCTGTTAATAAAACTCCTTTAGGTGCTGAGATTCCTGCCTCTTTAAATACCTCAGGTTCTTTAAGTGGCATCTCAACCATTTCCTGTAAATCTCTTTTTGCATTATCTAAACCTCCAATTTGATCCCATCTCACATTTGGTTTTTTAATTAAAACCTCTCTCATGGCTGAGGGTTCAACCTTGTGAAGAGCATCCTGGAAATTAGAATTATTAATCTTAATATGTTCTAAACTCTCTGCAGGAATTGTACCTTCAAATTTAACTAAATCTGGAATCCATTTTTTAAGTGCTTTCATTGCAGCTTCTTTTGTTAAAACTTCTAAATCTGCTCCAGTGAATCCATGAGTAATGTCAGCAATTTGATCCAAATCTACAATGTCATGTTCTTTGTATAAGTTAGGATTTTTTTCAACATCTTCTTTTGTAATTAGAGGCATACCTCTAGTGTGTACATCTAAAATTTCTCTCCTACCTTCTTTACTTGGAGGATTAATTGGAATTTCCCTATCAAATCTACCTGGCCTTCTAAGTGCAGGGTCAATTGAATTTGGCCTATTTGTTGCAGCAATTACAACAACATTACCTCTACCTTTCATTCCATCCATTAAAGTTAAAAGTTGAGCAACAATTCTTCTCTCAGCCTCACCTGAAACTTCATCTCTATTTGGTGCAATTGAATCAAGTTCATCTAAAAAAATAATTGCAGGAGTATTTTTTTGTGCCTCCTCAAAAATTTCTCTTAATTGTTTCTCAGAATCACCATAATATTTAGATACAATCTCAGGACCATTTACAACTTTAAAATGTGCATCTAATTCATTTGCGAGTGCTTTTGCTAAAAGTGTCTTTCCAGTTCCAGGAGGTCCATAAAGCAATACTCCCCTTGGAGGTGAAATACCAATTCTCTCAAAAACTTCAGGATGTTTCATAGGTATTTCAACCATTTCCCTAATTGCTGAGACTTCTTCCTTTAAACCTCCAATGTCATCATAAGTAATTGAGGGGACTTTAATATCTTGAGGTTTAGTTACTTTATCAAGAACTTTAATTGAAGTATTTGCACTAACTCTTACATACTTTTTAGGAGTTGTTTTAGTTACAACATAATGAAGAGTTGTACCCATGATATTAAATATTTGAACATTTCCCTTAGTTAAAGCTTTACCTAAGAGTTTCTGATGAAAAATCTGTGTAGGATCTCCACTAAATTTAACTTCCTCAGTTGGTGCAATTTCAATTGATTTTGCCTCAACAATTGTTGCACTCTCAATTGATACTTTATCTCCAAGAGAAACACCAGCGTTATTTCTTAGAGAGGAATCCATTCTAATTATATCTAAACCTTTATCTTCTTTTGCTCCAATTAAAGCTTGAGCTAAAGTTTCATGTCTTCCCTTTAAAACAACATAATCTCCTGAACTAATTCCTAAATTTGAGATTACTTCTTCATCAACTCTTACAATTCCTCTTCCAATATCTTGATGAAGTGTTTCTGCTACATTAAGTTGAATATTTTTTTCCATAAATACTATATATACTTTATTATTTATAAATATTTTTATCAAAAAAGGAAAAAAGATTTCAAAATAAGGATTTGTGAAAAATAATTAATAAAATCTAATGATTTTATAAGAACCATCTAAGTATTGGACATCAAGAGTGTGGATTGCATTTCTAACAAGGAATTTTAAAAAGAAATATTCAAATAATTTCTTCTCATTAATAATTGTAATTTTATAATTATTTTTATCTCGCTTAATAGTTGAGATAAAATAGTATTGATTTTTTGAAAAGTTTTTATGAAAGTTAACTTTAGATTTAGTGTCATATTTATGAAAATAAGAATTAACTTTTTTACCTCTTTTAGCAGATTCCAAAAAATCATTTGTAAAACCAATTAAATCATACATAATTAAAGGTTTAATATATTCTCCAGATTGAAAGTATTCAATAATTGAGGCAATAGAGAGAAATAAAAACATTAAAACAATAACTTTTAACACAAAGTCAATAAAATCAAAAGCACCATTTGAAACTTGATAACTAAGAGACATAATTAATGCTAAAATTGTAAAAAAAGTAAACAAGTGAGCATAATAGTGTGGAGGTCTTAGATAATTAAAATGGATACGTCTTGACATTTTTCTTTAAATATTAATCTAAAACTGCAGATTTTAAATCATTTAAAGATACTTTTGGTTTTTTATTTAAATCAAATTCCTTATCATTAATTTGTTTTTCAAGTCTTAACTTTTTTTCTTGGTTTGCAAGTTTAATTCTAATTATTAAATCATTTAAACAATTCATAAAGTAAACATAAGAATCATAGGGTGCCTCGTGACATGAAAAGTATCCATGAACATTTCCATCCTCTTCAACTTTTGTACACATGTAATAAAAATGATCGGAGGTTGTTAATTTTCTCCAGTTCTCTAAGATTTTAGGATCATCTAATTCTTTTACCATAGATTCTAACTCGTAAATTTCTGAACTTGCCTGAGATTGCATTTTATTTCCAAGCCATGCAGATAAATCTCTATTTGTATCTGCCCAAGATAGAAGATAAGGAACATCAATTTTTTCTTTTTTAGTGTGTTCTTGTAAAATGTCTGAGGGTGTAACAAAAGAGATTTTATCTTTAATTGATAAATTTACAAAATTCTCAAAAAAATCAAAGATACCACTCTCTTTTCTTTGATGTTCACCAAAAGTTTCATAGTCCATAAATAAGTTAACAATTTCACCTTCTTCTCTTGAAATCCAGTTTAAATATTTATTTGGAGTTAGAGGATATTCATCCCAGTTAGTATTTGAAAATCTAAATGCAATGTCGTCACTTAATTTATAGTTTTTTAAAAATAATGAAATTTCACCTGAAGTCGTTGAGGGTTCATATAAATAATTTGGAGATCTAAACCCAAGAGCTGTATGCCAACCCTCAGCTAAAATTCCAAAGTAACCCATACTCTCAACAAATTCTGCAATGTCATTTGAATAAACTAATTCTGTATTTCTAAAAACTTGAGGAGTTACCCCAAATAAATTTTCAATTTTACTTTTATGCATTTCAACTTGTCTTTTAAATTCAGATTTTGAGAAAATAGATGAGAGAGAATGATAATATGTTTCAGATAAAAATTCAACCTGACCTGTCTTTGCTAAATCTTGAAATGATTTTAGAGTCTCAGGAGAATATTTTTCCATCTGTTCTAAGGCAATACCTGAAATTGAAAAAGTAACTTTAAATTTATCTTTATTAGAATTAATTAATTTTAAAAGAAGTTTATTCATAGGAAGGTATGAATTTTGAGAAACTCTCTGGAAAATTTCACAATCTTTATTCTCATCAAAATAAGAATCATCTTCCCCAATATCAAAAATTCTAAATGGTTTTATTCTTGAGGGTTGATGAATTTGAAAATAAAAGCAAATTTTAGACATAAATTAAATTCGAATTTTATGATATAAATAAGTAGTGTGTCACTAGAAAGTTTATTTTAAAGATTAAGGAGAAAATGATCTCTCAAAAGGAGTTTGCCTCAAACTCTGAATATCTGAGGAATCAAAAATATAATAATTTGGAACTCTATTTGTTCTAGAAATTACTTCATAACTTAAATATGTAGTTTTTTCAAAACCTAAACCTTGTGAATTTCTTGGAATGATATATAAAAAGTAAGTAGAATATTCTAACTCTATTTGGGAGGAGAGTAAAGTGTATGAGGAATATGAACTTAAAGCGGAGTTATCTTTAGTTGGATCAAAAATAATTATATTTTGATTTAAATTTTTACTAGTACTACCCAAATCAACACAACTAGAAAGTGAAGTGAAACCTGACTCTGAACATAAATGGATAGTATAGTGATCAAACTTTGAATCACTATAACCCTCAATATTAAATGCAATTCCTTTTTGAAGATCTGAAATTGAGTCTTGAGTAAAATGGGAAGAAGTCAAACTCTTAGGTGCAGTAACTTCACTAACTTCAATTGATTTGATGTTATTTTTAAAGTGTGTTTCATCAATATAATATTTATAGGTCTTATCAACTGCAAAAACATATGCATATAGAGTTTTTCCACTCTCTAAAACATCATAGTTATTAGTGTCAAAGTTATAAATTTGAGTAATTAGACCTGATGAATTTTCTAAAGCTGGATTTAAATTTGGAATAAACATCATAGTTAAATCAAAACCAAGAGATTGATCAGATCGTCTAATTTCTAAATTCTTATTAGATGCAAATGGATAAATAATATCTACAAATTCATTTGGAACACGTTCCTTTTCAGATAAAACATTTATCAAATTATCATACCCTGAAAAAGTTGAATCAAAAAAGTTTTCATATGAATATAAAACAATAAAACCATGTAAATTTTTATCAGGTTCAATTGGTTTTTTAATATTAACCTCAATTAAATTATCTTGTTTTAAATATGTATTTAAACTAAAATCAACATGATCAAAAGGAATATTATTCTCAAGCCTTAAATTAAAAGATAAAGTTTCTAAATTTAAATTATTATCAAATAAAGAAATACTTAAAGTGAAATATTCTTTCTCTTCAATGTATTTAATTTCTAAGCTATAATCATAAATGTTTTTCATAATAGTATTACTTGAAATCTCAATAATACAATCTTCTTTACTTTTGGAGGAATCTTGTCTACATAGAGGCGTTTGAAGTGAAATTTCAGATGAAAGTTGAGGAATGTTTTGATTTAGAGTTTCAATTAAATTAAATTCATTATCTAGATCTAAATTAGTTGAAATTGATTTCTCTAAATTTAAATCAATTAGAGATGAAGTTGATTTGAAATTTGACTTGAAAATTAATTCTGAATTCTCAAAATTAGTTTCAAAATCAAGGTTATCTTTTGAAATTAAATTTTCAATTTGAGATAATTTAGAGAGAAGATTTAATCCAAACTCTGAAGTTAATTCAGAGGAAGAATTAGGCAGAGTTGGAAGACATAAAGAGTTATTTTTACTCTCATCTAAAAAAAAAACTTCACCATTTTCAAAACAATTTTGAGAATTTGAACTCTTTAGAAAATTTTCTTTATACTCATCAATAATTGAAGTTGAGAGTTCCTCACTAAAAAGTTCTTCAGAAGGTATTTCTGAAACTAAACTTGAAGTTTCAAGTAAATAATCTCCAAAGTTTAAATCTTGAGGAATTTCATCATAGGAAAATAATGTAAATGTAGCATAAATATAAATAACTAAAATAAAGGGAGTTAAAACCATAACATATCCAAGTCCTTTTTTAGTTTGAAGTTTCATTTTTTAATTAAAATTTGAAGAGAGAGTAACTAATTTATTTGTCTTCTCAACTTGACATGTAATTGATTCCTCAAATTGAATAATAACTAACTCTGAGGTGATTGAATTTTTAGAGGGAAGATAATAAAAACTATTTCTATCTTCAATGCAATCCATTTTATCAAGAGAATCAACAGTTGAGAGTTGAAGAAAGTTTTGATTTGGATCAGTTTTATATTTCATGTTAACAGAGTATTGCTCAAGAGAAGATTTATAGTAGTTAAGATAATTAGATCGAAGTTCACTATAAATTTCAATTCTTAGAGCTCCATCAGTTGTAGTCTCGTCAATGTTTTCCTGGACTAAATCTTTTACATAATAAATTGTTTGATTATCAATACCTAATTTATTTTTTTGATCATTATTTAACTCTACAAATAAAAATGAATGAATAAAAAGAGAAGGGTAATTTGATTTTAATTCAGGTAACTCTTTTTCTAAATCATCTTTAGTTGAACTAATTTCAAAAGAAAATAAAAAAAGAATAGTTACAATAATTATTGCAGCTAAAACTGTTGCAACAAATTCTGCAAATAGCATTCCTTTTTTATTTTTTAAATACATTTTAATATTGCATATACCCATGAGTTTTTTTGAAAATTGAATATAACTTCCAAGTATCCTCTGCAATATCTGACTTTAATATTTCAAATTCTTTTTCTTGATCTTCACTTAATTTAGTACCTCCTGAGGATTTAGGTTCAGATGATGGTGAACTTGATGATGAGTTTGATGATTTAAATGATGGAAGAAGTGCTGAAACTAAAACTCCAAGACCCTCAATTGGGGCAAGAATTAAAGAAGTTTCTTTTTCTTTTTTATCTTGTTTTTTTTCATCATCAGCTTTAGTTTGAGAACTTGATTTAACTGGAGATTCGCTTTTTTCTAATACTCCAACATAGTGAAGTAAATCTTCTTTAATTACAGAGAGTTCCCCTACAAAAGTTTCAAGTAAATCAAGTTCATCTTGTTTTAGAGATTCTTTATATGTTGCAACTTCATATAAATTCCATGTAAAGCCAGTATAGTTTACTTTATTTTGACAAAATGGAACTTGCTGTGGACCTTGCTGAGTCTCCATAACCTCACCACGTCTCTTCTGAGAAAATTGAAACTCCATAACAGAGAATCTCTGTAAATCAGTTTTATCAAGAATAACTTCTTCAAGTAAATCAAATTCCTTCTTACTTAACTCATCAGCTGAATCTCTATTACCATCAAATAACTTAAAATGATATTTAAAAATAGGTGGCTTATTCTCATCCTTTTCAAAGTTTTCTTCTCGTGTAATAATCCCACTTTTTCCTTTATATTTACCCCACTTAATATATCTACCTGGGACAAAATAACCATAGGGACAAAACCTTAACACATCCATTCCCTCTCCACCTCTTTCAGGAAGTAGAGTTTTAACACCTAAAATCCTAACATATGAATAAGATACATCTAAAAGGTTCCAGAAATCAGGGTTATGTTCCTCAAAGTTTGAGTACATTGAAGTTTTTTCCATACCTTCAGTTTTTTTTGCAATCTCAATTAAAAGAGGTTTCATATATTTAACATACATTTGAAGTTGAGTGTAGAATTGTTTAAGTGTTGCAACTTTAATTTTAAATGTAGTTTGAGTTTCTCTAATTGCTGAGGGTAACCAAGTATAGAATTTATATTGATACCTTGCAACATTTTGAATGGCATCAGTTGTAATATCAATTTTATATTGAAAGTCATCTAATTGTTCTTTAAGAGATAAACCCTCACCATGGTACCCGTGAAGAGGGTTATCTAATTTTGTTCCAAAAAATAACTGAGGAAGTAAAACCATATCTAAACCTTGTTCATTTTGAGATCTCTGTAATTGCCAGATACGACCCCCATCAACTTCATTTACCCATTTATCTTTAATGTGTAGGATTGCCTCATCTCTTTCCTCAACTGCCTTTTTAATTTGAGGATCATCTTTAGTTTTTCCATCTTTTAACCCTTGCTGATAAATCTCATCATTTTCAACAATTCTATCAATCCAGGATTTATACATGTCAGCTTCTTTAATTTCTTTTAATAATGGCATCATGTGAACTTTAATTAATTGAATTAATTGTTGTAAATTTTCCTGAAATGCTCTAATTGACCCACCCTTTATTTGTCTAATTTGGGATCCAAATTGAGAGTTTTCTGAAAAATAATGGTGGTCTTCAATTTTAATTGGAACATAACCTTTACCTGTATAGTATGCAAAGTTTAAATGCCAATAATATGGCTCAACTAAATCTTTGTTATATCCGTGAAAATGTATTTCCTTTTTAAGAACTGGATCTTCTCGCTTAGCTTTTAAAATAGCTTGCTTAGTTTGAGATTTTGTTGCAAAAGGAATATCGCTCATAAAGATTTAGTGAATTTTTAATTTATTAGTTTTTAGGAGGATTTAAGAGTAGTTATCTAATAGATAAATTCTACTTAAAATAGTGAAAAACTTTATTAAGAACTAAATTGTTTTATTTTATAGATGACACAAAAATCAAGTTCTAATTCTATTATGAAAAAATATTTTGATAGGATAGATAAAGATTTAGAAGAAGCATATAATTTAGCACAAAAAGCAAGAGAGAAAGGGTTTGACCCACAACCTTTTGTTGAAATGCCACTTGCAAGAGATATCTCTGAGAGAGTAGAGGGATTAATTGCAGTTGCAGCACCTCAAATTGTTGGAAAAGGTATGGTTGAGAGAATCCAAAAACTTGAGGAAAAATATGGAAAATTAGATTGGAGAGTATGTCTTGAAATTGCATATGAGGTGGCAAGAGAAGATTTTTGTAAATTTAAAGATAAAGCTGAGGCAATGTCAATTGGTGCAAAAGCAGGACTTACATATTTAACCCTAGGAATAGTTTCAGCCCCACTTGAAGGATTTATAGGATTTGAAATTAAAAAAAGAAGAGATGGAGATGAATATCTTGCAATGGCATTTGCAGGACCAATTAGAGCTGCAGGAGGTACAGCAGGAGCTGTTGCAGTAATTATTGGAGATTATGTAAGAAAAAAAATGGGGTATAAAACATATGACCCTGATGAAAAAGAAATTAAAAGGTTTCACACTGAATTAATGGATTACAATGATAGATGTGTGAGATTACAATATGTTCCATCAGAGGAAGAAACTAGATTTTTACTTGAGAGGATGCCAATGGAAATTACAGGAGATCCATCAGAGGAAATTGAAGTTTCTCAGTATAAAGATTTACCAAGAATTCCAACAAATAGAATTAGGGGAGGAATGTGTCTAGTAGTTGGGGAATGTTTAATTCAAAAAGCTCCAAAGGTAAATAAAAGGATTGAAGATTGGGGTCATGAAATGGATATGGATCAATGGTTATTTCTTGCAGATTTTTTAAAGTTACAAAAAAAAATTAAAGCAAAAGCTGGAGGAGATGACAAAAAAGATGATAAAAAAGATGACAAGAAAGAAAAACCTAAAATTCTTCCAAACTATAAATTTGTTCAAGATCTAGTTGCAGGGAGACCAGTGTTTACATTTCCAATGAGAAAAGGTGGATTTAGATTAAGATATGGAAGGTCAAGAACTTCAGGGTTTGCATCAAATTCGATGAGTGCACAAACTCTTGACATATTAGATGACTTTATTGGTGTTGGAACTCAATTAAGAATTGAGAGACCAGGTAAATCAACAGTAATTACTGCATGTGATACATTAGAACCGCCAATTGTAAAATTAAAAGATGGGTCAGTAAAAGTTCTAAGAACTCAAGAAGAAGCAAGAGCTCTAACTTCTGAGATTGAAGAAATTCTACATTTGGGTGATATTTTAATTGGATATGGTGAATTCTCAGAAAATAACCATCCTTTAATTCCAAATGGGTATTGTGAAGAAGAATGGGCATTAGAGTTAATTGATAAGGTAAATAATTCATAAAAATAAATTACAAAAGATTTTAAATAAAAAAAATTAAGTCTAAAATATGGATAAAAAATATATAAATATTTTAATGATGTTTATAATTAGTTTTAGTTGTTGGGCATTTTTTCTTTATTCTATAACTCAAGATGCTTTTGAAGAACAAATGCCTCTAATTTACATATCTGCAGTAATTTCAGTTCCATTTTTAATATTATCAATGGGAGGGTTATATACTTTAACTAAACCAAAAAATAAATTTCTTTCAGCAGGAATAGTCTTTTTTTTAATTTCAACTTTTATTACTCCAGCTTCTTTTCCTAAAATAACAACTGAGATCATAGGATTAAATGTAATTTGGATTGTAATGTTTTGGAAATATATTACATATATTAGAAAAGAGAGAAGATGTAAAATTGAAACAACTGCAAAAGTAATTTTTGATGAAACAAAATCATTTGAAAAAACATCTGCAGTCTTAGATGCACTAAGTTCTATACAAATTGAATATTTAAATGGAATTAAATCTAAAATATATAATACTGAAATTAAGTATCTAGATAAACAAATTAAATTAGGAGATGAAATTATAATAAGATATAATTCTAAAAAACCTGAAGAAGTAATTTTTGTTGGATTAAAAGAAAATTAATTTAAGTTTTGAATTAATTTTGTAAATGGAATAAATTTAATCTTCAAATTATTTTTTTCAATCTCAAGATCTAAATTTAATGTAGTAATTATTGAAGTATCAGGAGAATATCTTTCAAGAAAAGATAAAAAAGATTTAGTTGTTTTAGGTTGCTTCAAATCATATTTAACTTCAATTGGAATAATTTTTGAATTCTTTTCAATTATGAAATCAACCTCAGCTTTAGATTTTGATCTCCAATATTTAGGTTCAAAACCATTTTTAATTAATTCTGAGAAAATAAAATTTTCAAATAATTCTCCAATATCTTGCCTCTCTTCTTGAAAATTATTTAAAATTACATTTCTAAACCCACTATCAAAGAAAAAATTCTTAGGAGCCTTAACTAATTCAGTTGTTTTATTAGTGTGATAGGTTGAAATTAATTTTGAAATGTAAGTTTTTTCTAAAATTGATAAATACTCTTTAGCTTTTTCAAAATTTAATTCTGAAGCTTGAGATGCAGAGTCATATTGAATAATATTTCCAATTTGAAGTGATAAATATTTCATTAATTTGATTAAATATTTTTCTTCAGAGATATTTAATATCTCTTTAATTTCTTTTAAAATGTAAGTTTCATAAATATTTTGAAGATAAATCTCTTTCATCTCATTAGTTTTAGCTAATACTACTTTTGGATATCCACCATATATAATAAATTCTTTTAATAATTTATTTAACTCAAGATTAATTGTTTCCTTAAAATTTGCCTCTAAATAAATCTTTTGAAGTTTAACATCTTTAAATTTAAGAAATTCATTAAATGAAAAAGGAAATAACTTGAAAATTAAAATTCTTCCAACTAAATATTTTAATGAATGAATTGAGAGTTCAGATGCTGAGGATCCGGAGATAAATATCTTAATATCTTGAGAATCATAAATAAATTTCAAATGTTTACCTGAGAGTTTAGAATATTGAACTTCATCAATAAAAAGAATATCAAATCCAGTTACATGTTTTTCAATAAAAGAATTAATATCTTCTTCAAATAAATTTAAAATATTAGGATTATCAAAACTAACTCTATTTATTTTAGAATTAGATAATTTGTCAAGAATATTATTAATTAAGGTAGTTTTTCCAACCTGTCTTGGACCAATTACTGCAATTATTTCTTTCTCTTGAAGAAAAGGATTTATTTTAGTCTCTAAATCTCTTTGAACATACATATATTATATAAGAAGTCTAAATTTATAAAAGTTTTGAATTTTAGTAGGGATAAAATTAGAAAACTTTGAATTTTAGTAGGGATAAAATTCAATCAAAAGATAAAACTAAAGTTTTACCTTTAATATCAAAGTTAAATGAATTCTCTAATTTGGAGTCAATTACTTCCTCAATACCTGTTTTTTTCATAATTAAATCTAAATTAGTTCCAATTAAATCAAGAAGGTATTGCTCAGATCCAAAAAAGGAAATTGTAATTTTATCTTCTTTTTGATATCCTAAATCTTTTCTTGAAGCTTGAATTCTTCTAATTAACTCCCTTAGATATCCTTGATCTAATAAATCTTGAGATTGTTTAGTGTGTAAAATAATTGACCCGGAACTAAATTCTGAACTAATTAAATCATCACTTAATTTAATTTCTTTAATTAAGTGAGTATCGTAATTTAAAGTAAGACTCTCAATTTGAGACTCAGTAACACCATTTTTTAAATCAGATAAAATCTGAGATTTATTTTTATTAATAATACCAATTGCAAAACCTGGATTTTCAAAGTCTTCCTTTAATTTAGGAAAGTTTGGTTTAATGTTATAATCCATTTCAATGTCATCAGTATCATAGGATATTTTAACAATATTAGTTAGAGATTTAATTAAATCTTCAAATACTTTTAATTCTGCAGAAATTGCAGAGTTTGAGGAAATTACATTAATTTCACTCAATGGCCATCTAACTCCAATTTTTACTTTCTCCCTGGAATTTAGAGTTGCCTGAACAATTTCCTGAGCAAGTTCAAAGTTTTTATGAATGTTTTGAGATTCAACTTCTTTAATTAAATTAGTATCAACTTTTGGCATCTCTTCTAAAAAGATAGATTCTTTTTTATCAAAGAGTTGTTGATATAATTCTTCAGTTTTAAACGGAATTGCAGGAGAGAGTGTAATTAAAATATTTCTTAGAATGTATGATAAAATTGAGAGTAAATCATCTTCTTTTTCTTCAACTCTATCTTTAACTAACTTTAAATATGTTTTTGAAAAATCTTCAACTACAAATCTCTCAATTTCTTTAAACCCTAAATGTAATTTCATATTTTCAATGTTATGAATGTATTGGTTTAAAGCTGAATTGAATTTATGTAAAATCCATTTATCTTCAGCTAAGAGGTTATTTAAATTAGGAAGATTTGAATTTACATTCTCAAGAGAAGAATTTGTAAATTTAAATACATTTTCTAAAGTATTGAAAAAACCAAATACTAAAGAGAATTCATCTTCATTAAAATTAATTTGATCCTCAGGCGCCCTTTTTGTTAAAAGGTAATATCTTGTTGCATCTGCACCATATTTTTCAATAGCCTCATTACCATCAATACCATTTCCAAGAGATTTAGACATTTTAGTTCCATCTTTTGCCATAATAAATTGTTGATATAATACTTGATTATAAGGTACTTTTCCAGTTGTAATGAAACCAACATTAAATAATGATGAAAACCAACCTCTAATTTGATCTTGACCCTCAGTAATCCATTTTATAGGATAATATTTATCAATAATTTCATCAAAAGATAACCCTTCTCCATAGTGAGAGGCAAAAGATGCACAACCAGAATCAAACCAAACATCAGCAATGAAAGGAACAGGTTTTGCAATATTTCCATTCTCAAGTTTAATAGTTAGATTTTTCAAGTCGTCTCTATGAATGTCATCTAGTTTAGTTTTAGTTGCAGATTCAAGTTCTTCCTTTGAACCAAATACTTTAAAGTTACCTTCTTCATCTTCAAAAATTGGAAGAGGGATTCCCCAATATCTTTGACGAGAAATTGCCCAATCTCCAGCCTTTTGAGTTAAATTATTAAAAATTGATTTTGCAAAATCTGGAAACCATTTAACATTTTGATTTTCTTTAACAATATCAGCTGTAACTTCTGACCTTTTAATAAACCATTGTTCTGCAGCTCTATATACAATAGGAGTTTTACATCTCCAACAACATGGATACCTGTGAGATTTAAAACTCCTATTGTATATAGAGCTGCAGAACAATGGTTTATTAAAAGGTCAGAAGTTACAGCTGATATTGTTAAAGAAAATCAGATCGGAAGAGCGT
>CAXPJQ010000024.1:0-22229 GCA_964217375.1 Bdellovibrionales bacterium | reverse complement strand
TTCTGGATTCATTTGGGGAAATAAATCCAATTGAAAACCTTTCAAAATAAATTCTCACTACTCACAAAATATTATTAGCAAGTTCGAGTGGAACTTTTCAATTTCTAAAAAACTGCATAACTTCAGTACCTGGAATTAATATCTTAAAATTGCACAAATAGAACCCAAACCATCAAGAATTTGACCAGGTTCGTGTTTTGAATTAATTATAATTAATTCTCCTTTTAATTGTTCTAGTGTATGAAATAATTCTTGTAATTCATTAAATTTATTATCATCTTTATATTTTGAAATTAGTTTAGTTGAAATTAAAAGTTTTTCAACTGATCCTTCTATAACAGAATTATATGAATTCTCAAAACCATAACTAGACTTCTCATTTTTTTCAATATTGAGTAACAACTCGTCAATTAAAGTTTGTTCTCTTGAAATTTGATTTTCTTCTAAAATACCTGATTCAAAAATTTTTGTAATTAACTTTTGAACTAAATTTGGTGAAACATCATAAAAGTGATAACTTAATGATTTGATTCCTTTTGAATCTAAATATTTTTTCAATTTATCTTTAAAATTACCAGGGCCTGCCAAAATAATATTGGAATAATTCTTTCTAAACATTGGTTCAATGATTTTATATTTTTCTTCTTCATCATTAATTATTTGTGAGGAATATCCTTTTTTTGAACCTAAATTTTTTTCATGAGTTAATACTTTAAAATTAAATTCTGAGAATTCAAATAAAATTAATTCATCTTTATCAAAGAGAACACCTAAGTTAAGTGATTTTTTTGAATTTAGAGCATTATTTAGAATTTTTTCTTCATATTTTAATATTTGATCTTTTTTGATTTTAATTGTATCATTAACTTGAAAACTAAGTGTGTGAGATTGACCAACTGCAGTGAATTCTGTTTCATTTAATATATCTCCCTGGATTCTTAATAATTCTGAATCAAATAAAGTTTTGTTAACTTTTAATTCAATATATATAATTTTAGTTACTTGTTTAGTTTTATCATTACCAATTGCAACTTTACGCATGGTTTTAGAATAGATTATGTTATTTGGAGTTATAAACTCACTTAAAACCCATAAATCCTCTAAGTGATCAATTTTAAACTCATAAATATCTTTTTCTTGAGAAATTAATTGCATAAAAAATATTTATTAATTAATATATATAAAAGTTTAGAATTTTATTAAAATAATATTTAAGAATTAGAAATTTCTTTTTTATATAATTCTAAATCTAAAAGGTCTAATTCATATTCTTTTTGAGCAATTTTAATGTAGTCTCTTGACAATTTCATAGATAGGCCCTCTTTTTCTAAATCTAATTTAGTTGGAGCACCTTCTGCAATTTCTGCAGCTCTTGCTGAAAATAATCTTGCTTTTTCAAATTTATTTAATTTTGTAGACATTTTTATAATTCCTCAGTTTTTTTTTGTTCAACAACTCTTACATCATCAAGAGATAATGTAATTGGAATTGGAACTGGTGAGTTTAGCGGCTCAATTACAACTTCATCTTTCCCAGGAACAATTCTTGTAACTCTTCCTTGATCTCCTTTAAATGGACCAGAAATAACTTCAATGATATCTCTTTCATTTACATTAATTTTCTCAGCTTCCTTGTTAAAGTATTGTTCAAGTTCTGCAAAATCAATTTCTTTTCTAATTACTCCTTTTGAATTTGGAACTGCTCTGAAAACATCAACGATTTTTGTTAAAGATTCTCCTTCTGCAAAGATATATCCCTTTACAACTTCAGGTCTAAATAGTGAATAAACACCATGATCTTCTTTTTTTGAAATAATTTTATGTGCATTATCCATAAATTTATCTTCTTTTCCTGGTGCACATCTAACAATAAAATAACTATGTTCCATTTTAACTAAATAGTGGCTTAAATACAAGTATGTTTAAAAACTCCATAAATAGAGCGATAACACCTATAATTACCAAACCAATTATAACAATTTTTAAAGTTTGAAAGTAATCTTTTTTAGAAGGTTTTTTAGTAACTTTCCAAACCCTCTTCATATCAGAGATTGATTTTGAGACGCTCATTTATTAAAACTAAGATATTTGCCTTTTTAAAGGTTTACTTTCTTTTATAGAAATAAAAATAAATTAAAATTTATCTAATAAATTCTAATCCTAATTCATCATCTAATTTAGCATTAGCTTGTTCAATTCTTTTTCTTCCTCTGATTTGATCAGATTTAACTCCAGTAATTACAACCATAGTTTTAATTACTTTATTTAGATCCTCAACAATTTGAGCTCCCCAAATAATTTTTGCATCTTCATCAAGAGTTTCTGAAACTTTAGCAACAATTTTTTTTGCATCCTCTAAAGTCATATCAGGACCTCCAGTTACATTAACTAGAGCACCAGAGGCATTATTTAATTGAACATCTAAAAGAGGATTATTTAATGCTCTCTCTACACTTTCCTCAGATCTATTTTCAGAATCAGATTCTCCAAGACCAATCATTGCCATTCCAGCATCACTCATAACAGCTTTAATATCTGCAAAGTCTAGATTAATTAAACCATTTTTAGTAACAAGTTCAGTAATTCCTTTAACAGCATTAGTTAAAACTTCATCAGCTAATTTAAATGCAGTGTGAAGTGGTAAGTTAGGTGCAATTTCTAAAAGTTTTTCATTTGGAATTACAATTAAAGTATCTACATGTCTCTCCATTTTTTCAAGACCTAAAAGAGCATTTTCATATCTTCTTGATCCTTCCATTGCAAAAGGTACAGTAACAACTCCAACAACTAAAGCCCCGGATTTTTTTGCAATCTCAGCAATAACTGGGGCAGCTCCAGTTCCAGTACCTCCTCCCATACCTGAGGTAATAAAAATCATATCAGAATCAGCCATTGCTTGTTTTAAGTCATTTTCTTGTTCTCTTGCTGATTCTTCACCAACTTTAGGGGCAGCACCTGCACCTAAACCTTTAGTTAATTCTTTCCCAATTAGAATTTTTTTATCAGCCTTAGTTTCAATTAAATCTTGAGCATCAGTATTTACTGCAATTGTTTTTGCACCCTCAATACCAATTTCTGTAATTCTATCAAGAGTATTATTCCCTCCACCTCCAACACCAATAACTTTAATTCTAGCTTGGTGTTGTTTAAGAATATTCATTAATTCTTCATCATCTTGGTTAAAAGAAGACTTGTCAATTTCTTGACTACTAACTGCATTTTTAATTAAGCTGTCCATTTTTTACTAAAATTTATATAAAAAATTACATTAAAATCCTTTTTAAAGATTTGTATTTTAGAAATAGACAACAATAAAATCAAGTATAAAAATAGTAAATTAAAGTAAAAATAATAAAAGATTAAAAAATTATTTTTTTGGTTTTTCTAATTCTTCAAATTTAAAAGTTAAATCTTTAAAATCAGATAAAAACTCTTCAAAAGTTTTAGTTAATTGATCTTTCATTACAAATAATTCTTTTGGAATTTTTAGTGTAACTTCTTTATCTTTTGATTCTAATTTGTAAATAGATTCAGGCATTTTTAAAATTGTTTTGAAAATGAAAGTAATTCTCTCTTTTATATCTTCAACTTTTTCAACAATACTATATTCAACTTTAATATCTTTTCCTGAAAGAGGATTATTAAAATCAACCATAACTCTTCCACCAACAACTGATTTAACTGTTCCAAACATACCATTAAAATCATAAGTAACACCAGGAACTACTCTTAAATTTTGTTCAGTGAAAACTTTTTTTTGAAATGTTTTAATTAATTCTTTTTTTCTTTTTCCAAATGCATCTTCAACACTTAACTCTAAAGTTCTTTTTTCATTTAAGTTTGCATTTTTTTTCATATCCTCATCTAAAGCAACAAGTAAAGCTCCTTTACCAATAACCATTGTTTGAGGTTCAAAAACTGAATCTTTTGCTTCAATTTTGTTTTCTTCTGCTTTCTTTTTATTTGTTGTTTGAACTAATTTGCCATTTGCATATAAATCAAGTTCAACTTTAACATAATCTCTATCATTAAATTGTGCCATTATAATTAAGAAAAAGATAAAAACTTTATAAATATTTAGGGTGAAATAAAATATTCATTTTAATTTTTTAAAATAAATTTAGTTGTTCAATAAGATCAGTATTAGGAAGTTCAATATTATAACCTCTAGATTTTAAACACTCATTTACTTTAACTAAATCTAAATCTTTAAAAGAGTGCCTAAAAGAAGAGGGCGAATCAATAAAAATAGTTCCTCCAGGTCTTGCATAATATGCTCCAGACCCCATAAACTCTTCATTTTCATTTAAATCAAAATTAAAATAAGTAGATCTAGCATAACCAGATATAAAAATAGAGGTATTAAAATAATTCTGAATTTCATCATTTCCAAGGTTTGGATCTGGCATAATAGGAAAAGATTGATTATCTAAATGAAATGAATTTGTATTAGTATTTGAAATAAGAAAAACTTTACCTACAGATCCAACCTCAAACTCATTACTAGAATAAGAGAATTTAGATTCTAATTTTTTATTCATAGAGATAATACCTCCTAAATAATTTATAAATGTTTACTTAAGAATAGGAAAAATGTGAATTAATAATAAAAAAAAGAATAATTTAAAGGGTGAAAAAATAAAGGTGCTGTGCAATATCTAATCACATATATAAATAAATAAAAATATATTTTTCTACAAGAGTCAAATTTAGCTTTGTTTTAAATTAAACTTTTAAAATAAACTCAACAATTAAATAGAAATTAAAAAAATTGAGTTAGTATTTCTAAAAACAAAGTAAACAATGACCTTAATAAAAATAAAAATGGTAAAATTAAATACAATTGCACCAAGCTTTGAAACACAAGCATTTAAAGATGGAGATTTTAAAACAGTATCTCTTGATGAATATAAAGGAAAATTTGTAGTTCTATTTTTCTATCCTGCAGATTTCTCATTTGTATGTCCAACTGAATTGGAGGATTTAGCTGAAAAATATAAAACATTACAAGAAAAGGGAGTAGAAGTATTGTCAGTATCAACAGATACTCATTTTGTTCATAAAGCATGGCATGATAATTCTCCAAAGATTAAAAAAATTAAATATCCTATGCTTGCAGATCCAAATCTTAAAATTTCAAAAGCATATGAAGTATTAAGAGAAGAAGAAGGACTCTCAGATAGAGCCACATTTATCATCGATCCTGAAGGATTAATCAAAGGAATTGAAATTAGTGATGAACCAATTGGAAGGAATGCAGAAGAATTAATGAGAAAAATTGATGCATTAATTTTTGCAAGAAAAAATCCGAGGATGGCTTGTCCTGCAAAATGGAAAGAAGGCGCAGAAACAATTAGACCTGGATTAGATTTAGTTGGAAAACTTTAAAATATAAAATTAATTTTTAAAGAAAATAAAAATGAATACTCAAGAAGAAAATATACTATGTAAAAATTATAATTAAAGCATATCAAAATATATTAGAATTAAATTTAGAAGATAAGCTTTCATTAAGAAAATCAAGTTATATTATTTCAATAAATAAAATATTGGAAAAAGAAAAAATAAAATAAAATTATAAAAATGAAATTAAAAAAAATACAAAATAAAGAAGAATTCAAATCAGTAATTAGTCAAGAAAAATCAATTATAATGATTCATAAAACACAATGTCCATTTTGTGAAAAAGCAATGCCTTGGATGGAAGATCATGCCAAAGAAAACTCACACCTGACAATTGCAGAAGTTAATGAAAAAAATATTAGAGAAGTTTTAGAGATATTTCAAGTTAAAATGTATCCTACATTTGTAGCATTTCAAGAAGGAAAAGTTATTGAAACTTTTTTTGGAGATACTCAATTTGAAAAAGTAAAAGATTTCGTATTAAAAAATATTTAAAGTATAAATTAAAGTTTAATAAAAAATGGTTAAAGAATTTTATATTAACGGCGAATTTAGAAAGTCAAATGAGGAATTAGAAATAATTAATCCATTTGATAATACTCTAATTGATAAAGTTTATATGGCATCTGAAAAAGATGTTGAAGATGCAATTATCTCTGCTCAAAAAGGATTTGAAGAAGCTAAAAGTTTAAAAACTTATGAAATTGTTGATGCATTAGAGTTTATTGCAGAGGAGATTAAAGAAAATAAAGAAGAAATGGCTAGGATTTTAGCACTTGAAGGAGGAAAACCAATTAGCCAAGCATTAGGAGAAATAGATAGAGGAATTTCAACTTTTAAAATTGCAGCACAAGAGCTTGCAACTAAGAAAGAAGAAGTTTTAAATTTAGATGTAACTTCTTCAAGTGGAAAAAGAATCGGAATTGTAAAAAGTTTTTCAGCAGGAATTGTTTATGGGATTTCCTCTTTTAATTTTCCACTAAATTTAGTTGCACATAAAGTTGCACCTGCAATTGCAACAAAATCTCCAATTATTTTAAAACCAGCTTCAGCAACACCATTAACTTCATTAAAACTTGCTGAAATATTTAACAAAACAAAATTACCTAAAGGTTTATTTCAAGTTTTACCTATGTCTAGAAAAGTAGGAGATTTACTTGTTGAAGATAAAAGAATTTCAGTTTTATCTTTTACTGGATCTCCTGCAATTGGATGGGATTTGAAAAAAAGAGCTTCAAAAAAGAAAGTAGTTTTAGAATTAGGAGGAGATGCTGCCCTTTATATTCATAAAGATGCAGATTTAGATTTTGCAGTTGAAAAAGCAGTATTAGGATCATTTATGAATGCAGGTCAAATTTGTATTTCAATTCAAAGATTAATTGTTCACAAAGAAATATATACTGAATTTAAAGAGAAATTTATTTTAAAGTTAGCAAGTTTATTCCCAAAATCTCCCCTTGATAAAACTTCCATTATGTCTTCTTTAATTGATGAAAAAAATGCAATTAGAATTGAGAATTGGGTTAATGAAGCAAAAGATAAAGGAGTTAAATTACTAACTTCAATTGAAAGAGATGGAGCAAATTTAAAACCAATTGTTTTAGAGAATACACCTCAAGGATTAAATGTTACTGAGGAAGAAGCTTTTGGTCCAATTGTTAATTTATATAAAGTTGAAAATTCTCAAGAAGGATTTGAAAAAATAAATGAATCTAAGTTTGGATTACAAGCAGGAGTTATTACAAACAATAATCAAATTATTTTTGATGCTTTTGAAAAATTAGATGTAGCTGGAATTATAATTAATGATTTTCCAACATTTAGGGTAGATAATATGCCTTATGGTGGAATTAAAGAATCAGGATTTGGAAGAGAAGGGATTGCTTATGCAATGAAAGATTTTACTGAAGAAAAAGTCTTAGTTATAAACCAAAATTGGAGATATGAAAATGAATAAAATAAAAGGAAGTGATTTAATGGTAAAAGCTCTTGAAAATGAAGGTGTAGAATATATTTTTGGAATTCCTGGAGAAGAGAATTTAGATTTTTTGAATTCATTAAAAAATTCAAACATAAAATTAATATTAACAAGAAATGAGCAATCTGCAGTTTTTATGGCTGCAACTTATGCCAGATATACAGGAAAACCTGGAATTGCATTATCAACTCTTGGACCTGGTGCAACTAATTTAGTTACTGGTGTAGGGTATGCTCAATTAAATGCATTGCCTGTAATTTTACTTACTGGACAAAAACCAATTAAAAAATCTAAACAAGGTGAATTTCAAATTATAGATGTTGTCTCAATGATGGAACCCCTTACAAAATGGGCTACACAAATTAAAAATGCTAATAAAATTACAACAACAATTAGACAAGCATTTAAACTAGCATTAAATGAGAGAATGGGTGCAGTACATATTGAATTACCAGAAGATATAGCTTCAGAATATGCAGATTCTAATTTAAAACCTCTTCCAATTCAAAAAATTAGAAGACCAGTTGTTGAAGATAGAGCATTTGAAATGTTAATTGAAGATTTAGAAAAAGCAAAAAAACCAATAATATTAATTGGAGCTGGAGCTAATAGAAAACAAGTTTCAAAATACTTAACTAAGTTTGTAACAAAATATAATATTCCATTTTTTGAATCTCAAATGGGGAAAGGTGTTGTTGATGAAACCTTAAAACAATATATTGGAACTGCTGCATTAAGTGATAATGATGGTGTTCATAAGGCAGTTAAAGAAGCAGATTTAATTTTAGCAATTGGTCATGATGTAATAGAAAAACCAACTAACTTTGTAAATATTGGAGAAACTAAAACAGTACATATAAATTATTATGAAGCCAAAGTTGATGAAGTATATGCTCCAGAACATGAGATTATTGGAGATATAGGAAATTTATTTTGGAGACTTGCTGAAAAAGTTAAATTAAATACTAAAAACTGGAATCATGAAAATATCTATAAAATTAGTAGAATTGAAAAAGAGAAAAAAATAAATTCTATGGAAAAGGAAGAATTTAATAAAATTATGATGCCAAGAAAATTTGTTAAAGAATTAAGAGAGGTCTTAGATAAAAAAGACATTTTAGCTCTTGATAATGGATGGTATAAAATTTGGATTGCAAGAAACTATGAAACTCACTTCCCAAATACAGTATTACTTGATAATACTTTTGCAACAATGGGTGCTGGAGTTTCAACTGGAATGATGGCAAAATTTCTAAATAAAGAACAAAATGTTGTTACAATTACCGGAGACGGAGGATTTTTAATGAATCTTGGAGATTTAGAAACTGCAGTAAGATTAGGAATTGATATGACCATAGTTTTAATAAATAATAATTCATATGGAATGATTAAAGTTAAACAGGCTCATGCAGGTTTTGATGAATTTGGACTAGATTTACCAAACCCAGATTTTATACAACTTGCCCAAAGTTTTGGAGCACAAGGATTTAAAGTTGAATCAAAGGAAGAATTCAAACCATTACTTGAAAAAACTTTAAAAATGAAAGGAATTAAAATAATTGAATTACCTTTTGAATATCCTACTGAAGTTGATTAAAAAACTTCAAATTTCTTTAGTTAGATGAGATAAATAGACAATATTTTTAGAATGTTCTCTCTCAATTTTAATGTGTCTCTCAAGTTCTAATTCTTTTAAATAATTATAAAATGTTGCCTTAGAACAATATTTAAAATGATCAACAATCATAAATTTTAATTCTGCTAAATTTAAACCATTTTCACCAACCATTGAGAGCATTTTTTGTTTTAACATATCTCTCTTATTTGTTTTTGCTTTAAATGCTAAAAGAGCCTCATATGGATCTGCTGGAAGAGTTGGTTGAGATTGGATTGGTTTTTGAGAAATTGGCGTTGATTGTACTTGTTGTTGAATCTCAGGTACAATTTGTTTAGTTTCTTTTAATTCTTGAGATAAATTTTTAAATTCATCTTTAAAGGAATTTAGAATTGATTTAATCTCAGATAATTCTGATTTTAATGATAAATTTTCAGTTGTTAGAATGTCAATTTTTGAATTTAATTTATTATTTTCATCAAAGAGCGTTGAGATGTCATCTTTACATGCTTGGAATCCTTTTTTAACTTGCTCTTTGAATTCAGTCATAATAATTTTTGAAATTATTGATTTATATATTTTTCCAATTGTCTCTTAGGAGTTACACACCTAAAGTTAACAAGATTTATAAATTCAAAAAATAAATTTCTAAATATGGGAGTTGCTCTTAAAGATATTCTAGAGTATGATGAAATTTCAATTGAGAAATTAAATAATAAAAAAATTGCAATTGATTCTTTTAATATGTTATACCAATTTTTAGCATCAATTAGACAAAGCGATGGGAATCCATTAACTGATTCCAAAGGAAATATAACCTCACATCTAAAAGGATTATTTAATAGATTAGTTTACTTTAAAAAAAATTCAATTAAACCTGTTTTTGTTTTTGATGGAATTGCACCTAAATTAAAAGAGAGAGAAAGAGAACTTAGAGCTGAGAAAAAAATTGAAGCAGATAAGAAATATAAAGAAGCAATTGACATGGGGTTGATGGAGGAAGCAAGAAAGTATGCATCAGGTACAACTAAACTTGAGAGTTTCATGATTGAGGAGAGTAAAGAATTAATTAAAGCATTTGGATTTCCTGTAATTGAAGCACCCTCGGAGGGAGAAGCACAAGCTGCATACCTAAGTCAGAAGGGAGATTTATTTGCATCTGCATCTCAAGATTTTGATTCATTACTTTTTGGAGCAAAATATTTAATTAGAAATTTATCTGTTGGAGGTAAAAGAAAAATACCTGGGACATCTCAATATAAAGATGTTTCAATTGAATATTATGATCTATGTAAAAACCTAGAAGTGCTTGGTCTAAGTCAAGAAGAATTAATACATGTAGCAATTTTATGTGGAACTGATTTTAATCCTGGAGGAATTAAAGGAATTGGACCTAAAAAAGCAATAAAGATGATTAAAGAGTATAGGGGACGTGAAGAAGAATTATATAAAACTCTTGATTGGCATTCATATTTTAATCATACTTGGGTTGAAGTTCTAAATACATTTAGAAAAATGCCAGTAGATAAAGAAACTCAATTTGAATTTAGTGAAATGAATAAAGATTCAATTAAAGAAATTCTAATTAGAAAAGATTTTAGTGAAGATATGATAGAGAGAAGTTTATCTGGAATTAAAAATGTTAAAACCCTAGATAGTTTCTTTTAGAAATATAAATTAAAAATAAATTGAATTTATTTTTCAAGAATTAAAAAGTATTTAGTTAAAAAAAATTATTTTAATTTTCCATAACAGTATTCATTAATACCATCATCATCTTCATCTCTTGAAAGGAATCCAGTTACTTTTTCATAACCTGTTCTTTGTTCTCCTTCATACCATTCAGCCTCTGAATATTTAACACTAACAATAGGATTAGTTACTGAACACCCTGCAGCATCTCCAATTTGTTCATTTGTACCAGTGAAATTATCTGTAAAGGCAACAATAATTACTAGTAAAACAATTACCACTAAAATTGCAATTACAATAGTGTTAAGTGGTAAACTTTGAGCTTTTTTGTATAAATTATTTACTTTCATATACATTTTATAATATTTTTATTTTAAAAAGATTTGTAATAAATAAATAGGAGTAATAAAATAATCTATTTATAATATAATCCCCTATAAATCCATTGAGGATATCCATAAGAATTAGGATAATTAGAATTATTTTTATTTTGAAGTTCTTTATTAATATACTCCCAAGTAATTTCCCAAGAGTTATTTTTATTTTCAATTAAAAATATTTTTCCAGCTTCACTTTGAGTAATTAAATAAGTTTTTGAATTAATTTTTTGAACATAGCCTTGAGATTCTGAAAAAAAAGATTCATTTTTATATTCAAATTTAATTTCTAAACTTATAGGATCAACTTCAATTATTCTTGATTCTTCTCTATATCTTCCATTATCAAAAATTAATATATTACCATTTTCTAAAAATTGAACACTATGTTGTCCTTGAATTTGATTTTTAATTGAAAATTGATTTAGAGAGTATACTATTTCTTTAGAATTTTTATCTAAAATAAAAATTAATGAACCATGTCTAAATGATAATAACCAATTCCCTTGCTGAAATCTATTGTCGGTGTCACTTAATTTATTTTCAGGAATAATTTGCATAGAATTTAATCTATAATAATCATAGTATCCTCCCCAAGGAGATTTTGAATTTCTTCTTTTTTTTTCTTTAAAAAAAGGAAGAGGTTTGAAATCGAGTTCAAGTTTGTTGTGATATTTCTGAAACTTAATTAAATTCTCAGATATTGAATATGTGGAAAGTAAATCTCCATTAAAATTATATTCTAAAATTGTATCAAAATCAACTTCTCTATTTTTATAGAGTTTTGTTTCTTTAGAAAAAGTAAAAATTGTTTCTTTTGGAGATATTAAAATCTCATGATGAATAGCTTCTTTTTTAATCCAAATTTTTTTATCAGTTTTTTTATCAAATAAACCCCACCTAGAACCTTCATATTTCTCTTGAGCTAAGTAAAAATTTTTATATAGTATCCCTAAATTTTGAAATTTGTAATTTTTAATAATATCTCCATTTAAATTCATTAATATTCCATTAAATAAAATATTTCCTTTAATACTAGTAGTATTTTTAATTAACCCTGTTTTGAGATCTTCTTTAGATAAATTATCTTGATTTGCAATTTTATTTATTTTTTTAATAAAGGATTTGAAAGACATTTTAATTATTTAATAAATTCTCAATAAAGCTAGTATTATATTTATAGGTCCTATAAACTTCTAACTCAATTGGATCAACCTGAGTCCTATTTCCATTAACTGGTTTTAAATATTCCCAAATAATATTTCCCTCATTATTAACTTCAAAAATCCTACCTAATTCACTCTGAGTAATAAACATATCACCATTATCTAAGAATTGAACATACCCTTGAGATCCAGTAAAAAAAGAATCATCTTCATATAAAACTCTTGAGGATAAATCAATAGGATTAATTTCTAAAATTCTAGATTTCTCTCTATATCTACCATTATCAAAAAGTAAAATATTTCCATTTATATCCATTTGAGCTGCATGTTGACCTTCAATATTTCCATCAATTTGATTATAAATTCCTCTCCATAAAACTTCTTTTGAATCTTTATCAATAATAAATACCATAGAACCATGCCTAAAAGATAAAATCCAATTTCCTTCATTAAATGCTGGATGTAAACCTTCTTTAGAGTTTTTTGGAACTTCGCTAAATGAATTTAAATGGTAATAATCATAATATCCTCCCCAAATAGACCTATTTTCTTTTTTATGATTTTCAGGCAAAATAGTATTAATTGGATTATCAAGTTCTAATTTATTATGCCATTTTTGAAATTCTTCCAAATTATCCCATAATGAAAAACTCTCAATTAAATTTCCATCTTTATCAAATTTTAAAATTACATCAAATTCAACTTCACGTCCATTATAACTTTGAACTTCTTTAGTCATTGTATAAATATAATTTTTATCTAAAGATTCATAGATTTCATGATGAATTGGAACTTGTTTTAACCAAATTGGACTCCCATTAAAATGAAATTTACCCCAATAAGAAGATTCATAATGTTCCTGAGCATAATAAAAACCCTCAGAATCAATTAAAGATAAATAACTAAAATTCCAAGATTTAACTTCAACTCCATCTTGATTATATAATCCTCCATGATATAGAAAATAAAAATCATTATAATGCTCTAATTGAACTCCCTCATCATCTGAAATTGGAGAAATTAAACCTCCAACTGAAGAATAATTGAAAAATAAAAGATAAATTAAATATGAAATTAAAAATAGTAAGAAAATATAAATAATTGAAGATAAGATTCTATATTTTAAATAAAAATTGAAAATAGAAGTTTTTAGAGTATGTCTAAAAAATCTAATTATAACACCAATTAAAAGAGCAAAAAAACCAACAATTGAAGACCAAATTGAAGAAATTAAATACCCCCCAGTTCCGGGATCAATATATGAAAAAGACATTGGAATTAAGAATAAAAATGAAATAAAAAATTTAATCATAAAATAAAATAAAAAACGATATTTTAAATAATTTTTGATTTAAAATATTAATTCAATTATCTTCATTATGAAGATGTTTTCCAAAAGGTTCAAATTCCCTACCTCCTCCAGAATAGAATTTAGTAAAAAATTCAACATAATGAAGCCTTAGAGTGTGTAGGAATGATTCAAAGTTTCCAAGGATAATATTAAATATATGTCCAATAGTAAATAATAAAATTCCACCAATTGCTCCAAAGATTCCTTTAGAGAAAAAAAACATGGAATATTCATTAACTAAAATTGCAATAACAACTGATGAAATCCCAACAGCCATAAGTCTTGCATAAGATAGAGCATTTGTGAAAAATGAGGGAATCTCAATAATACCCATTACACCATGACCAATTACAAGCATAATTACTGAAATTACAAAAATGATTGAGCCAAGTAATGTGAAAACTGAACCAAGAGATAAAATAGTTCCAGCTGCAAGTAAACCAACACCTACTTGAAGTACAATCCAAGCTAATTTGTCAAAAATTGCATGTTTAATATTATGTCCAATCTCATTAAAAAAACCAACAATTAAACCAATATTTAAATGAATAAAACCGAAAATAATTGCAATAGCTAAAAGAGTTTCAGGATGTTCCATTCTTGTAAATAGGTGATATGGTTCAAAACCAAAGTATTCTCCATAAATAATTCCAAAAATCATAGATGAAATAGAGGAGATTTGAAGAATTGAAAGAAATTCTTTAATTTTTGGCATTTTTAATTTAGCAAGTGTAAAAACAATTAATGAAATTAAACCATAACCAAAATCTCCTAAAACAAATCCATAAAATAGAGGGAAAACTAAAAACATTAACAAAGTTGGATCAAATTCTCCATACCTTGGAAGAGAGTACATTTTAAGTAAATTCTCAAAATTCCCAGATAAACCGGAATTATTAAGCATAGTTGGAACTTGTTCACCTTTTGCATCTTTTAAGTCTAATTCAAATTTATTACCTAGCTCTTCCTCCAAATTTCTTTGCAACTTTTTAACATATTTACTTGGAATGAAACCATTTAATACAGTAAAGTTCTGAGTTTTGTTAAATTTAGATTTTGCATCAATTAATGATGTTTGTTTAGATAACTTTAATTCTTCTCTTTGAAGAGATTTTAAATTTGAATTTGCAAAAGATTTTAACTCATCATTTAATTTAGATAACTTTAATTCTTCATCTTTAATTTTAACTGCTAAATCTAATTTTATTTTCTTAGGTAAATAAAATTCTTTAAATGAGAAAGGAATTTTTTTATCACTTTTATATGTAAAGTAAACTCTCTCCTCAAGTTCATATGTTTTAATTAGAGATTTTTCTTTTTTTAAAAGTTTTAAGTTGTCTGAATCTTCTTTTGAGACAAAACCAACTGAAATTAATTTTTTATCTAAATCACTTGGATTTACTTTAAGTGAAGCTAAGATTTTCTGCCTTTTAAATTCATCTTTATGAGATAAAATTTTATCTTCAATTTCTTCAATTTTATCTTTTAATTTGTGAGCCTCATCAATTGGATTTTTAGATAAATTGTCTTCATCATGAGAATAATACTTTTTCAAAAATGTAATTGTTGACCTTAAAGATAATAATTTAGCTGCAGAGTTTGAGTTATCACTGTGTTCAAACTCATCAAAACCTTTTTTATCTAATTTGAAAAACTCCATTAACTTTAAATCAAATAAAATACTACCTACTTTTTCTAAATCTTTTTCTAAAATGAAAATATTTGCTTCCTTCATGGAAAGGGGTTTAAATCTAGACATTTTTAATTGCCTCCAGAATTAAATTTTTAGCTTTTTCAATTTGAGCATTTTGCTGAATTTTAATTGCATTCTCTTGAGCAGATTTTAAAATCTTTTGAGATTCAAGTTCTAATTTTTTTTTCTCAGAATTTAAATCTTTAATTAATTGAGATTTGTAATCTTCTTTTTCTAAATCTTCTTTCTCTAGAATTTGAGATTTTTTTAATTCAAATTCTTTTTGAGCATCTTTTTGAACTCTGGAGATTTTTGTAGCATGTTTTTTTTCAATATCTAAAATCTCTTTGAATTTATCCATAGAAAAAATAAACTTAAATTAATTTATAAAGGTTTATACTATGATTTGAAATCAGATCTAAATTAAGGAATTTTTCTTAATTCATTAAGTAAAGCTTGAGCTTTTCTCTTTAAATCATCTGAGTTTTGAGGTTCTTTTTGAGAAGGAGATTTAGAAGTATCTTGAATAGATTTAGACTCATCTGAATTCCCAAGAGATTTATTCATTGCCTGAAGAAGTTTATTTTTAATTTGATCTAAAAATTCCTCTGAATCTTTTCTTGGATTCCAAGTTAAATTTAAAACGTCATTTTGTAACCTTGGGATAATGTGTAATTTAGTATCATTAGAATTCCAGATAATATTTGTCCCATGAGCTTGGAGAGTTTCAAATAAAATTGATCCAAAAATTTTTGTAAATATAGTTAGATATGAAATTTGAGATTCCTCAAGATTTGAAAAAGATTTGCCGCTATTGTGTTCAATTATAATTTCCCCAAAAGATTTCGATTTATCATTTAAATATACATGAATTTGATCATCTAGATATACTGTTAAATTTGTAGATTTTGTTTCAAGATCATTTTGTTTTTCAGAGTCCTCAACTTTTTCAACTTCAATACCTTGAGATTCTAAAATGTTTTTTTCTTTTTTTTCAAGTTCAATTTTTTCATCTACCTTCTCTAAAATAATTTTATCTTCATCTTTTTTAGGGTCAGGTTTTGGAGTTGGATCTTGACTTTTTTCATCAATTGAACCAAGTAATGAGTCAAGAGATTCTTCTTTTTTGTTAAGAGTTTTCTCTCTTTTAAGGTCATTACTTGTTAACTCTTTAAATTCTTCAACTTCTTTTTTCTCTTTTTCATCAATTGATTCTTTTAATTCTTCTTCTTTAAATTCAACTTCATCGCTACTTTGAATTTTTTTAATTTTAGAAAAAATTTCATCTAAATTAGAATTTGAAATCTGAGGGAGTTGAGGTAATGTTGAATCATTTACAAAACGTGGAATAATTAAAGCCTTATTATTCTCAATAATTATGTTTGTACCATGAGAATTAATTGATTCAAATAAAAATGAACTTAAATATTTAATTAAAATTAAATTAAAAGAATTTTTAAACTCGACAATTAAATAGGGAGTAGAATCTTGAGATAAAGTGATTTTAAAGTCTTGAGATTCAAATAATAGAGGATCAAATTTTAATGACTCCTTTACTTCCTCAACACTCTCCTCAATAACTTCAGGAATTTCAACTAAAACTTCTTCCCTTGGAGATTTAATTACATCTTTTTTAGGTAAATCTTTACCTAAAACTTTAAATGCTTCATTTAAAAAGTTATTTCGAATTTCATATAAAGAATTTAAAACTTTTTGAACTTTATTTTTAGTTAAAGGTTTATTTGGATCTTTGATTACTTTATTTAAATTTGAAGATTTAACTCTAAGTTGATCTTTAATTTTGTAGATACAGGCCTCAAGTTGTTCAAAATCATCAATACTCTCAATTGAGAGCATAGATAAAAAAGAATCAATTAAATCAAATCTAACTTCAATTTTGGTTTTATCAAATTCTTTTTGTCCAAAAACAACATCAAAAAGTTTTTGCATATAAGAGAATATTAAATTTCAATATTTAAAAACTTTGTATTAATGAAGAGGAGTTAATTAAAACAAAAATTGTTGTTGTTACTTTTAGTTACAACAAAGATAAAGTTTATAAAATAAGATCTATTTGTTTAAATATATAAAAAATGGAAAATATAGGAAATCAATCTTTTGAATATATATACACTCTAAGAATAAATGGAGAGGAAAAAACAATTAAAAATATTGATTCTGAAGGATTTTATCAATCAAAATTAGCCCAAATGATAGATTACCTTATTGATACAAATGAAATTCAAAGTGGTAATTTAATTAGAACTAAATGTTTTCCAATTGCTAAAACTCAAATAATTGAAAATTCTCAAAGATTAATTAATAATGAAAAATTTGAAAAAAGGGCATTAGAGGAAATAATTAAATTAAATCCAGAAATATCAAATAAAAAAGATTTAATTTTAGAAGAATTTGCTAAAGCTAATTATAATTCTAAAAGTGGATATATTGCTGCTTAAATTAAAAAAATAATTTAATTATTTTACATCTCATCTAAGACATCAATATTTAAAATAGATAAAGCATCTTTTAGAATAATACCAATTAAATTAGATAACTCTAATCTGGCTTGTTTTAAATCCTGAGATTCTGCTTTTAAAATGGAAGAGTTTTGGTAGAAATCATTAAATCCTTGAGATAACTTAAGTGAATAATTTGCAATTGAAGATAACTTATACTTTGTAGATGCCTCCTCTAAAATGCTAGGATATTCTTTAATTAACTTAGCTAATTCAATTTCTCTCTCATCAAATAATGAATAGTTAATACTTGATTTTTTGTAATTAGCTTTTCTTTTAACACTTTGAATTCTAGCATAAGTATATTGACAGTATGGGCCAGTTTCCCCCTCAAAAGATAGAGCATTTTCAATTGAGAAATTCATATCAGAGAGTGGGTTTTGTTTTAGAAATGTAAATGAGAGGGCTCCAAATCCAATTATCTTTGCACGTCTATCTAATTCTTCTTCAGGTAAATTTTTAGTTAGTTCCTTATTAAGTAAATTCTCTTTTGCTTTTTTTATCATTTCATCTAAAACAAAATCTGCTCCAATTGTGTTTCCAAGACGAGATGAAAACTTTTTACCTTCTTCATTATACACATATCCATAAGCAAAGTGATAGTTTTTATCAACACCACCAAATCCTAACCTAGATAGAATTTCAAATAAAACATTGAAATGGTATTCTTGTTCTTTACCCACAATAAATACGTATTTGTCAGCTGAGAATTTTTCTTCTTTTAATTGAGCTAAATAAATATCTTGAGTCATATAAAGAGTTGTACCATCTCCTCTTAAAAGATATTTTTTACCATAATTTTTATCTTCTAAATCAATAAAAATAGCTCCATCATCCTCTTTTGAAAAACCAGAAATCTTATCATCTAGAGCTTTTAAAACAATTTCCTTACCTTTATCAAAAATTTGAGATTCATAAAACTCACAATCAAATTTTGGAAGATTATAATTTTGATAAGTTTTAGAATAACCAAGATATACCCAATTAAGTAACTTCTCCCATAAATTCCTAATTTCTTTATCTCCAAGCTCCCATTTAACTAACATCTCTTGAGCTTGTATCTCATAATTTCTTTGAGGAAACTCTTCACATGCTTGTTTAAATTTAATGTAACAATTAGCAACAAATTCATCAGGCTTAATTCCTAAAGATTCAGGTGTTTCTTCAGAAAAAAACTCTTGATACATAAGCATAGCATAACAAATTGAAATCCCACGATCGTTATTAATTGAAGTTTTAATTACTTGATTTCCAACTTTTTCTAAAGTCTTACATAAAGCATTACCTAAAAGCATATTTCTTGTATGTCCAATGTGAAGAGATTTATTTGTATTTGGAGATGGCCACTCAATTAAAATTTTTTGAGGAGTTTTTGTTTTAAAAGATAAATATGAATCAAAATTTTCAAAAATTTGTGAAATTTCTTTTTGAGAATCTAAATAAAAGTTTACAAAAGGACCAACTGCAATTACTTTTTCTAAAAAGTCAGGTAAATTTTGAGATAACTTTAAAGCTAAATCTTGAGAAATTTGAACTGGAGCTTTTTTAAGTTCTTTTGATAAAATAAAACAAGGAAATGAAAAATCTCCATGAGATTTAACTTTTGGTTTCTCTAAGAGTTTTTCAACATCAACATCAATTTCTAAATTTGATTTAATAAAGTTAATTAATTCTTTCATTATATATAAAAAAGGTTTATATTATTTATAAAACTTAAGCTATTTAATTCTACCATTAAGTGTGCCAATATGATCAAAATCTAGAGTGTAATGCTTACTTGAATTTAAAATTTTACTTAAATAACAACCCAATCTATTATTTGAAATTCCATCTGGATGTCTAATTAAAAAAGGGTATAAAAAATCTAAGAGAATAGACATTGTAGAGTCGTCATTTGAATCAAGTTTTTTTATAGGAATTAAAGTAAACTCTGAAGAATTTGCAAATGATGAAAGGCCATAAATCCTAGATTTTTCATTAAAGTCAATACCTTGTAATAATTTATATCTTTGAGATTCATCTGGAGAGTTTAAATCTCTAGCTAAGAATGGTATTCCATAAAATTCTTGAATTGGAAATCTATGGATTTTATCTTTTAAGATCAATTCCCTTGGTGGAATTAAATTACTCTCTAGATTAGATTTTAAGACTCCCATTTAATTTAAACTAAAAATAAATAAAAATACTATTTAAATAAAGTTAAAATGTGTTAAATGAAATCACAAATTTGAACAAAATTTGCGAAGTTCACAAACATCATTAGAATTATTTAAAACCTTTCTAAATTCAGCTCCACCTTGAGTATTTTTAGTCATATACATTAAATTATGTTTAATTTGGGAAATTGATAGATTGTCATCTTGAACGTATTTTAAAAACTCTAAGAGAGAATCTTTTACATCTTTTAATTCTCGTCCTTGTTTTAATCTTTTATAGGAATCATCTTTTAATTCTTTAAATATATAAGGATCCTCTAATGCTGCTCTTCCAACTAAAACAGAATTACATTTAGTAACATTTAATAGATTATTTAAAGATTTAGAATCAACAACATCCCCATTACCAATAATTTCAATATCGGGGTTTTCACTTACAACTTTTGCAATTTCTTCATAAGTTGCAGGCTTTGAATATGAATCTCTTAAAACTCTACCATGAATATATACCTTTTTAATTCCACTTGATTTAATTCTTTTAATATTTTCATCAATTGTAATGTTATCTCTAGTTATTCCAATTCTAATTTTAATTGAAGGAATTAAATTATATTTTGAACATATCCTAAACAATTCTTTTGCGATTTTTTCTACTTTATCAGGATTTCCAACAATACCTCCTCCCTGTTCTTTGGAACACATTGAAGATTGAGGACATCCCATATTATAATTAATTTCAAACACTTTAGGATTAATTTCTAAAACTTTTAAAATACCTTTCTCCAAATTTTCAATGTCATCGCAAATAATTTGAACAATAGTATTATGATCCATAGAACTTGGAATTTTTAATTTTCTTAGTTGATGTTCATCATTTTCAAGAATTTTTTCAACTCTTGTCATTTCAGTAAAAACAAAATCAGCTCCAGCTGAACTAACTAACCTTCTAAAAGAAACATTACCTAATTTGTTTATTGGTGGAAAATAAAGAGTTGTTTTTGTCATTTATAATAAGAAAATAAGTTTAATTTAAATTGTTTTTTGTTGTTACTTTTTGTTTAGACAATTTTAAAAATAAAGAGAAATTAATATTTTTAGTGAAAGAAAAAATACTTGCCCTAGGATTAGCATTATTTTCAAGTTATTCTATTTCAGATGAAATCTGTAGAGAGATTAAATTAGTTGATGAGATAAAACAATCTTACTATAGAGAAGCATTAAAAGGACAAAAAAGATTAGGTATTGAATTACAAGAATTTAGTTTAGATTCAGTTAAATTTGAAAGATGTTATGTGCCTAGTTTTTCAACTCAGAATCAAAAAAAACTTGAAGATGTTCTTGAGAGAGTAAAAAAAGATGTGGGAGAACATTTACCTCAAGGACTTCAAAATCAATATTCCATTGGAAAAACTTTTTACCCTCATGACATCGAAATTAATTTAGCTCAAGAAATAAACTCTAGAATTTTATTTGCAGCAAAAGACCAAAATAATATAGCAAGAGCTGTAATATATCCAATTCAAAGCAAAGGAGAGAGTTCAATAAAAGTAAGAAGAGAAAAAAATGGGAAAATTAATGTTGAAAAGGGAGATATATTAATAGATGAAAGTATAATACCTTCAGAGGATACAATATATTATACTTTATTTTCTGAGGTACTGCATAAAGAGTTACATGGAATTACAATTGAATTGGCTAGAAATAACATAAGTTTAGATAATGCAGTTAAAATGGAAGAAGCAATAGTTCATAATGTTGCATATCAAAATTCACTTGGAAGAGACTTTGATGCCAAATCATTTCATATCTCTCATATGGATGATAATGGGAAATATGAATTTTATAGAATAATTAATGATAATATATTTCCTAAAAATAATACTTTAAAAAAAAGACAAGAATTAATTTTTGTATATCAAAATTCCCCTGAAAGAGTTTTAAATGCAACTTTAGTATTAAAATCAAAGCAAAAAAATTAAAGTTCTTCAAATTTAATTTTTTGATTAACTAAATTTTTTATAATTTGAGGTAACTGCTCAATTTTAACTCTAACTTGTTTAGTTGAATCTCTATCTCTAATTGTAACAGTACCTTGATTTTCTCCATCTTCAATTGTTTCATAATCAATTGTTACACAATATGGAGTTCCAATCTCATCTTCTCTTGAATACCTTTTCCCAACTGAACCAGACTCGTCATAAAAAGATACAATATCCTCATCAATTAAAGAATTATAAATTTCTCTTGCCTTTGGACCAATTGGTTCTTTTTTAACTAAAG
>CAXPJQ010000023.1:0-12999 GCA_964217375.1 Bdellovibrionales bacterium | reverse complement strand
TTCTGGATTCATTTGGGGAAATAAATCCAATTGAAAACCTTTCAAAATAAATTCTCACTACTCACAAAATATTATTAGCAAGTTCGAGTGGAACTTTTCAATTTCTAAAAAACTGCATAACTTCAGTTTATATCTATGTTTAAATTATCATATTAATGGAATCCTTTCAAGATAAATGTCTTAATCTTTTACTTAAAATTCCTAAAGGAAAAATTACTACCTATCAAGAAATTGCTCATGCTCTAAACTCAAGAGCATATAGAGCAGTTGGTACTGCAATGAGTAAAAATCAATTTTTAAATAAATATCCTTGTTATAAAGTAATTAAATCAACTGGTGAGGTTGGAAATTATGTTGATTCTAAATCTAAAAAAATTGAACTTCTAAAAAAAGATGGTATTGAAATTTTAAATGGGAAAGTAGTTGATTTTAAAAAAGTATTATTTAAATTTAAGAATTAAATTTTATATAATTCCTAAGTCCATATAAGGAAACATCATAATCTAAAATTATAGTACATCCTTTTTTATTTAGTTTATTAATCCAATCTTCTTTAATTTTAGGAGAGAAATATTTCATATTTTTCATGATAATTCCTCCCGCAACATATACTTGTTGTAAATTAAATTTCTCTAAAAAAAAAATAATTACTTTGATATAAAAGGAATAAAATAAATCAAAAGTTTCCTGAGAAGAATTATTTTCTAAAGTTGAAATTTCTTGAGCCGATAAATGAACTCCAGTTAAATATTGGTAAATTTTTTCAATTCCTCTTCCTGAAAGAATTTCTTCAATTTCAAAATTTTTCCCATGCTCTAAACTAAATTTTTCAATTAAATCTAATTCTTTTAAAGTTAAATTTTCAAAAATATCAACATGAATTAAACCATCTTGTAAATCTATTGATCTCCCATTTTCAAACTTATTTATGCCTAAACCTGTTCCTGCTCCAATAACTAAATAATTTTGATTAGAGATTTGTGGAGTTATTTCTAAATTTTTTTCAACATCTTTAACTCCATATGCAACTGCTTGAAAATCATTTATTATATCAATTTTTTTAAATCCAATTAACTTTAATTCATCTCTTGAAATTTCTAAATTATTATTTGAGAGTTTAATTCTATTCTCATTTATTCTCCCTGATGCTACACTTAAAACTATATTTTGAATTTCTAATTTTTCTAAATACATATACATTGAAATTAAATCTGAAAATTTAGTTATATCTTTAGTTAAATAATCTCTAACTCTAAGAATCTTTGAATCTCTGATAATTGCAACTCTTGTATTTGTACCAGATACATCAGCAACTATATATTCATCCATATTATTAATTCTCACATTTAATTATTTTACTCTCAACAATTTCAAAAACTCTATCTCCTTTTGTTTGATCCTCTTCAGGGATTCCAGTTAATTTATTTTCAACTTCAACATAATTTACTTCTCCAGTTGGTTTTAAAACAAAATCATATACATAATAAACTCCTCCTTTTGAATAGATAATTTCATCTGTATGTAACCAAGCATCATCAACCTCATTATCCAGATCTAAAGGATAATAATACGCTCTATTAAGTCCTGCTGCAGTTGGTAATCTAAATGCTCTATCTGCTATTGTTATTTCTCCATCTTTCCATTTTACTTTATTTAAAACATAAGGCAATTCATTATAATCAAGACCATTATATGCTTTTTCAAAATTAAGTGTAACCTCACTTGGAACCAATTCTAATGCATTTTTTTCACATTGTGGATCAATTACAATTTCATTATTAGTTGAACAAGAACTTAAAATTATACTAATTAAAACTAAAAAAAATAAAATCTTTTTCATCTTATATTAAAATACATTTTAGAGTTTATAAAATTTATTTTTCCTCTCAATTAATTTATTAGTCCTTTTAATTATTTCTTTAACTGATAAATCATACTTATCAAGTAACTCATATCCATCTCCACTTTCTCCAAAAGAATCATCTACTCCTATAATTTCTTGTGGAACTGGAAATTCCTGAACTAAAATCTCAGAAATTGCTGAACCTAACCCTCCTACTTTTTGATGTTCCTCACAACTAAGAATTGCTCTACACTTTTTAGCTAATTTTATAATTAGTTTTTTATCAATTGGTTTTATTGTGTGCATATTAACAACACATGCTGAAATCCCTTGACTTTTTAATTTTTCTCTAGCTTCAAGTGCGAATTGAACCATAACACCACATGCAAATATTGCCACATCTTCCCCCTCATCTAAAACGTTTCCAACACCAATTTCAAACTTTGAATTTTTTTTAGTTATGTTTAAACTTTTTTCTCTACTAAGTCTTAAATATGTTGGTTTTAAACTATTTCCAATTTCAATTGTTGCCTTTCTAGCTTCCTCCTCATCACATGGAATAATTACTTCTATATTTGGAAGTACTCTTGTAATTGCAATATCTTCAAGTGCTTGGTGTGTTGCACCATCAGGTCCAGTTGTAAGTCCTGCATGCCCTCCAATGATTTTAACATTTGAATTTGAATAACAAACACTAACTCTTAACTGATCCCAATTTCTTCCAGGATTAAATACTGCATAAGAACAAACAAAAGGAACTTTATCAATTAAAGTCATCCCTGCAGCTGCGCTCATCATATTTTGTTCAGAGATTCCAAATTGATAAAATTTCTTGGGAAAATTTTTTTTAAATTTTGTTAATTTAAGCGAATCAGTTAAATCTGCACTTAATGTTAAAACATTTTTATTAATTTTACCTAATTCATTCAACCCATTTCCAAACCCATTTCTAATTGAACCTAAATTATTTTTATCTAAAGTCTCAATGTATGAATTAGATATTTTTCTTTTTTCTTTTCTATCTATTTTCAAATTCAAAGAACTCACTTTTTTCATCATTTTTTATTATCCTCAAGTAAAATTAATTCAGATTCTAGTTCAGATAATGCTAAATTTCTTTCTTCTTTATTTGGAGCTTTTCCATGCCATGTATAATCTCCTTCCATAAAAGATACTCCTTTTCCTGGTATTGACTTTGCAAGTAAACACAATGGTTTATTTTTAAAAAACTTGATACTCTCAAATACATGTTTAATTTGACTCATATTATTCCCATTAAATTCAACTACTCTAAATCCTAGTGAGTTAAATCTATTATGTAAATTATCTATCCCTCCAACTTCTTTTGGATCCCCATCAATTTGTATATGATTTAAATCAACAATTAATATAAAATTATCTAATTTTTCTTTACTTGCATACATTATTGCCTCATAACACTCACCCTCCTCAAGTTCTCCATCCCCCACATAACAATAAACTTTATTTTTTTTATTTTCTCTCTTTAAAACTGAAGCTAAACCTACTGCTTGGGAAATACCTTGACCTAAAGGCCCTCCCGAATTCTCAACTCCAGGAATTGTAGTATTATGTGGATGGCCTTGAAGTAATGAATTTATTTTTCTTAACCTATCTAACTCTCTTAAATCAAAAAATCCTCTCAAAGCTAAACAAGAATAAAGAACTGGACATGTATGTCCATTTGATAAAAAAAAGAAGTCTCTTGACTTTAATTTTGGATTTTTTGGGTTAATTTTCATTTCATTAAAATAAAGGTAAGTCATTACATCAGCCATACCTAGTGCTCCTCCACTATGTCCTGAACCAGCTAGATATAACATTTCAATTATATTTTTTCTAACTTCAATTGATTTTTTTTGAAGTTTTAATATGTCCATAACTTTAATTCAAAATTGAGATTTAATAAATAAATATTGTAATTAAATGGTTAATAAATTATCTTCTTGTAATTCCAAACAAAAAATTTCTCTTAAGTCTACTATTAATTAAATTTGAAATTGAATAATTAATTTCTATTTTTTCATAAGAACTTAAACTCAAATTCCAATATAAAAGGTAACCCAGATATTTACTTGAATTCAAAAATATACTTTTATTATAAATTAAATTAAAAGAACCAAAAGGAGTAGTTGAATCAATAAAATCAAAAACTGTAATATTTTGAGTGAAATTTAAATTATTCTCAACATTAATCTTAACAATTAAAAGATTTGAACTTAATGAAGAAAAACTTTTATTTATTCTCAAACTCTCATTAGAGATATAAGTAAATTCTCCTCCATAATAAATTTCTTCAATACCACAATTTCCATAATATGAAAATGTGATATTATAATCTCCAACATCTAGATTCGAAATAGTTGCACTCCAATTTCTAAAATCAAGTGAATTCATTGCAATTTTATTTGATGAATTTGAATTTAAATAATAACTTACATTTGAAATATTTGAATCAACAATAAAATTAACTGGTATTTTATTTTTTGAAATATATTTATTAATTGGAGCAATTACACTAAAGTTTGAAATTGAACTATTTAGAGCAATTACATTTCTACTATTTGAACATAATACATTTCCATCATAATTATTACCACATACATTGTAATTATAAGTTCCTGAATCAATTGAAATTGTTGTATTAAAATTATATAAATTTTCATTATATAAAGATTTAATCTCATTTAAACTTAAAACTCTATTAACTAAAGCTACTTCATCAATACCTCCATCAAATTCTTTTCCTGAAGTAATTGAGTTTCCAATTAATAAATTATTTGAATTTGATTTTAAAGAATTTATTCCAATAGTTGAAACTGGAGAATTTAAATCTTCTACTCCATCAATATATAATCTTAATCCCTGAGAATTATTTGCTTCAAAAGTAAAAGCTACATGATGCCATAAGTTATCATTAAGAATATTATTACTTCCCTCAATTCTTGCATCAACTCCTCCTGATATTAAAATTGACAATGTGTTTTGTCTTCCAAAAACTGCTCCAAGATCATCTCTCCAAAATAAAAGTTGTGATCCTGCTGCAAAAACATCTTTGGAGATAATAGTATTATCTTTATTTAGGTCATCTAATCTAATCCATGCAACTCCACTTAATTTTGTAGCACCATCAATTTGAGATAAATCTCCTAAAGAAATATAATCATTACTCCCATCTAATTCCAAATAATTTCCTCTAATTCTTGAAGTATTTAATACTTGAACTCCATTTACTAAACTTGCATTGAGTCCGCTTCCAAAAATATCTGAACTCAAATTGGAACTAACATCTTCAAAAGCAAAATATCCTATAACATCATTATTTAAATTAAGCATTGTACTTCTCTCTAAAATATTTGATACCTCTAATTGAACATCAAAAGAACCACAAACCAAAGAATTATTTAAAGAGCTTAAAGAAGAATATTCTATATTAAAAGTTTCATTATTATATATCAAAGGAGAATAATCAATCCTATTTGTTGGAGAATATAATATTACATCATCACTTGTACATACATAGTATTCTTTTGAATTAAAATAATCTGATCTCGCAGATCTACATAAATCATTTGACCACCAATTACCTAGCCCATAGCTTGAAGTTGTAATATTAAAAAGAGAATTTAAAAAGTTATTATTTGCACTAAGTTTAGAAGAATTTCTCCCCATGTGAGAAAATGAAATATTAATATTTGCAGAGTTTTGAAATCTAATATTTTCTGCTCTATTATTTCTAAAATCTGAAAAAGAAATATTTAAATAATTTGTACTATAAATCTCAAATCCCCTATAATTAGATTTAATTGTAGTTAAATTAAAAATTGTAGAATAATCTGAATTTTGTAAATAGAACCCAGTATTATTTGAATTCTCAATTAAAATATTTTTAAATTCTGAATTTTGTAAATTTTGAACTCTAAGTCCCATATATCCTGAATTTTTAATTGAAATATTTTCTAGCGTACTTCCTGAATCTCCAATCAAATAGAATCCATAATATCCTGCACCAGTATTAATAACTGAAATATTTTTATAATGAACATTGGGTTCTGATCTAGTTGATAAATAAATTCCATAATTTAGAGTATTCCCAACAAAAATATTCTCAAACAAGGAAGTATTTCTACTAGATCCAATAAAAATTCCATCCCCTAAAGTATTATTTACAAAAACATTTTTTGCTCTAAATCCATAATCGGTACTGGAGAGTAAAATCCCATCATTTTCACAATAATTTATTTTTAAGGAATTTAAATTTACATTTTCTCCATCAACATATAAACAAAGATCAGAGATATATTTTAAACTAGAATTTATAATTGAAATATTATGAGAATTTCCAGTTACATAAATTCCTCTGGAGTTTGGTTTATATGAATTTGTAGAAGTATATCCAATATCATACAAATTAATATCTTCTAAAATATTATTTGGAGAAGATACAATATATACTGCATAGTTATCTGTTTTATTAATATATAAATTTTTAATAAAATTATTCCCTGAATTTGATCCAATATAAAGTCCACCTCCATAACTATTTCCTGATAAATCTCTATTCACATTAACTATTGAAACATTAATAATATTATTATACATTGAATCTGAACCTATTCTAAATCCATTGGTTGAATTAGTTAAATTTTCAATTAAAATATTTGTATAGTTGGAATATTGTGCATCATTTGAGATATAAATTCCATCTCCTGAATTAATTAAAGAAATATTATTATACATTGAATTTCTTGAAAAAGTAGTATAAATACCATAATCTCTATTAGTATCTCCTCCAATATTTTTTAGATAAATATTTTCAAGTTTAATTTTAGGAGAATTTAATAAATAAATTCCATCATCTGTAGTTGTATTAACAATTTTTATATTTCTAAAAGTTGAATTTGGACATCCAAAAACTCCTCCTGAATTTGTACATATAAATCCAATATCAAATACATTGTAAATTGTAATATTTTCAAAAGTTGAATTTAAACTATTCCTCCTTAATTCAATTCCATCATCTAAACCTCCTGAAATAAAAATATCTCTCATAATCGTATTATTAGCATCAGAATTAATTCTAATTCCATCTCCATTACCAAAATCAAAAATTTTAATATCTTCAAACTTATTAAAATACCCAACATCCCCAATGTCAATCCCATCAGATCCAGTTTTATTAATTGTTATATTTAGAAAATTACTTTTAATCAAACCTGATGCAAATTGAATTCCTTCTTGAGAAGTATTCTCAATATAAATATTTTTTAAAGTATAATTTTGTGGTAAGTTATTATTTACAAAAATTCCTTCCTGTAAATTTCCTCTAATTTTTAAATTATTTAAATAAACATTTGAGCTACTATAAATTGCAAGACCTTGATCATTTAAATCTCCAATATTGTTAAGTGTAGCATTTATTAAAATAAATTTATTTGAGTTTTCAATAAAAAAACCATCATCGACTTGTGTTTGTAATATATTAAAATTATAAATTGTTATATTATTACAAATATTTGCCACATCATCTTCACAATAAAACCCTCTATTTGTTACATCTATTGTTACATTATTAATAAACCAATTTGAAGAGTTATATCTTAACTCAAAACCATCTCCATTACCAATTGACTCTCCATAAAAATTTTCTAAATTAAAAAAGTTTGAATTATAATTTACATCAATTAAATCAGAATAGATATTAAATAAATTTATATTTTTTAAAATAAAATATGAAGAATTCATAATTGTAAAAGCATCTCTATTACCACTAATTGTTAAATTTAAATTTAAATTAGTAAAATTAAAAATATTAGAATCTTCAATGTAAAAAAAAGAATCTCTTGAATTAAAAGCATTAATATTTTCAAAAGTAAAGTTATTTACATTTCTTAAATAAAAAGTATAATCCCCATTTCCATTCCCAACTCCTGAAAGAGTTATATTTGAAAATATCGAATTGGATGAAAAAACATAAGAAATCGCATCTGCAACTTCAACTCCTAAAATTGAAATATTCTCAAAAATACAACTATTACAACCTGGAATTCTTGTAGAAAAATCTCCAATGTCAAAAGCATAATTTCTTGGAGAATTAATAACTGAATCCTTAACTAAAAAATTAGTTGAGTTAAAAATTAAAATTGAAGTAGAAAAGTCAGAAATATTTGAATTCAAAATAATTACATTATCTATATAATTATTATTTGTAGTTATTGCCTCTCCATTATTTAATCCATCTATTATATTAAATTCTCCATTTAATAATATATTATCTCCTGTTAAAATAAAGCAATCTCCACTATAATCTAAAATATTTGAAATTAATTTATATGATGAATTTGAATTTAAATTTTGACAAGTATTTATTTCTTCATATAAACTTTCATTACTATGTACGTTAATTAAAATTGAATTTGAAAAATATTTTCTAACTCTAATATTATCATAATATGCGCTAGTCCCATAATGATTTTGTAATGAAATTTCTCCTGAGTTAGGGTATTGAGTATCTGAACAAGTTCTAGAGTTACTCTCTGAATTAATTGTAAAACTACTTGAAGTTACAATTATTTGAAAATCAATCCACGAATTAATACTTGGCGTAACCCCAGTTGTACTACAAGAACTCAAAAATCCCCAAGAACCATCAGTATATGGAGGTTTTAAATGAGATAAACCTTGTCCACTTCTTGCATCAATTCTAGATTTATATCCAGTATTTGAAGAAAAATTCCCCCTAAATGAAATTTCTGCAATTGAATTTGTTGAAAGAAATAAGTCTCCTTCTATAATTCCATCTAAAAAAGTATTAAAAATAAATCCTGTTCCAATAACACTATGTCCATAGGGAGATGAAGTCGTACCTCCTACAATTTCTAATACTCCTGAATTAATTGCAATATTTCCTGAGTTTTTATAATTACTCCATTTTCCTAATCCATTCTCAAAATCATCAAAAAAATCAAATACCAAACTTCCATTACTCAAACTTAAAACATTTTGATTATCATAATAAATAAAAAGAGAATTTATTGAGGTATTTATAGAACTAGGTATTTTCGTCCACAATTCAATTTGTTTTGAAGTTGTATTACATGTTCTTATCCAATAATTCAATAAAGTATCTGAATCATCTAAAACTCTAATATCATTACAATTATTTGACCAATTAAAAGAAGGTCCTAGATTAGAATCATTTAAATTAATTCTCACTTGAAAATCTGAAACTGTTGAACTACTATTTGTAGAAATATCTACTTGAACTCTTCCCTCAAAATTAAAATCCCACCAAGTTGCATGGTTTGCTCCAAAACTATTAAATAGAGAAATAATAAAAACAATAACAAATAAAAAAATTCTATTCCTAAAAAGATTATTATTTCTCATAAATTGTTCTAAGAACAATTTATAAAAAAAAGAATATATTTTTAATGAACAGAATAATAGTAGTAACAAAATTCTAAATTTTAAAATATAGTGAAAAAAAAAACTAAAAATCATAAGAAAAAAACAGATACCATAAACTCTTAACTTGTCATCACAAGTAAAAACACTACCTTATATACTTCAAAAAAATAATATTAATAACATGATTTTACCAAAAAAAGAAGATAAAATTGAAAAGAATGAAAACCTCTCAGATGCAGAGAATAGATTTATTGCAAATATGGTTAAAGGTACTTATACTAAATAAGTTAAAACTAAAAATAATTAATTTTTTCTAAATTTAAAACAACCCACATAATGATCATTAACTAAACCAATAGCTTGCATATATGAATACATTATAGTTGTTCCAACAAATGACATTCCTCTTTTCTTTAAATCTTTAGAAATTTTATCTGAAATATCACTAGAATTAGGAATATCCTCTTTTTTTTCCCATTTATTTTTTATTTGTTTAAAATTTACATAACTCCATAAATATTTATCAAAACTTCCAAATTCTTTTTGTATTTCAATAAAAATCTGAGCATTTTTAATTGCTGATTTAATTTTCAATCTATTTCTAACAATTCCTTTATTTAAAAGTAATTCTTCAAATTTTTCTTCATTATAATTAGATACTTTTTTAACGTTAAAATTATCAAAAGCTTCTCTATAATGTTCTCTTTTATTTAATATAATTTCCCAAGATAATCCTGCATGTGCACCCTCTAAAATTAACATTTCAAAAAGTAATCTATCATCGTGAACTTCAACTCCCCACTCCTCATCGTGATATTTTGAATACTCTATAGAATTTGAACCAAAACATCTCTCAATCATATTTTAAAAATTAAATTTATTTATTCTCAGGTGGAGAATAAATATGAATTGCTTTACCAAGTGCAACATCAGCAGCCTCAGATAACCCTTCTGAAATTGTTGGATGTGGATGTATAGTTAATGCCATATCTTCTAAATTAGCTCCCATTTCAATTGCAAGAGTAGCTTCTGCAACTATTTCTGAAACATGTGGCCCTGCTGCATGAACTCCTAAAACTAAATTTGTTTTTTTCTCAGTAACAATTTTAACAATACCATCAGCTCTATCAAACATATGTGCCCTTGCAACTGCAGCATATGGGAATTTTTTTTCAAAGGTATCATATCCTTCTTTTTGAGCTTGTTCTAAAGTTAACCCTACAGATACTAATTCTGGATCATTATATACAACTGATGGGATTACTAAATTATCAAAAGCAGATTTTTCTCCTGCAATTACTTCAGATGCAACTTTTGCTTCTCTTGAAGCTTTATGTGCAAGCATTGGATTCCCTACTACATCTCCTATTGCATAGATATTAGAAATGTTAGTTCTCATTTGATTATCTACTTTAATAAAACCTCTCTCATCAAATTCAATTCCTGCATTTTCTAAATTTAACGAACTAGAATTAGGTTTTCTTCCAACTACAACTAAAACTTTATCTGCTTCAATTTTTTTTTCTTCACCGTTTTCTTCAATTGTAACAATTACTCCATCTTGTGTTTTCTCAACTGATTTTGAATTTGAATTATAATGTACATTAACTCCAAATTGTGGAAGTCTTTTTGCAATTACTGAAACAATTTCTTTATCCATAACTGAAATTAATCTTTGAGATCTCTCAATTAAATGAACTTCACATCCCAATTTTCCATATACTGTTCCAAGTTCAGTTCCAATATACCCTCCTCCAATTACAACTAATTTTTTAGGAATTTGAGTTAAACTCATAGCTTCATTTGAACTAATTACTTTATCTGAATCAAATTCAAATCCAGGGATTTGAATTGGTAGCGATCCTGTTGCAATGATTGCATTTTTAAAAATAATTGTATTTACATCACTTTGTCCTGAAATTAAAAGAGTATTTTTATCTTTAAATGAGCCTATTCCATTAATTGTTTCAATCCCATATTTTTCTAGGAGCCCTCTAATTCCTGACTCCATTTTTGAAATAATTGATTCCTTCCAATCATTCATTTTAGATATGTCAACATTAATATCTTTTGCAGTAATTCCCATTTTTTCAAGGTCAGATAAAACATTAAAATAATCTGACCCTGTAATTAAAGCTTTAGTTGGAATACAACCTACATGTAAACAAGTTCCTCCAACTTTTTTATCTTTCTCAACAAGTAAAACATCTTGTCCTAATTGTGCTGCCCTAATTGCTGCAACATATCCTCCTGGTCCTGATCCAATTACTACTGTATCACATTCAACTGTTAAACTTCCAACTACCATTTTTTTTACATGCCCATAAATAATCTAAGAGGATCTTCTAAAACCTCTTTAAATTCTTTTAAGAATTTAGCCGCCTCTGCTCCATCTATTACTCTGTGATCAAAAGTTAGAGAAAATGTTACCATGTCTGAAACATCAATGTGATCTAATCCCTTAACAACTGGCTTTTTAATAATTCTTCCAATTCCTAAAATTGCAGCTTGTGGATAATTTAAAATTGGTGTAAACATTTGACCTGCCATTGATCCTACTGAACTAATTGTAAAAGTTCCATTTTGCATTTCATTCATTTGTAATTTCCCATCTCTTGCCTTAAGAGATAATTCTATCACTTCTCTTGCTAAGTCTATAATTGGTTTATTTTGAACATTTGTTATAACTGGAACCATTAATCCTTTATCTGTGTCAACTGCAATTCCTAAATTAAAATTATTCATTAAAACTAATTCTTGTTTGTCATCATCTAAAAGTGCATTAAATTTTGGAAATTTCCTTGCAACTTCTACAAAAGCTTTCATAAAAAAAGGTAAATATGTTAACTTTACACCCTGTTGAGCTAAAGTTTCTTTTTCTTTTGCTCTTAATTCTACTAATTCTGTTACATCAACTTCCTCACAAATTGTAACTTGAGCTGTTTTATGTAATGAATTCATCATATTTTTTGCAATTGCCCCTCTAATTCCTGAAGCAAAAGAGATTGACCCTGAAGTATCAACTGAAGTTCCTGCAGAGATTGTACTAATAATTTCTTTATGTAAGTCCTCATGATCTTTTGTTTGAGTCTCTTGAACTTCTATCTTTTGAGTTTTTTCTTCAGTTACTTGTTGATTTGATTGAGATTTTTTATCTTTTAGATCTTTTGCCCTTTTAATGTCATCTTCATTAATTCTTCCATTTTCTCCTGAACCTAAAACAAAATTAATATCAACTTCTAATTCTCTTGCTAATTTCCTAACACTTGGCGTAGCAACGATTCTGTGTGTTGAAGAAGAGTTATATTCAATTTCTTCTTTTTCAGGAACTTCTTCTTCGCTAATTTTTTCTTTTTCTTTATGAACTTCTTCAACTAAGCTTTCTCTCTCTTCTTTATTTTGAGATCCCTCAACTTCTTTTTTCTCTACTGAAGATGAATCTAAATCTGTAAGTAATATCCTTCCATTAGGTCCACTTCCCTTTACTTTTGTTAAATCAATTCCTTTTAAATTTGCAACATGTTTAACATTTGGCATCGCAATTACTTCTGAATCTTGTATGTCTGTTAATTTATTTTCAGTTTGAGTTGTTGGGTTTACTTCTTCTTTTTCTTGAGTTTGAGATAATACTTTTTGAATATGTTCAGCTCTATCCTCTGAAACCTTTGCTTCTTCAATTGGAGCTTGAGTTATAGGTTTTTCAGTCCCTATTGCTCGATTTACCCATT
>CAXPJQ010000022.1:0-9664 GCA_964217375.1 Bdellovibrionales bacterium | reverse complement strand
GGATATAAAATTGATTGAATATATGCCCAGATTCCTGGTTTTTTCAAATTATCTCTTTGAGGCAAACTATATGTTGGAATAAATACCATTAACCCATAAACAAAAAACCAAAACCCTGAAATTAAAGCTACAGGTTGAAGCATTGCCTCTCCAATTGTTCCAAGTAAACCAAAAAGTAAAAATACTTGACCAACTGAGAAATCATATTTTGAGAGTAGATAAGTCCAAACTAAAATAAAAGGTACAAACATAATTGCACTATGAAAAAAAATTACTTCAAAGTAATTTGTTGAAGCTGTAATAAAAGATTTCCCAATTTCTCCTCCAAATAATGGTGCCAGATTTGTAATTGTAGTTGTAATCATTTCTTCAATTAAAATTAAAGCTAGAACAGAAAAGAAAAATTTTTTTTTCCATCCAATTGGAAAATTTAAAATTATAAATCTAAATATATCTTTAAATAGATACATTAATCCTCCTCCAATTATAACCCAAACTACAACTAAAGCTAAAGCCATTTTAATTATTGCCTTTTCAAATTCTTGAGCATCTGAAGTTATAATTACAAGAGATAAAAAACTTAAAAATAAAATTGAATATATTCCAATAATTTTAATTATTGTTTTAGATGACATAATTAATTTTTAATTTTATATGTTATAAACTTTTCTTTAACTTATCAAGTTCATCTCTTAATTTAATTGCAAGCTCAAAATCTAAATTATCTGCAGCTTTTTTCATATCACTTTCAACTTGAACTATTTTTTGTTCAATTTCATATTCAGATAAATGTTTAGTTCCTTTAATTTCCCTTTTCTTATCTTCAACTTTTTTTAAAATTGTTTTTGGGACAATTCCATTTTTCTTATTAAATTGTATTTGTTTTTCCCTTCTATATTTTGTTTTTAAAATTGCCTCTTTCATTGACATTGTTTCTTTATTAGCATACATTATAACTCTCCCTTCTGAATTTCTTGCCGCCCGTCCAATTGTTTGTATCAATGACCTCTCATTTCTTAAAAATCCTTCTTTATCTGCATCCATTATTGCAACTAAAGAAACTTCAGGAATATCAAGTCCTTCCCTTAATAAATTAATTCCAACTAAAACATCAAATTCTCCTGCCCTTAAATCTCTAATTAATTCAATCCTATCCAATGAATCAATATCACTGTGTAGATATCTAACTTTAATTCCTTCTTTAGCATAAAAATTTGTAAGTTCCTCAGCCATCTTTTTAGTTAATGTTGTAACTAAAACTCTAAATCCTGTTTTAATTGTATCTTTAATTTCATTAAGTAAATTTTTTACTTGTCCATCACTTGGCCTAACTTCAATATTTGGGTCAAGTAACCCTGTTGGTCTAATTATTTGTTCAACAATTTGGGACGAGTTATCTAATTCATATTGACCAGGCGTTGCAGATACAAAAATTGTATGGTTGAAATACTTTTCAAATTCTTCAAATTTAAGAGGTCTATTATCATATGCTGAGGGTAATCTAAATCCAAAGTCAACTAAATTTTTTTTCCTAGAATAATCTCCATTATACATTCCATGTGATTGAGGTATTGTTTGGTGACTCTCATCAATAATTAATAAAAAATCTTTTGGGAAGAAATCAAGTAAAACTTTTGGAGGCGTACCTTTTTTTCTATTTTCAAAATGTCTTGAATAATTTTCAATCCCTGAACAATAACCCATCTCTTCAATCATTTCAAGATCATATTTAACTCTCTTTTTTAATCTCTCCCCCTCAAGAAGTGGCATTGTAGGTAAAACTTCTTCAAGTTCTGCTTTAATTGCATTAATTGCTCTCTCATGTTTTTCAGAACTTACAACGAATTGTTTTGTTGGAAATATTCTAAGTAAATTGTGACTTTGTATTTTATCCCCAGTTACACTATCAATTTCAGCAATTGTATCAATTTCATCTCCAAATAATTCAATCCTATATATTGTATTAGAATATGCTGGGAATATATCAATTGTATCTCCTCTAACTCTGAATTTCCCTTCAACTAAATTCAAATCATTTCTTTCATACTGCATATCAACTAAATGAGTTATTAATTTAGTCCTAGATATTTCTTTTCCAATTTCAAGATAAATTGATAACTTATCAAAATCCTCAGGATCCCCAGCACCATAAATACATGAAATTGATGCAACCACAATTACATCATCACGCCCAATTAAAGATGCCATTGTTTTTAATCTCATCTTTTCAATTTGTTCATTTACTGTTGACTCTTTTTCAATATATGTATCTGTTGTTGGTAAATAACTCTCAGGTTGATAGTAATCAAAATAAGAGATGAAATATTCTACTAAATTGTTTGGAAAAAAATCTTTTAATTCTTGATAAAGCTGAGCTGCAAGAGTTTTATTATGGGCTAAAACTAAAGTTGGTTTTCCAACATTTTCAATTACTTTAGAAATTGAGAAAGTTTTTCCTGACCCTGTTATCCCTAAAAGGGTCTGTCTTGAAAATTTATAATAACCCTCAGTTAACTTTTTAATTGCCTCAGGTTGAGATCCTGCAGGTTTATATTCTGCTTGAAGGTTAAATTTTGTCATAATAAATCACAGTCAGGTTATATTTATAAAAGTTTTATTTAGAACAAGTAGAATTTATTATTTATAATATTGATCCAATACTCCATTTTTTTTCATCACTTCAACAAAAATTCTTCCTGCTGTATTTAGAAGAGATGTTGAATTTTTCCAATACCTATTTTCTTTTTTATTTGAAAATCCATAAAACCCAACTAAATCTCCATTATGCATTAGAGGATATAAAATAAATGTTTTAATATCATATTTTTCCATAAACGCTCTCTCCACAATAAATTCTTTTTTTAATTTACTATAATAACAAATTACTGGATCAAATTTAGTAAGTGTCTCAAGCCATGATTCAAGGCCTGCAGTTGGAAAATATGATATATCTTTTACATCTAAGTTTTCTTCTCTACTCCATTTATATATTTTATATGTTGTATCTCTATTTTTATTAAATAGATAAATAAAACTATTATCAACATTTGCTTCATTTGCAATCTTTTTAATTGAGTTTTGAATTAAATTATTTATTTCTTCTTTTTTTACATATATAAATTCAATTGCAATTTGAGAGATTAAATTTTCAAATTTTAAATCAAATTTTAATTTATTTTCATATTCTTTTTGTGAAGTTATATCCTCAAACATTAAAACTTTTCCACATAAATCTCTTCCAAAACAAGAATTTAATATTTTATATCTTACATATTTTCTTTTTCCATTTTTAATGTAACTATATTCCCCGCCAAACTCTGAATCTGAAACTAAAGTTTTAAGATGATCTAAAAAATCTTGACTCTCTAATGCATATATATCTAAATCATAAATATTTTTCCCAAGTACTTCTTCCCTATCTTGTTTTAAATATGTAATTATTGTGTTGTTTGCCTGAATTATATTTAATTTATCATCTAAAACTAAAATTCCCTCTGAAGCATAATTTAGTAATTTAAGTATTGGTATTTTTTTTGATGGAAAATATAACTTTGCAGGACCTATTGTCCTTTTTTCAACATTTCCTTCAATTAAAAGTAATTCTAGATACTTTGCAACTGAATTTCTATTTAAATTAAGTTCCTTTGAAATTTCCCCAACTGTTAACCCCCTGGAATTTATTTTAAGTAATTTTTGAATTCTTTCTTGTTCAGGGATAAAATTTCTCATACTTATTTAATGTAATTAATTATTTATAAATGTTTAGCATTTATGCAAAGTACTAATGCAAAGCCCTTTTGCATGGCAAAAGAAAAAGTTTATATATAAGAATAAACATTACTAAATAAAAGGTGATAAAAATGAAATTAATATTAGAAAATCAAACCAGTACAATTGAACTTAAATGTAAAAATTGTTCCAAAAAATATAAAATTAATTATGGAGATATCTCAAGTATGCCTCTATGGAAATTTGAAAGTTGTTCAAGAATTTGTGCACTAACTTACTCAAAAAATAAATTCTTAACTCTTAAAAAATCAATTAATAATAAAAGAATAAATTATAATATTTAAAAATCAGAAGTTATCTTATAAAACTTCAAAACAACATTTGATCCCAATTTATCTAATCTCTTTGAAATTAAGGTATGTTCAAATTTCATTTCCTCCTCACTTAAAAATAAAGAAATTTTAGTTCCTCTAAAAAGAACGGGAGAATCATCATCATAAAATAAAAGAAAATAATCTTTTTTATTCTCATTTGCTTTTTGTTGGACTAAATTAATTAATTTACTTAAACAAATTGAATTATCCCAAAGGATGTAATGTGTTGAAGGATTCTCAAAAAAAACTCCAATTATTACAAAAGCCTCAGTTACAGAACAAGGTAGAGAATTTTTTATTTTATCTATTTGTCTTAATTTTCTCTTAGAATTATCTTTAAGGTAATTTCTCTTATCAACTCTCCATTCATCATCCCTGTAAAAGAATTTCATTAGATAGATTTAGATAAACTAATTTATATATTTTACGTAAAAAAATTATAATAAAAATTCAGGAAAGAAAAGTAAAATAATTCCAAGAATTAACATTAAAATCCCTCCAACAATTTTACTTAATCCTTGATATTTATCTAAAATTGGAGAATCAACTGCTTTAAGTGCAAAATAAAATATAATAATATCATCTGCCATAAAAGCTAAAGTATAAATTAAAATATAAAAATATTTCATAAGTAAACTAATATCTGCAACTGATAATACTTGAGTAAATAAAGCTGGCAATCCAATTGAACATACAAATTCAGTTAAATTAATTGCAAAAGCTAAAAATATTAATGCTATAAAAGTAGGTATTGTTAGAGGCGAATGTACAATTTTTTGAATTTTAGACATTGTTTTTTGTCTTGATTTAAAATCCCCAACTTTACATTCAATTTTCCCTCCAGATTTAATAAAGTCATATATAAAATAAATTCCAGTACCTAAAGCAAATACCCCTGCAGCCTTTAAAATCTTACCTGCTCCAGCTAAATAGTTTAAATATTGCCAGCCTCCAAGCCATAAAGATAATATTAAAAAATATAAAATTCCTGATGCTGCAAGGAAAGTTCCAACAATTAACCACATTTTTTTCCTATCTCTTAACTGTGAAACTAATGTTATTAAATAAATTAAAACCCACATGGCACAAGGATTAAATCCATCAATTAAACCTACCATAAAAGATAAAAAAAGAAGTGAAGAATTTTTAGAAAAATCTTCCTGCATTACATAACTCTCAAGACTTCCTGAGAAAATATAGGAAAAAGCTATTAATACTAAAAAAATCACACTAGTAATTACAAAATTCCTTTTTACTTTTTTACTTATTTTTATTTCTTCATTCATTTTAATCTTCTAAAAAACTCAAATCAACAGCACAAGTTGTACCTGTAACACAAGTTCCCTCACTAGGTTCACCTCGCTCAGGACATTTTGCACTCTCAATACAAGCTCTATCACTTACTAAATCAAAATATTTTCTTGAATTTAAATTTTTGTCACCATAAAAAATTAATATCTGATCTAAATCCTCAACAACATATGAACTCAAATCTTGAACTAATTCTTGATTTAAATAAAAAACTAAGTTATGTGTTTCATTATTACAATAAGAAATATTTTCAAATTCAATACAATTTTGATTTAAATCAATGTCAAGAGATGATAAAAAATGTGACAAGTTTTGATTTTTTGCATGGTAATGAATTACATCTCCATTACTATCATGTAAATGTACATTCTCATCTAAAACTCTAAATTGAGTAGATTGGTATTTATCTTGAGAGAAATTAATTATATTATCATTTATAATTACTTTAAAATCTGCATGTACGTGAAACTCTTTATTTGAATCATAGTAAGAATAACTTATAAAAATTACAGAAATTAAAGCAAGAAATATCCAAATTAAAGATTTTTTATTATCTTTAATTTTGTTTTTAATATTTTTTTTCATTTCAATTATTGTTCAACTTCTTGTTGCATTCTCAAATCAATTGTTTTAACCATTGTTGATTCATTCCAATTTTCTTCAATTTTTCTTTGTTCTTTCTCAATCATTGCAATTAAAGTTTGACCTGTAGTCTCATCACTTCCATATCCAATATTAAATTCTTCTCCAATAAAAGAAGTTGGTGTTCCAAATTGAGATAAATCAAATTCTGTGTATTGCTCTGCAATTTCTTTTAATTTTTGTTGAGAGGCAACACTAGTCATTTCATATTCATTAATTCTTAAATTAGGATACATTGCCTTTAATTGTGGATGGAATGCATTTTGTTTATGACAATGAGGACAAGTACTTAAATGAAAATAATACATATCAATTACATCATCCCCATAAGCTAAATTAGCTTCATTTTCTTTATCCTCAATATTTTTATTTGAAACTGCAAAAACAATTAATCCAACAACTAATAAAATTAAAATCATTACAATTGATAAAAAGTTATTTTTAACAAAATTTTTTCTCTTTGCTTCTTTTAATTTCTCTTGAGCATTCTGTTTAGAAGTTCCACTAACTTGATTTTTTTTTGTTTTTTTCATATAAAAAGAAAATGTAATTATTATTTAAAAAGTTATGTCTAAATTAATATATAATTAAAATTTATAAAGTAAAATAACATTACTATATTTATGAAAGTTAAAGAATTAATTAAAAAACTAAATGAACTTGACCAAGATAAAGAAATTAAAAGTTTTGACTCTGAATATTTTGATTACTATGAAATAGAATTAGGATATGATGAAAAAAGAGATATATACTATATCTAATTATTTTTTTTAAATTCATCAATTACTGATTTTGCAACAGCCTCAGCAACTCCAGATTCAAAAGGAGAGGGAATAATTTTATCAGGAGTTGGAGTCTCAACTAAATCTGCAAGACCTTGCGCTGCAGCTAGTTTCATATTCTCAGTGATATCTCTTGCTCCACTCTCAATTGCTCCTCTAAAAATACCTGGAAAAACTAAAACATTATTTAATTGATTTGGAAAATCTGATCTACCTGTTGCAACAACTAATGCTCCTCCTTCTTTTGCAATATCAGGCATAATCTCAGGGATTGGGTTTGCCATTGCAAAAACTGCAGGTTTTTCATTCATAATCTCAATATGTTCTTTTTTAAGTAAATTTCCAGCACTAACTCCTACAAAAATATCTGCTTTATTTAATACTTCAAATACACTCCCTGATTCATCATGAGGATTGAAACCTTTTGCTAAATCTTGTTTTGATTTATTCAAATCAGATCTTGATTCAGAAATTGCACCCTCCCTATCACATAAAATAATGTTAAATATTCCATAATTTTTAAGTAATTTAGCAATTGCAACACCTGCTGCTCCTGACCCATTAATTACAACTTTTAAATCTGATCTCTTCTTATTTGAAATTTTTAAATAGTTAATAATTCCTGCAAGAGTTACAATTGCAGTTCCATGTTGATCATCATGAAATACAGGAATAGGTAAATCTTTTTTTAATCTCTCCTCAATTTCAAAACATCTTGGGGCTGAGATATCTTCTAAATTAATTCCCCCAAAACTTGAAGCAATATTTTTAACTGTTGTAATAAATTCCTCAACATCTTGAGTATCAACAATAATTGGGTAGGCATTAACTCCTCCAAACTTTTTAAACAGTACTGCTTTTCCCTCCATTACAGGCATTGAAGCTTTAGGTCCAATATTACCTAACCCTAAAACTGCAGATCCATCTGAAATTACTGCAACTGTTTTTGATGCAGAAGTATATTTTTTATAATTTTTTTCATCATATGCAATTGCCTCACAAGGTGCAGCAACACCTGGAGAGTACGCAATTGATAAGTCATCTTTATTTGTAATTTCAACTTTTGACCTTACATCTAATTTTCCTTGATTTTTCTCATGCATTTCAAGAGATAATTTATTATAATCCATATTTGTAATAAGTTAAAATTATTTATAAAAGAATCCTAATAGAGATAAAAACTCAAATAAAAACACACAAAATTTATAAGTTTGAAAAATAAATTTTTTTTATGAATGAAGAAAAATTAAAAATTGCTTTTTCTAAAATTAAAGAAGAAATGAATTTAATTAATTCAAATATTAAAAAATTAGAAAAAAAGTCAAATAAAAAAGTTGAAGTAAAAGGTAATTCTTCTGAATTAATTAAAATTGAAAAAAAAGTTCAAAACCTTGAATTAAATTTTGATTTCCTTGAAAAGTCAACCTTTGAAACAATTGAGAGAATAAAATTTGAACTAAATCAAAAAATTGAAGAAGAAATCTCTTCCCTAAGACTAGAGTTAACTGATTTAGTTATGAATAATTCTGAACAAAAAAATTCTCCTGGAAATGATTTCAAAAAAGAATTACAAAATTTTAATTATTAATTCTAATAATCATTAAATACATAATTTTTTATTTTTCCTCTCACATATGCATATTTTATTGTTAAATGTAACATCATTAGCATACATAAGAAAATACTTCCAAAATATACAAATTCATTTAATAAATGTTTAAAAAATGAAATGAAGTAACCTGAAACAAAAAAAATAACAAAAACAATTCCCAAAGTATCAATATATTTTTGTTTACTCTCATAAGTATAATTTCCTACTTTATATGTCATAATTTGAATTAAATTTTAATCTTTATAAAAAATTGCATTTACTCAGTAAAAGCATCAAGGGGTTTTGACACTGAGTCAATTAATTGAGTATCATTAATTTCAGTAAATTCATAAGGATTATAACTCTGAGATGAAAGATATGAATCCCAAATCTTAGTTGATTCATAAAGAGAAGATACAAACTTTTTTGATTTAAGAGTTAACTCATTTAAAGAATTTAAATAAGTAATTGTCTCTGGATCAAGATTTGAATCTTGAGATAAATTTTCAATATCTAAATTAATTTTATCAATATCTTCTTGTAACAAATCAAGTTCTCCTTGTAATTGATTTAAAGAATTAATTGAATCAACTAATGCTTTTGCAATTCCAGGATTTGATGAATTTAAAGTATTATTTTGTAACTTTGCAGTTTCTATTTTTTGGTTATATTCTTGAACTGTTTCTTCTCCCAAATCTTCAAAACCTCCAAGATATGAACACCCACAAATTAAAAGTAGTAAAGATAAATAAAATATATTTTTAATCATTTTCATAAAATAATAAATATAAAAAATAATTCTCTTTAATAATTTTATTGACACTCGAAGGTATTTCAACTCTATACATATAAATATTATTATCCAGGATTAAAGTTTCTAAAAATGAAAATTGTCCAAGAAATGATTTATCTTGAGGGTTTGGTTCCAATCTGGTTTTTGAAACATATCTCCCAAGTAAGTCTGAACCATAAATCATTAAAGAATTTAATTTATGTTAATAAAAAAATCCAATACATTTTAATTCATCTTCACTTATTGCTCTTGGAGTATCTTTTTGAGATAAAATATAATTCAAATTAATTAAAAGTTTACTATTTCCTAAAAGAGGTAAATTCATTTTAATTTTTTTTCCAATTTATTTATTGACTCCCAAGACTTATTTAAATTCAAGTTTGCTCTTTGAACTAACTTCTTAATATATTGGGAAGATAATTTTATTTCTTGATTAAATAAT
>CAXPJQ010000021.1:0-20100 GCA_964217375.1 Bdellovibrionales bacterium | reverse complement strand
CTGAAATTTTCTAGAGTTTGTACGTACAAATTGTACTAATACTGCATGTCGTCATATATCACAAACACTCAAGGTAAGTTGTTTGATCATCGATAAATAAAATAAACTAACATCTCTTTATAAATATATCTTATGAGGGATAACTCACATAAAAAGAAAAATCAAAATATTTAAAAAAGAAATGAGAAAAATAAAAAAAATTATTCTAAAAGAGAAGAAGGAATATTTTCCTCAATAGTTTGAGCAGGAATTAATTTAACTAAATCAAAAACAATTCTATCTGAGAGAATTTGGATTTCGTCATTTTTAAAAGCCTCAACAATTCTCAATGAATTAGATTCATCTTGAAGAGATTCTAATATAGTTAATGAAAAAATTGCTTCTTTAAGAGTTAAATCTCTTTCTTCTAAAACTGAAATTAAAATTTCTTTTGCTGCAGGTTTAGCAGATTCAATTAAAAATGAAGGGATGTTTGCTTTTTCAAAAACTAATTCAATTAAAGTATCTTCTGGTGAATTTGAATCTAGAATATCTGAAATCTCACTACCCGTAAAAGTTAAGTTATAATCTCCAAATTCTTCACCACCTAATGCTTCAAATGAAAAAGTTTCATTTTCAATTAACTCGCCAAAAATTTCTTCATCAACTAAAATTACAAATTCCCCTTCATTATCTGAGAGATCCTGAGTTGAAAGAGTTTTTATATTACTAATCCCAGATACTTCTTCCATTAAAGGTTCCCCATTTTCAAAAGGAATATTAATTCCATATAAGAGAGTTTCATCTTGAGAATAAATTAATTTAACTGAAAAAACTTCTTGAGAAGATAAACTCTTAAAATCTAAATATACTAGACCTGCAATTCCTGCAATTACCAGAATAACTAAAACAAATGTAGCTATTACAGCAAAAATAACTTTTTTAATAAATTTAAAAATTAAATAAATTACTAAGATAAATAATAATATAAATAAAATGAAAGTAAGTTCCATAGAAAATTATTACTTAAAAGATTTATATTTTTTTATTACTCCTAACTGTTTGAATCATAAAAAACTCTGCCCTGACCAAGAACCTCTAGGTTGACCTTGTTGAGGTTGTTTTGGACCAAAAGCAGTATAACCCAAACCGTATTGAGAATATTGAGGCCTATTTTGATAATCTCTTTTAACACTCATCCAATCTGAAACATTTGACCCTCCAACAAATTGAGGATTCTCAGATTGAAGTTTATACCCTGTACCTCCAGTAGAATTATGATCTGCAAATAAAGAAGGATTAAATATATCCCAAGCATTTTGAAGATGTAAAACATTATTTGCACCCCTACCACCTGCTTCAACAATTAAAGCTTCTTTCATTCCTGCTTTTCTTAACCTCTCCCTCAAATCATGAATATCTAAAATACCTTGACCAAGTAAATTGTGATCATCATCTTTACCTGAAGTATCATTAAAGTGAACATGTCTAATCAAACCTTCTTTATACATATCTTCAGCTTGAGTATTTAACCAATTATTAAATCTATCAATTCTATGTTCTTCTGATTCTCCTTCTTCTTTTCTAAAATGTTTTAACCAAACTGCAGCATGAGCATTATCAAAAGTTCCAGCTAAATGTCTCTTTGCTAATTCAATTGCCTCTTCATGGGTTTTAATCTCAATACCTGTTTCTTTTTGATAATCTTCCCTTAATTTTTTATATTCTAACTCGTCAGATAAAATTTTTTTTGCAAACTCTTCTTGAGACATTCTCATTGTAGCTTTAAATTCTTCCATAGAAGTTAAAGAACCATAACCTGGCAACATATTTTCAGGAGCAAGATATAGTGGTCTATCAATTAAATCAATATCATCATAATCTTTAAGACCTACAATTTGTTTTAATTTATATCTTTCTTTTTGAATTTGAGTGTGAATTTGATTTTGTTTGGAAACATCTTTTTCTAAATCATATTGTTTTTGCAATTCTTGAACTCTAGAATTAATTTCTTCTTTTTTTTCTAAAGCTGACTTTGATTTTTCTTTTAAATTAAGTTGATACCTTAAAGCCTTAGTTGCAAGGTGAGCCATTGCAGTTGTATTTTTTTTAAAACTCTCATCAGTTAATGATTTAACATTTCCTTTACGTTCTTCTAGCTGAGAGATTTGTTTATTTAATTGAGAAATAGTCTCATCATACTTTGCAAGTTCTTGATATTCAGAATACCCAATAACTCCTTGGATTAATTGTTGAATTTGATTATTTCTAACTGAGATATCTTGTTTAATAACATCTCTTGTTGCTAAATCTAAATCTGAATCGCCAATTACATTATCTAGAGAATTTACAACTCTTTTGTTTTCATCTTCAAGTTCCTTTAACCTTTTAAGGTCATCTTTAAACATTTTATACTTTGTAGATAACCTCTCTTTTTGCATTTTTGCAAGTTCAATTTGAGTGTCGTTTAATTTTTCAAAAAAAACTTTATCTGATTGACCCTGTAAATTATCATTTTCTTGTAAAACCCTATCATAATTAACAAGAAGTTTATTTTTTAAATTTTTAAAGTCATTAAGTGAAACTTTATTTTTTAAATCATCAGGTAAACCATTTGTGAAAATAGCTGTTGCTCTTTGATATTCTTCAACTGAGATGTTTTTATTTGTATCAATTCCAAGATCAGATAAAATTTTTTTATCTTGAGAATTTAAACTCAAAGATTTATTCTTACCAGTTAATATCTCAAAATCAATAAATTCTTGTTGCCTCTCAACTTGAGAAATTTGATCTCCAATTACAATTAAAGGATTCATATCAGGTGCAACTTTTGCTTTCTCAACTGCTTTGTGTTGATAATAATACTCCCAAGCAGATCTTCCATCTTTAGAACTTGATGCCTCATCAATAAATTCTTGAGCTTTAGTTGGATTATTTTTAAGAAGTTCTTCAAATTCTAATTTGGCTTCTTTTTCTTGTTCAATATTATCTACAAATCTTCTATGTAGAGGATTTTTATCAAAATAATCTTCTTTAATTCTTTGATATTCTTTAAAATTATTTTCTTTTAACCAATCAAGATATTCTTTTGAAACATTTAAATTCCCTCTAGATGAAGGCATATCTCCTTGAATATGGAAAACAACTGCACCTCCTTTTGCAGTTTCAGCTGCAAATTTTAATGATTCATCTAATTCTCGAATATTATTTGCTCTCTCTGCCTCATCAAATCCTCTTTGAGTCAAACCTGAAAAAGAAGTAGTATTAAAATTAGCATGAACACTTAGAGTTTGATTATTTAACTTAGCAAGTTGCATAATTGTTCTCTTTTGTTCAAAACCATATTTATCTGGAACATCTTGCACTCCAAAATTACCCTTTCCAGTACCAGCTAAGTGGATCTCAACATGTTTAACTCCTCTTCTAACCATAGCTTGAAGTTCAGATAAATGATCTCTTGCATTTGGATTTGTAGTTGTTCCAAAAGAACCAAAACTTTCTCTAAACTCTTTAGGATCATGTTGATTAATTGTTGAAGAAAATTTTTCATTACCCATTTTAAAATAAAGTTAAATAATTAATATATAATATAATATAGAACTTTAAATATTTAAAAGTTTAGTATTAATTTAGAAATAAATAAAATAAAAGTTGAAGATAATTCAACTTCAAAAAAGTAAAACATAAATTATAATCTGTGTTTTCTTTGATAATCTTCTCCTTCTTTTTTAAGATGGGAAGCAGCTTTAAATTCTTTTGAAACTTTTGAAACTCTAGATACTTTTTGTAACTTAGAGGCTTGAGCTAGTTTTGTAAATCTAAACCATTTAGCAATACCTAAAGCCTGAGCAGTAGAAGCAGGAATTCCTGCTAAAGCTAAAGCTAAAAGTTCAAAAGGAATAGTAGCTAAAACATCTAACCAATTGTGAGAAAAGAAGTCTTTTGACCCATTTGATTTTCTCCATAACCTAACTAAATCTGCAAAAAAGATTACAAATACAACCAAATTAACCCAGAAATAAACACCATTAACTTGAAGAATGTCAATTCCAGCCTTACCAGCTCCACCAAGGATTTCTAAAATTAAGAAAATTGTAACAACAAAAACAGCTAAGAAAACTAAAAAATCAAGTAATCTATCTGCGCTACTTTTTTCTTCGATAAAATATTCATCCATTTTAATTAAATTTAATTTGAAATACATTTAATATTTCTTAACTACTAAAAAGTTGTATTTTAAAAGAAAAGATTAATAGATACCCATCTTAATCATTTGACTACATGAAAAGTTATTTGCTCCCTCATAAATTAAATTAATATTGTCACCATTATCATAAGAGTAAATATCATAAGTGTCAAGCATACATTGATCAAATAATAGATTGTAGTAATTTTCTAAAGGTAAATCTGAAGTTAAATTATCAACTGAATATAAAGTAATATCGTAACTAATATTTTTAAAGTAATAATTAAAAAATAAATTTGAAGAATAAGAAGTATTATCACTAAAAGACAAAGTATTGAATGAATGTTTATTTGGATTTAGAGGAATAATGTAATTACAACAACCTTTCATTTCAGATTTAAAATTATAATATTGTTTTTCAAAATCAAAATTATTACTAAATTTATTTAAGATAAAAAATTCGTCAATTAATCCCGTAAAGTTTTGATTGGAGATGTCACTTGAAGGATAAGATTCAGAACCAAGAGTTAAAAGCCCTCCATCAAGATCTGAAGTTAATAGAGGAATTGATGTTTTTTTATCATTTAAATATAAATCAATCCCTGAATTTGATTTTGAGAGTAACAAATAATTAAAACGGTTTTTAACTGGAATAAAATTTGAAAGAGTTATACTATTACCATCATTACTTGAAATAATTAATCTGGAATTATTAACTCCAACTGAGAGTTCAGATTCAAAAGTAAAAAGGTTGTAATTATTAGAATATGGATTAAACCAAATACCAATACTAAAATTATCATTATTAAAATTTTGAATAGAGGGATTAAGAGATAAATTTACAAAAGATTTCCCATTAAATTCAATTGCAGTATCATGAAAACTATCTAGATAATTTATTTCTTTTGCTTCAACTAAGTAATATAGATTTGAGATTTCAGAGAGAGATAATTTTTTGGAAAAAAATGAAATTTCGTCAATATTTCCTTGAAAATAATTATAAGGTGAGAATGAATTTCTACCAATATTAATATCTTCATTAAAGTTTAGAGAGGTACAAGAGTGAGAAAAATCTTGAGTTAATAAGTTTAAACCATTTAAATATAAATAAGTCTCATTTGTAATAAGTGAAACTCCACCAATTAATGAATTAAATCTTGAATTTGAAACATTGATAGGTAAATTATATGAAATTAAATTTGAATTACAGGAAAAATCAAAATTAATGGAATTATTACTTTCTAAATAAATCTCAATACCATTAGTAAATAAATTATCACGTAAACTAATTAAAGTCTTATTTCCTAAATTAGAGGATGAATTAAACCAAATAGAAAAAGAAAATTCCTTATCAAAACCTTTTGAATTGTCAATTGAAATAAAATCATTAACCCCATCAAAACTTAAACAATTAAACCAAATACAATTTGAATCATTAAGAGGAGATCCAGAAACCGTTACTGGATTTTTGAAACTAGTTTGATCTCTAATTAAAGTATGATTTTCAAGACTTGAGATAAATCGAGTATCTCCATAAAAAGAAGAATTAAAATTGTTTTGAGAACTATCATAAATTTGATTTTCTTCATAATCATAATCAAAAGACCAAAAACCTAAAATGTTTTTGTAGGAACCATAGGTTTTATTGAAAAGATTTCCAAGAAAACTACCTCCAATAGTATATTTATAATTTGGTTCATAATAAATATTTGCTAATTCGTTATCAATTGTATCATTAAATAAGTCTTGAGTCCAATTTAAATTTGCAGAATATTGTTCAACTGAATCAATTTCAGGAGAGGTATAATTTAATTTTCCAATAATAAAATAATAAGGTTCAAATTGACCATAAAGATTGATATTTGAAATTAAAGTTTTATCAAAACTCCAAGAAGCTAGATTATCTTGAGATTTAAATTCAAAGTTAAAATCTCCTTGAATTACAATTGAGAAAGGATTTTCTTCATAGACTATAAAATTTGAAGCAGAATAATTTGATAAAACAAAATAATTATTTTCAAGATGATTTAAAAAGTTTTGAGTTAAATTATTAATAGTATATCCATCTAAAGAATTAATTTGAACTCCGTTAAAAGAACCATTAGTTACACCCTCATAAATTAATGAATTAAATTTGGAATAGTTGCTTGAATATGTATTATAAAAAGAATTATTAATTGAATTATTTATTAAAGAATCTATTGTTTTATAGGTAGCAACTTCAAAGACATCAACTAAGTAATTATTTTCAAAATAAATAATTTCTTGATTTATAGTATCAATCCTATTTTGAGAAATTAAAGTTTTAGATGTGAAAGTATCATTTCCAAATTGTAAATTTGCATAGTAATAAATTAAAATTACTAAAAATAGAGATATGAAAGAAAATGCAAAAGCTTTTTTATTTTTTATTGCCATATTACCACCTCAAAAGTATAAGGACCAACTAAATTAGTTCTATCAATAAAAGTAATTACTTCTCTTTTTAGAGAATATGCATTTTTTGAGTTATCAAGAGAAGTCCTAATATTTTCAGAGAGATATAAATTCTCAGTAGTTGAGCCATCAACTAAAGTAATGTTAATATTATATTCAGCCCTATCATAATTTTCAATGAAAATCTTAGTAATATTTTGAGCAAGACCAAACTCGCCATTATAATAAAATTCACTTACTTGTTGGGCAACTGAGAAATCAATATTTTTTAATTGCCCGCTTGCAAATAAATCTCTAATTTCTTCATTATTTAAAGAGTTAATTGAAGTCATTGTAATTTGATTTAAAATGTCTTGAGTTAAATCAAATAAATCCTCATTTTGAGTGGATTGTGAAAAATAAATTGAACTCAGACCAATTGCAACAATTAAAATTGTAAATGAAAAAATCAAATCAAGCATAAATATTTGACACTTAGAATTAAATTTTTTTGGCTCAATAATAAAAAATGATTTTAAAAAGTTAAATAATAATAATACTTTTCTTATCAATTTATTAAAAAACATGTTAAAAAAATAGAGAGAATTATTTACAAGTTTCTCCATTAACTTGAATTTTATCTGAACCTAGGCAATTAACATTATTAGAGGGATCAATTTTAACTAAATTTCCTTCTTTTTCAAATACAATTGCAAATTCATTTGAAACACCTGCATCTAATCTAATTTGTTCAAGATCTTCAGCCATTAATAAATTAATATCGACATTATTATCATCATCAATAATTCCTTTTTTCTTTAACTCATCAATAATGTATGTAGATTGAGTTGAAGCTAACTTTACTTTTTCTTGTAAATCCTCATTTTGTTCTTCAGAAATTTTATTTAAAACCAAAAATAAAGCTCCAAATAAAACAATTACAACTACAACTAAAATATCTGCTGAAAATGCTTGTGCTTTTTTTTTATTTACCATTTTTTATTGTTTATTAATTACATACATATACTTTCATTTTATAAGGAATGTTATAAACTAAGACTGAGTACTCCTGAGAGATTATCTCTGAACAAGAATCATCTGAACTTACAACATTAATAACTCCACTCTCATTTGGATCAATATATTCAGGATTTATTCTAGTTTGAGTCCATGGTGCCTCACATTTAATTTGATATTGATAATTCCCATAAACATCTTGAGTAGATGAAGATAACTCAACCCAACCACCATATAATGAACCATCACATGCAGAAGGTACAGCTTTACAAGCTAAAACTTTTGATGCACAACTTGCATAAACCCTAGAATCTATTTTAGAAGTACAATCAGCATTACATCTAAGTGAATTAGTAGATTCAAATACTCTCAACCAAATTGCATAAGAATATTCTTCAAACCCTAAAAGAGGTTTAAAATAACTTGCAGAACAAGATGAGACTCTACCATTTGAAACATTATTTACTCTAAATAAACATTGATAACCTCTATCTTTATAGTAATTAGTATTTGAAACTCCAATGTCTGCATAAGATAAAGTGTCAGGTAAATCTGCACATAAAACAGAGCTATGATATAGAGAAGAATAATTAATACCAACAATTGCATTTGTTAAATTACTTAAATAAATTAAAGGATCATGTCCTCCACTACAAAATTTATCAGTTGTAGATTCTTCAAAAAAAGTTAATCTATCATCTTCAGTATTAGTATCTAGAGTACAACAAAGAGAAGTGTCATAAGATTTAATTGGAGTAGTTGAAATGTGAGAACTCATAAATTCATTTGGTTGTGAATGAACTGAATTATTAAATGAACTTGAAGAAACAAAAAGAAGTGAATCTCGATTGTCAGGACAAGAAGAACTAGGAACCCAGTTACAATTTAAAAGATCATTTGAAAATACTGAAGATATAGATAAAAATAAAGAAATAAAAAGTAAAAAAAGTTTAACATTCATAGAATTTTTTCCTAGATAAATTATAAAAATCTTTGTCACTACTTATAATTTAAATTATTTAAATAAAGAAGATTTACAAATTTTTGAATAGTCACAGAATTTACAGTTAAATAAAGTTGGTTTTGGATTAAAATTTGAAGATTCAATCTCTTTAATTAGAGATAATAAGTAATCTTTAATTTTATTTGCAGTTTCTAAATTAAAATCAACCAAATCAATCTCATCATGAATTAGATACCACAAACCCATCCTTTTAGGAGTTACTTTGTCTTGAAGTAAAGCTAATGCGTATGTGTAGAGTTGAAGATTTTCTTTTAACTTGGATTTTGGTTCTTTGGAATTTGAAGTTTTATAATCTAAAATTTCAACTTCACCATTTTTTTCAACAATTCTATCAATATATCCCATCAATCTCCTTCCATCTAAATTTAACCAAAATTCTTTTTCAAGAGAAATAGTTTTTGAAGTTTTATGAATCTCTAATTCTTTATTAATAAAATCTTTAATTGCTTTAACTCCCTTCTCAAAATATTCTTTCTCTTGATCTGCAGATTCATAAGATTTTGAAATCCAAGATTTAGATAGTACTGATAATGCTTTTAGAGTTAATTCTTTTTTTGAGAGTTTTTTAGATAAAGGTTCTATCTTTTCTAAAACTTCATGAATTGAAGTTCCAAAGTCAAAGTAATGTTTTGAAGTTGTAGGTATTTTATAAATATAATTAAATAAATATTTTTTAGGACATTGTTCATAGGTTTTTAATTGAGATACTGAAAAGACCATTTTTGAAGAATTAATTTGTAGATTATCTTTATTTTCTTTTTTATACTTGATTAAATTTTTTGAATTATCATTAAGATAGTTATTAAGTGTTGATTGTTTAGATTCAAGATTCATTAAAAAATCAATCTTAGATTTAGCTTCACTAAAATTTGAATTAGTTAAATCAAGAGTAATTTCTTTAATAAAATTTTCTTTCTCTAAATCTGATCTAAAAAGACTTGGATTTAATTCCCTTGAGTATTTAGTAATATTTAAATTTAATAAATCTAAAAACTTTGATTTCTTAGAATTTAATTTATTTTGAGAAAATTTAGAAACATATGAAAGAAAAAGGTTTTCTTTAGATCTTGAGAGAGCAACAAAAAATAATCTTAATTCTTCATCTAAAAAATCATCCTTTGATAAATCAATTTCTGGAATTTCAAATAAAGATTTTTTAAAAGAAGTAGGAAATTTCCTATCATTTAGAAAAGGAATGAAAACATGATCAAATTCTTTTCCCTTAGAATTATGAATAGTTAATAATTCAACTTTGTGTTTGATTAAATCATTTTCTTCCAGAAAAACATTTTTGTTTAAATTAATTATGAAAAGAAAACGAGATAATGTTTTATCTTTTGAAGTTTGAAGAGCAGACTTTGAAAATTTTAAAAATGAATTTAGAGATTCAATTTCAAAAACATTTTCAGAAATTAATGCCTTTTGATATAAGTTGAATTTCTCAATAACTTTTAGAATATACCCACTAATTGAGAGTTTTGCAGATTTTAAGTCAAGAAGAAAAGATAACTTAGATTTTAAATCTAAAAGTTTATTATTTTCATCTTCAAAATCTGAAAATTTGTCTGAGGATTTAATAACTTGATAGAGGGATTTTTCATTAAGTGAAGATTTTCTTGAAATTGATTTTAGAGTCTCCGCCCTAATATCTAAATCTTCTAAGATTTTAAATAAAGAAATTGAATCTTCTTTTGGAGAATCTAGAAATCTTAAAATATTAATTAAGTCTTGAACTAAATTTGAGAGTAAAAAAGAATTAATTTGGGGAGAATGATGATTAATTTTAGCTAAGTTTAGAGCCTCAGAGATAGTTTTTGCCTCAGACTTTCTTCTAGTTAAAATACCAATTGTTTTAGAGGAACCTAAAGATTGTAAATCTTTTATTTTTTCAACTAAAAAACCAAGCTCACAAAATTCATTTTTACTCTCAACTAATTCAACTATCCCTGAAACATTTGAATTTGGATTTAAAACTTCTTCTTTTGATGAGATATTTAAAGTAATTTTATTTACTTGTTCTAAAACATTTTTTGAACATCTAAAATTTTCTTTTAAATAAATTAATTTTGAGTTTTGTTTTGACTTTTTAAATAAATCAAAATTAGAATAATTAGCTCCCCTAAAACCATAAATTGATTGCTTTTTATCTCCAACAATTGTAATATTATTTTTAGATAATAAATTTATAATCTCTAATTGAATTAAATTTGTATCTTGAAACTCATCAACTAAAATATATTTAAAGTTTTCCTGGATTTGAATTTGAAGAGATTTATTTGAAAGTAATTCTTTAAGGTATAACATTAAATCCCCAAAATCAATTAAATTTAGTTCTCTTTTAAATTGTTCATATTTAGAAATTATTGAAAATAAGTCTACTTTTGTTTGAAGGTCAATGTTTAGAGATTCTAAGTTATTTAATGAATAACCAAAATCTTTTAACTTTGAGACAATTGAAACACATCCTCTTGCAACCTCAAGTTTATCTTTAATTTCAATAGAATTTAATTTAAAATTGTCAATATTTTCAAGAAAAAATAATAATTGATTGGTCTCGTCAATTAAATCAAAATCTTGAGATAAATTAGGTAGAAAAGATTTATATTTTTCAATAATTTCAATTGCAAAAGAATGAAAAGTTTTTCCCTGAAAAGAATTAGAAATTGAATTGAGTTCAGATTCAATTCTTGAAGTTAATTCTTCAGCTGCTTTTTGAGTAAATGTAATTGCCAGTATTTCATCAGGATTAATTCCAGAATTAATTAAATTTAAAATTTTTTGAGTAATAAGAGTAGTCTTTCCAGTTCCAGGCCCTGCAACAATAATTAAAGGAGTGTCTTGAATTTTAATTGCTTCTTGTTGCTCTTTTGTTAACATAAAAATAAATAGTTTCAAGGTTTTATAAATTTTTTTTGAAAGTTTGGATAAAAGTTTATAAATTTATTAAAATAAAATTAAATATGGTAGAAGTAACACTTGAACTTAATTCAGATGTACATGAAAATGCAAATAAATATTTTTCTAAATCTAAAAAATTAAAAGCTAAAATACCAGGTATTGAAAAGACAATTGAGAGAACTAAAAAAGAAATTGAAGAATTTGAGAAAAATAGGGAAGAATATAATAAAAAAAAAGAACACAGAGAAAAAATTAATTCAATTAGAAAACAAGAATGGTTTGAAAGGTTTAGGTATACATATACATATAGCGGGAATTTAGTTGTATTTGGAAAAGATGCAGGAACAAATGAGGTAATATTAAAAAAATATTTAGATGAAAAAGATATTGTAATGCACACCGAGGCACCTGGATCACCTTTTGGAATAATTAAAAATGTAGTTGATGAAAATGGAGATTTGAAAATTTCAAAAGATGAAATAAATGAAGTTGCACAAGTAATTTGTTCGTTCTCATCTCAGTGGAAGAGAGGATTTGGAACTGCAGATGCGTTTTGGGTATATCCAGACCAAGTGTCTAAAAAAGCAGTAACAGGAGAGTATATCTCAAAAGGATCTTTTATGGTTAGAGGTGAAAAAAATATAATTAAAAATATAGTTTTGCAAATTGCTCTTGGTGTTATTAAAAAAGAAATAGAAGTTGATGGTGAAAAAGTAATATTTCAAGAATTATTTTCAGGAAATGAAAGAGTTGTCAAAAAAATATGTGGAAATAAATATGTTAAATTAGAACCAGGACAAGATAAGTATAAAACAATGAGTAAAGAGATTAAAAAAAGACTTAATTGTTCAATTGAAGATTTACCAACTTGGATTCCAAATGGATCTAAAATATTAAAAAAATAATTTGATTATTTATCTAAATCAATTAATTCAAAACCTTCAATTTGAGTTTCCCATAACTCCTCAAATTTTTTAATTGAAAGTAAATGTGCAATTCTTGAATACTGAGTTTCAGAAATTAAATTCATAAAGTTACCATAAACTCCTGTGTCCTTAATTTTTTTACCATAATTATAAACATTAAGAGCAGTAACTCCCGAACCTGTTTGAGATACCACAATTACCTTAGTTGTTTCCTGTAACTTTTTTAATGCTTCTAAGTTTTTAGGGCCAAATTTAGTAATAGAATCAACCTCATTTACATGTAAATTCCCAAAACCTGTACCTTCAATAATTACCGCGTCATAATAGGAGAGTAAATTTATTTCCTCAGGTCTTAAGGAAGGATGAGATTTAAAAATTCCAATTTTAATATTTTCATCAAATAAAGAAATTTCTAAATTATTCTCTGGGAGAGTAGATTTCAACTCAGGTCTAAATTCAATGTAATTATTCTCAGAAATTTTTGCAAATGGTTCAAAGTTAATTTGTTTAAATGCATCTCTTCTTGAGGAATGTGATTTTTTAACATTAATTGAATCAAAAATTGTAACTTCATCATCATTTAAATTTGAATACATTCCAACTCCAACTCTTCTAAATTGAACCTTATTATCTTTTTGGTTTAAAATAAATTCAATTGATCTTCTTAGATTTAAATAAGCATCAGCACCGGGTCTATCTGAGGATCTTTGTGACCCTACCAAAATAATTGGACAAGGAATATTACTCAGAGCATATTGAAGGGCAGGAGCAGTATAAGACATAGTATCAGTCCCATGAGAAATAATTATACCACAAATATCATTAGATAAATTTTCTTTAATTGCATTTAAAATTAAATTCCAATGTGCAACATTTAAGTCTCCAGATAAAATATTTCCAATTAATTTAGTTTCGATATTTGCAAGATCTAAAATCTCAGGATATAAATTAAAAAGTTCTTCAGGAGTTGTTTGAGCTTTAACTGCACCAGTTTCATAATCAACTTTAGATGCAATTGTACCTCCAGTGTGTAAAATTAAAATCTTAGGTAATTTTGAATTTTGCTCTCTTGGAGATAATTCTTTTTTATCGATTTTAACTTCTTTTTTTGAAATAACCTTAACATTTTCTTTTTTTAAAACAGAATTATAACCTGAAGATAATTTAATGGTCATAAAATTTTCATCCTCAGTAATTAATATACCTTTAATTATATCATCTTTGAACTTTACTTCAATTTGAGTTTCCATAAGAAATTAAAGGTCTTGTTTGTTTATAAGTTTTTAGAAGTAAAAAAGAAAATTGAAAATAATTATAATAATCTAATACTCTCCAAATTATCAGGAGTATAAACTTTAACTTCTGGAACTATTCTTTTAACAGTTCCTGAAAAAGATTCAATTTTTGATCTCTCCCCATGATTTAGAATTACTTTTCTTGGTTTAACAGATAAATTTGCAAGGAATTTCTTAGTCATTCCAACATCAGAGTGAGCAGAAAATGCTCCTTTCATGGCATAAATTTGAAAGTTAACTTTAACTTTATCATCTTCAGAACCAGAATTACCTAAAAGGATTTCTTTTTCACCATCTTTAATTCTTCTTCCTAAAGTACCATTTGCCTGATAACCTACAAAACAAATTGCATTTTTTTCATCAGGCGCAAAATTTTTAAAATATTCAACTGAAGTTCCACCATTAAGCATACCTGAAGTTGCAAGTACAATTGCGTGTTCTTGAGAATTTATAATTTCTTCCCTATGATCTCTTGAATCAACTGATTTAAAATTTTCTTGTAAGAAAGGATTATCTCCTTTTAATATTCTTGACCTTAAATTTCTATGTAAAAATTCTGGATATGCAGTATGAATTGCATTTACTTCTCCAACCATACCATCAAAATAAACTTTTAAATCCTCAGGTAATCTTTCCTCCCTAATTAATTTTTCAATTGTTAAAAGCATTTCTTGAGCCCTTCCAATACCAAAAACTGGAATTAGTACTTTTCCTTTTCTAACATAAGCATCTAAAATAATTTTTAAAAATTCTTCTTCAGCTTCTTCTCTTGGCATAGCATAATCCTTTGGACCCGTATTTGTATTTTCCATCATAATTGATTCAAGTCTTGGAAAAATTGTATCTGCTCTATTAAATAATTGTTGCTTGGAAGAATAATTAAAATCTCCAGTATACATGAAATTATGCATACCATTACCAATATTTACATGACAAAATGCAGAACCTAAAATGTGGCCTGAGTTATAAAAAGTTAATCTAACATCTGGAGTAATGTCACTTACTTCTCCATATCCGATTGTAATTACATGTTTTAACATCTCTTTAATATCTTCAGCTTTGTAAATTGTTGAAACTCCAGGATTTGATTGCATAATTTTAATGTAATCAAGTTGAGATAAAGCCATTAAATCTCTACTTGGTTCAGTACAATAAATTGGACCTTTATATCCTGATTTATATAAATAAGGTAATAATCCACAATGATCCATGTGTGCATGAGATAAAACAATTGCATCAATATCTTCTAATTTAAAGTCAGGTGAATCTAAAATTGGAAAAACATTTGAATCTCCAAAAGGTTGAGCAGGATCAATTCCACAATCAAAGAGAATTCTACTCTCAGTAGTTTGAAGATAAATTGCTGATCTACCAATTTGATTTGCAGCTCCAAGCATAGTTACTCTAGCCCAACCTTTGATTTTACCTTTAGTCCAACCTCCATAAATTCTTTTACCAACTTTATTTAGGAATTTTCTTCTATATTCAGATTCTTGGAATTCAACTGCTCTCATGGCATCAACTGTTTTTGACCTTAAAGGGGGAATCCTTCTAACTTCAACTGACCAAAAAGTATTTCTTTGAATCTCTTTTAAATTTGCACCTGATTTTCCAACAGCTGCTCCAACATTGTCAACTTCTAAAATTAAAACTGACCTTGCAGTATCAAATTTAAATTCACCTACAACAACTTCTTCACCTAAGATTTTTTTTACAATTTCTTGAGTTTCTTCAGGTGATTTTAATAAAGTGTTATCTGCTCTTAATTCAATTCTCTTTTTAAATTTAGAAACAATTTGTCTAATCTTATCTCTTCCTGCAAATAAAAAATCCCTATTTGTAGTATATACAACAATATTTGCAGCTTCAAATTCTACCGAAGATATTTTATCTTGAGGCAATTCTTTTAAAATTTCATCTAATATTTTTACCATTTTCTTAAAATGTGTTTAGAATATTTTCTATAGGCTAATTTAGACTTTAGAATTAGTGAGTCTTTCACTCAATAAATATAGATAGTAGTTTTTTATTTATAAAGTTATTTAATACTCAATAACATCATCTTTGTAAATTTTATTTTTTAAAACATTCATTGCTTTAATCATATCTAGAGTTCTTTTAACTGTTAACTTTTTAGTATCCATAAAGGCTTTAAAATGTAAATTATTATGGGAAATAAGTAAGATATCTTCATTATGTCTAATTAACCATTTTAAATAATCTTTATTCTCTGGACTCTCTAGAATATGGGTTAAATATCTATTATTTGTAAAAATGTTTAATCTTGAATAATTTTTTTCAACATTACCCTCTGACTTAATTCTATTTTTAATTGGAAACACTCTAATTGACATTTGTTCATTAAATACCTGGCCATCTTTTACTAAATGAAAAAATAATTCCCAACTTGCATCAGAAGTTTTAAATCTAATTGTATTGTGACACTTAGAAAATGAAGCTTTATGTCTTTGGAAAAAAGTATTATGTTCTCTTGGAGTTACAATTTTATGAGAAGTTGCAAAGTAAGCATCATTTAGAAATTCTCCTTTTACTGCAGCTAAAAATTCATATCTGAAATTTTTTTTTAATTTAAGTTTGTACAAAATAGTTTGAAAGTAAAAACTAACATAAAAAAAATAACCTACAAGTCCTAAAACTAAAATGATTCCAAAAATTGCTAGCATATATAGAAATTATTTATAAAGAGAACTTATAAATTTTTGTATTTTAAAAATTAGATAAATTGTTTAAAAAAATAAAAATAAACAAGGTTTATTTTTTTCTTTGAAACATTAACAAATCTTCAGTTGTAAGAGTTCCACCTTTAAGGAAAGATTCTTCAACTTCTTTTTGTTTTTTCTTTAATTCCTTAGAATCAACTTGAGGTTTCTTTTTAGATTTTGGTCTTCTAGGAGTTTCACCTAATTCTTCAAGTAATTCTGATTCTTTTTTAAATAAATCTTTAAGGTCTTTACCTACTTCTGAATATTCTTCTTTTTGAGACTTAAATTGATCATAAGATTTTTTTCTTAAATCTCTTAATTCATCAATCCTTTTATATCTAATTTTTTTCTCTTTAGAAATTAATCTAATTTGTTTATAAAAAGATCTAATTTTTTTCTCAATATTGTTGAATTTTCTTCTTAAAGTATTATATTCCCTTTTAGTTTTTTTAAAATCGGAATCTTCTTCAGATGATGAACCATCATGCTGTCCAATAACTTCTTTTAAATGAGCAATTTTTCTAATTAATTCAGATTCTTTATCTAAATTTAAAACTTGAGTTTGTAATTTTAGATCAAGTTGTTTTAATTCTTTCTTAGCTTTTTCAACAGAAATTGTTTTAACTGCTGGTTTTTGTGGTGATTTTTTAGTAGAATCTTTAAGATTACCTAATTTTCCTTCAACTTCTTCAAGTTGTTTTTTTAAATCATCATAAATAGCTTTTTTAGAATCTAACTCTTCATTGATTTTATCCAAATTATTCTCTTTTTCAATAGATTTTACTTCATCGTAAAGTTTATTGATTTCTTCAGAATATTGCTCTCCTTGTGCGAAAAATTCTTCCTTAGTATCTCTTTTTTTAGAAAAATTAGATTTTAAGTCTTTAATTTTTGTTTGCACTTCTTTCAATTCAGCTCGAATTGCCTCTGTATCCATTTTTATTGTAATTTGTTAGATAAATAAATATCTAGATAAAAAATGTTGATTTAAAAAGATTAGAATAATGATCCTAATCCTGCAGCAGCATCAACAGCTGGAGCTTCTTCTTTTTTTTCTTCTTTTGCAGGAGCAGCGTCAGCAGCAGCTGGTGCAGCACCAGCAGCTGGTGCAGCAGCAACAGCAACTGAGGATTCAGCAATAACTTGCTCAATATCTACTCCTTCTAGAGCAGCAACAACTGATTTTGCTTTAGCAGCATCAGCTTCAACACCTGCAGCTTTTAAAACTGCAGTAATAGTAGCTTCAGAAACTTCTTTCCCAGCTTTATTTAATAACATAACAGCGTAAATGTATTCCATTTTTCTTTAATTTATAATTTTATAATTGTTTTGAGTTAAAAAAGATTAAAATAAGGACCCAAGTCCTGCAGCTGGATCTTCAGCTGGTTTTTCTTCCTCTTTTTTATCTCCTTCATTTGCAGGAGCTGAAGCTTCTGCAACTGGAGCAGCAGCAACTGCCACACCAGCAGGACGTAAATCCTCAGGTAATTGCATAGCAACACCTGACATTTGAGCACTAGCTTTTGAAACTAATCTTTTAATAGTCTCAGCAGCTGGATAAGCAATACCAACACCTAAACCAAGAGAATCTCTTCCAGCATTTCCTAAGAAATGTGAAATGTTTTCTTTTGTGTAGTATTCTAAACCAAGTGATAGCTTGAATGCTCTAAGAGCTTCAGATTTAAGATCTGCAAGAATTGCATCTTCATCAACATCTAAAACATCTTTTCCATAGATAATTCCTGATTCGTAAATTCCTTTAATATTTAAACCAACCTCCATTGGTTCAATACCTAGTCTAGTTAAAACTCCTGCAAGGTTAGATGAAATTACTTCTCCTTCTTTAGCAACTAAAGAATCTTCTTTAATTTCAACTTTTCCTGCATTAATTCCTGCTTTAATTTTTAAAGCACCAAGTTCACCAATAATTGGTCCTGGAGCAAAGGATGTAGGTCCTGCTGGAACAATAATATCATTTGGAGCAACTTGACCTGCTTTTGCTGGAGCTGAGGATTTATTTTTCTTTACAAATTTGAATAATGAAAAAGGATTATCATTTGTAAAAACTAAACCAACAACACCTGAACATTTTTGAGATAATTCTGAAATTCCACTATGAGTTTGCTCTAATTCTTTTAGAGTTAATTCAATTAAATTTCTTTTCACAATTAAAATCTCAGCAGTTTTTTTCAGAGAAGCTCTAATTCTTTGAAACTGAGGTGCAGGTAATCCTGAAACATCAACAACTCCCACAATATTGTAGTTTTTAGCTAATGATCTAATTTTATCAGCAAAAACTTTGTTTCTAGGACTAATTTTAGATTGATAATCTGAAATATCCATTTTATAACACCACCAGCTTACCCATAGTAAGCTTAACTCCTACATCTTTAACATTGTGTTCATGATTTGGTAAAGCATGAACTAATGCTTCATAAACTGCAACAATGTTTTTTGCAATAGTCTCGTCACTTTCAGTCTCAGCACCAATTGAAGCTTGTAATACTAAGTTTTTTTTAGTTGCTAAATGAACTGTTTTTTGTAACTTTTCATATAAAGGTTCTAAAGGAGTTTTTGAAGCAATTACCATACCTAATTTAGGTGAAGGCATTTTGTTCATAGGTCCTAGATATCTACCCAGAATCTGAGCAAATTGAGGCATGTAATTAGCTTGAACTACAAATTTATCGAATTCGTGAGTTAATTTTCTAATTTCAGCCATATTACCTTTAAGAGCTACAAGTTCATCGTTAAATAGAACTTTGTCAAAAACTTTGTCAGCTCCAGAAACACCATGATCTACAATAGCGCAGATTTTTAGTTTCTTTGGTTTTAATTGAGAAGAAAGAGTTACTCCAAGATCAACTTTATGATCTGGTCTTTTCAAATCCATTTGTTGTAGATTGAAAACTAGATCAAAAGTTTGAGTGAAGTTTCTAGACTTAGAAAGCTCTCTTGCTTCCTTGATTTTCTGAGTAACTTCTTTTAAATTCATTTTTTAAAATCTCCTCCTATACCTAAGTGTTTAAAGAAAATGCCCTAAACACATCCCAAGATATAGTCAAAACAGAGTGGGATAGAAAAAAAGAGTAGATTTTTCTTTATAAAATTAATTATTTCTAGAGTCCAATTCATTAAATAATTTTAATTGGTTGAGATAATCATTTACATTTTTTGAGGATTGAATAAATTTTTCCCTTACATCTTTAGAATATGGGTTTAAAATTTGCATATCTTCAAAAAGTTCTTGAGAATTATTTTCAATTGTTTCAATAACATCCATCAAATTATCAAAAGTTTTTGTTGACAAGTCTATTCTATGTAAATCAAAATCTTTTGCAATATGCCCAATAAAATGAGTTAAAGCCTGAGATAATGCCATTTGTGAATCGTGGATTTGAGGAGTAGTAATAAAAACATCTAGTTTTAATTTATTTTTACAAAAATTAACAACATTCTCAAAATTAGAAGATCTAACTTCACAAAGAGTAATTTTTAAATTTTCAATCCCATCTTTTGCAGAGTTAGGGCCAAAAAGAGGATGAGTTCCAATTATTTCAACATCTCCGGGTAAAATTTCAAGCATTAATTTAATTGGATAAATCTTTAATGAACAAATATCAATAATTAAAGTTCC
>CAXPJQ010000020.1:0-5562 GCA_964217375.1 Bdellovibrionales bacterium | reverse complement strand
CAACATGGAGATTGTGATGCACTAAAAGCATCAAGAGAATACGCACATGAAATGCTTCCAAAAACTAATGTATTTTTACCTGCAATTGGAGATATAATGGAATTTACTGATGAAAAATCAACAATTACATATAAAGAAGGATATAAAGAGAAAAAATTTGATAAAAATTAAATTTTAAACAATTATTTTTTTAGGTTTTAAATGTCTAAGTCTCGATTCTAAAGTTTGAAAATTTTTTTCAACTGCATAATTTATAAATAAATCAAAATCAAAATTTTTTTTATGACTTGCCAAATATTCGATTGACATATCATATAAACCTACAACATATTGAGTAAAAGCATCTCTTATTTCTCTAGTTACTACTTCTTCTCCCTGATAAATAGCATTAGAACTTTGAACAACTTTCTCATACATTGGAGTTAAAACTATATTTCTTAAACTATTTCTTTTTTTATTAGTCTCAATTTTTTTTTTTGCTGAATTGGAAACATTGAAAGTAAATTCAGGTATCTCTGAATCTTTTAATTTTCTTATTAATTTGATTAAACCTTCTCTTTTGTCTGAAGGAAAATAATCTTTGATTGGATCTGTTTTTCCTTCATTTAATGCTTTGATAACTCTTGATTCTAAATTTCCTTCATGAATATATTCAAAAGGATCAAAATTACTTTTAGAGTCACAAGTAGCTAATACTGCTGCAAGTACTTTTTGATAAAGTTCTAAAAAACCTTTTTGATTATTATCATTTCTATATCTTAGAGGTAAATTGCCTAAGACTCTAAAAGGTTTTAATAAATAATCTGCTGGGATTCTTAAATCTCCAATAACTAGATCATTAATACTATTTTTTTGAATTTCTTGATTTCTTAACTTTTTAGAACTATCTTTTGTTAAAGAATCAATTATTGGTAAAGACTTATCAAAAAGTTCAATATTTTGGAAAAAAATTCTTAATTTATTCAAAGCCACTTTAGTTGATAAACCAATTTTATAATCTTCAATAAAATCATGACCCCAAGAAGCTATTTTTAAAATTCCAGCTAAATCTTTATTTTTAGTTGGAAAAGCAATACTTGAGTCATAGTCAACAGTAGATAAATGAACTTCAACTGTTTCTCCATTTATTCTAGTATCTCCATTTATTCTTTTAGATACATATTTTTGAAAACCAATAAAATTATTTTCAGTATTATCTAAAAGTTCTTTTGAAAAAAGCCCATTTTCAAAAGTATATTGTGATGGATTCATAAAATAATAAACATATAAAAATTTATAAAGTTACTCCTTTTTAGTTACATAAAATAAAGCAAATCTAAAAAGATTTACAAAAATATACATAACAAGTTGCAGGTTTTCCAGAATAAAAACATTTAATTTTATCTAAACTTCTATTCTCAAATTTAAAAGGTATACATGAGGTTTTAGCTCCAGTTTTTTCTTTAATTTCATCTTCACTCTCTACACTCTCAGCCCAAGGAACAAGACATCTTTTTCCTTCTCCAATTGCTTTTTCAAAATCTTTAAAGTTATCAACTTCTAAAGTTACATTTTCAATTTTTTCTCTTGCTTTTTCAAGTAATCTAATTTGCATTAAATCTAATTGTTTTTCCACTTGTAATTCAAGCTCCTCTAATTTCACTTGGAACTTTTCATCTAAATCTCGAACATTAAGAGTCACAACTCCTTGTTCTACATCTCTTGGTCCAACTTCAATTTGAATAGGTATCCCTTGCATCTCCCATTTATTTATTTTAAATCCTATATTTTCTTTTCTATCATCATCAATAATAATTCCAAACTTATCTAATTTTGATTTTATTTCATCAATTTTATTATCTACAATTTCTTCTTTTCCTTTGAAATACATTGGAAGTATTACTAACTTTTTCTGAGCAACTCTTGGAGGTAAAACTAAACCTTTATTATCTCCATGAACCATAATCATAGCTCCAATTGATCTAGTAGATAATCCCCACGATGTTTGATTTGGAAATTGTTTTTTTTGATCTTTATCTAAAAATTCAATATTAAATGCTTTTGCAAAATTTTGTCCTAAATGGTGTGATGTTGCCCCTTGAATTGCTTTTGCAGCCTCAGGAACATAACTCTCAATTGTTGTTGTAAAATCTGCCCCCGCAAATTTTTCTCCAATTGATTTTCTTCCCTTATTTACTGGAACTGCAAGTAATTCTTCAAAAGTCTGAGCATAATATTCTAAAATTTCTAATACTTCTTCTTTTGCTTCATCATAATTCTCAAAAACACAATGTCCTTCCTGCCATAAAAATTCTCTAGTTCTTAAAAACGGAGTTGGATGTTTAAATTCCCATCTAACTACATTACACCACTGATTCATTCTCATAGGTAAATCTCTATATGAATTAATCCACTTTGAATATGCATTCCCAATAATTGTCTCAGATGTTGGTCTTATTGCAAGTCTTTCTTTTAATTCAGAGTTTCCACCCTTTGTAACCCATGCAACTTCAGCTGAAAATCCATCCACATGGTCTGCTTCTTTATTAAGTAATTTCTCAGGAATGAAAAGTGGAAAATATGCATTTCTAACTCCTGATTTTCTAATTTTTTCATCAAAAAATTGTTCAATACTCTCCCAAACTTGATATGAATTTGGTTTAAATATTATACATCCTGAAACATCAGTATATTCAATTAAATCTGCTTTTTGAATAACTTCAGTATACCATTCATTAATATTTTCTTCTTTTTTTACACTAATTGCTAATTCTTGCTTTTTTGCCATTTTAAAATCTAATAAAAAAAGACCTTTATAAATTTATTAACTTATGTATTTTAAATTAAAATATATACCCTTCTCTTTTTAAAGAAATAATAATATATTCTTTATTTTTCTCTAAAAAATAAATACTATTCAAATCAACATTTTTGAAATCTCCAGTTAATAAAAAAGAAATATCTCTTGAATATCCAAGATTACTTATTTTTTCATCTTCAAAAAAACTCAGATAATTAATTAAAATTGCCTCAATATTTGCTCTTTTTTTCTTTTCAAAAATAGGTAAATTTAATTGTTGAAATAATTTTATTTCTTTTTGATTCATATTTAATTATTTGAAATTTCTTTTTTAGCATTGTCAATTATTTTCTTTGAATTTCCTACAAAAAAATTATTTTTTATAGAAATAATTGGTCTTTTAATAAAAGTATATTCTTTTAAAATTCCTTCTTTAAAATCATTATCTGAATTAAAATTTTCTTTATTATATTTCCTTGATCTTTTGTTAAATAAATCTTCATAAGAACAATTTAAATTATTTTTAATTTCCTCCAAACTATTACTCTCTATTGGATTATTTTTTAAATCAATTAATTCAAAATTATCTTTAGAGATATTAAGTTCTTTCATAATTTTTTTACATGTGTCACATGTTGACAAATACCAAATTTTATTCATAAAAATAATAATAAATAAAGATATAAAAAATTAAGTATTTAATTAATATTATAATTTCTACTTATTATAATTAATTAAGATTATTTATAAATAAAATTGATTTTTCATTAAACTACCATTTTCCATCTTAATTTTATTATTAACAAATTTATTTAAAAAGTAATCATCGTGACTGACAACTAATATTGGACCAATAAAATCATTTAATGCATCTGCTAATACATCTTTTGATTTAATATCTAAATGATTAGAGGGTTCATCAAGAACTAAAAAATTACTTCCATTTAAGATTAGTTTTAATATTCCTAATCTAATCTTTTCACCACCACTCAAATCTTTAATTATTTTAAATACATCATTTCCTTTAAATAAGAATTTTCCTAAATATTTTCTAATTTCTCCTTCATCTAAATTAATATTTAAATCAAGAATCTCTTTTAGAACTGTATTGTTCAAGTTTAATGTTTCATTTTTCTGTGATAAATAACCCAGTTGGACTTTATTCCCAATTACAATATCACCTTTATCTGGTTTAGTTTCATTAATAATTAACTTTAATAAAGTTGATTTCCCACAACCATTATCACCTTGCAGAGCAACTTTCTCATTTGATTGTATAGTAAAATCTTCAATATTTAATTTAAAATTATTATATTTTTTACTTAAATTATTAATCTTTAATATTTGTTGATTAGGTTTTACAAAGTTTAAGTATTTAATTTTAATTTCTTCATATTTCTCTAATTGTGGTGTATCTAAATTATCAATTTTATCTATTAGTTTATTGATTTTTTTGCTCGTTTCTCTAATTGCGCTTTCCATACCTCCTCGTCCTGTCCCCATATCCCTTAATACTTGACCTTTTGCAAAATCTTTTGTTCGCTCTTTTATTTTTTGAGATGATGTAGATTTAATATTAGAAATGTTACTTTCAATTCGTTTTTTCTCTTTTTTATGTTCAGTTTGTATTTTAAGTATCTCTTCTTTCTCTTTTTCTTTTGCTTCTAAATACTTATCATAATTGCCAGCATAAATATTAATTGTATTGTTTCTAATCTCTCCAATTTTATTACAACATTTATTCAATAAATCAACATCGTGACTTATAATAATATAACTTAGTCTTGATTGAAGTTCATTAATTAAAACTTCTTTTGAAGTAATATCTAAATGATTTGAAGGTTCATCTAATAAATAATAATCATAGTCTTGTGAAAATAATTTGATTAGTTTTAATTTAGTGCTTTCGCCACCACTTAAATTATCTTTTTTCTCTTGATTGTATAGTTCTTGATTAAAATTGAATTTAGTAATAAGTTCATTTTCTTTTTGAGAACTTATATTTGATACTAATTCGTTATATTCTTCTAATAGTTTATTATATTGTTCAGTATCATTAATAACATTTTCATCAAGTAATAATTTTTCAATTTCTTCTTTTCTACTACTAATTAACTTCAATTCAATAAAACCTTCATCTTGACTTAAATAACCAAAGTTTTTATTTTCAAAATTTAATGTTCCTGAATAGTCAATTTTATTTAGAATAATATTAAATAGAGTAGACTTGCCAACACCATTATCGCCAATAATTGCAATTCTATCTCCTTTATTAAATACAAATTGAAGTTTTTCAAATATTTGTTTATCTGAAAATGCAACATTAACATTTTCTAATTTAAATAACATAAATAATTAAAAAATGAATATATTATAAATATTCTTAATTTTTCCAGCAAAACTAATAAGGCTCAAACACTATAAATTAGGGATTTTTGTGTTGAGTTATAAACAACAGAGCTAAAATATATAAATTAATTGTTATTGAACATTAGTATTACTATAATTGGCTTGTTGTAAAACAGGTTAAAAAATGGTTGAGTTTAATTTAATGAGTTATTCATTAATTAATATTTTAATATTTCAAAATCAAATTCTCTAAAATCTTCCAGATTTTCTTCTATATCTAATTGTTCAACTTTTTCAGCAGGATTTGTATTAACTCCAAATACTCTACATCCACATTTAATTGCAGCTTCAATTCCAGTTTTTGAATCCTCAAAAACAATTGTTTCCTCAGGTTTTGTATCTATTCTTTTTAATCCTTCTAAGAACGCATCTGG
>CAXPJQ010000019.1:0-3039 GCA_964217375.1 Bdellovibrionales bacterium | reverse complement strand
GTTGATAGCGAAAAAATTAGAAATAATGTTAAAGAAAGAACTTATTTGATTTTTAATAAGCCAAGAGGAATAGTTTGTACTACTGATACTGAGAAAGAAGAGAAAAATATTATTGAATTTATTAACTATAAAAAAAGAATTTTTCCAATTGGAAGACTTGATAAAATGAGTGAAGGATTAATTTTTTTAACTGATGATGGGGATATTGTAAACAGAATTCTCAGATCTAGATATATGCATGAAAAGGAGTATTTAGTTACAGTAAACAAAAAAATCAATCATGATTTTTTGAAAAAAATGTCCAATGGTATTCCAATTCTTGGCACAATAACCAAAAAATGTGATTTAAAATATATCAATGACTATCAATTCAAAATTATTTTAACCCAAGGGTTAAATAGGCAAATTAGAAGAATGTGTGATTATCTAGGATATAAGGTTAAAAAACTTGAAAGGATTAGAATAATGAATGTCAAACTAGATATTCCTAGAGGAAAATGGAGGTTGTTTTCCAATTCTGAACTTAAAGAATTAAAAAAATTACTTTAAGATCGATGAAAAGATTTCTAATATTATTTCTGCCATTTATTATTAATTCTCAAGTAATTCAAACTAATGATACTATTGTATTAGATGAAGTTTCAGTTAAGATTTTAAGAGAATCTAATAAAGAAGAATTGTCAATTTATTCAATTTCTAAAATTGATTTGGATCTAAAACAAAAATACTTGAGACAATATAATCTTAGTGAGTATTTAAATTATGTTCCAGGAGTTTTTATAATGAATAGCAATAACTACGCACAAGATGAAAGAATATCAATTAGAGGATTTGGAAGTAGAGCTAATTTTGGAGTTAGAGGGATAAAAATTTACGTTGATGGGCTCCCTGAAACATTTGTTGATGGTCAATCTCAGCTTGACAACATTAATTTAGAGATCATTAATCAGCTAGAAGTCTTAAGAGGAGTGAATTCATCTTTATACGGAAACTCATCAGGTGGTATAATCTCAATATCAACAATAGATTTTTTTGAAAAAGATTTTATTAAAACAAATCTGTCTGCTGGTTCTTTTGAAAGTCTAAAAATAAATTTGACCTCAGGGATAAATTTAAATAAAGGTAAAATCATTTTTCATTTAAATAGGTCAAGCTCAAATGGATTTAGAAATAATAGTAAATTTCTTAATCATAATTTTAATTTTAAATACTTAAGAAAATTTGATAAGGGTGATTTTAAAATTATTGCTAACATTCTAGATAGCCCATATGCTAAAGATCCTGGTGGTTTAACTAAAGGCGAAGTTGAATCTAACAGAAAACAAGCAAGGAAAAGAAATGTTGATTTTAATTCAGGAGAAAAAGTAAATCAATTTAAAATAGGATTATTACTTAACAACCAAATTGGTGACTTTAAATTGAAAAACAAGTTGTTTTTCAATAATAGATTATTTTACGGAAAACTACCTTACGCAAGAGGAGGTATTATTGATTTAAAAAAGAATTTCTGGGGATATAATTTAAATATTAGTAAAGAAAAAATCTTAAAGCAAAATTTAGGACTTGAAATTAATATTCAAAACGATGAACGATTAAGATTTTTTAATATTAATGGAAATAGAGGTGAACTTGTGATGAATCAAGATGAGAAGTTTAATAATTTTTCAACTTATTATTCCAACTCATTAAAGGCTGGAAAGTTTACTTTTAATGCAAGTTTAAGATTTGATAATAATACTGTTAAATATGACGACTTTATTAATAATAAAAATGGTTCTATCAAACTTAATTCTACTAGTCTTTCCGCAAATATTAATTACAATATCAATGATTCTAATGAAATTTATGTGAACTATTCTAATGGATTTGAAACACCCACATTAAATGAATTTTCATCTAATATTTCAAATACAGGATTTAATGAAAATTTAGATTCAAGTAAGTATAACAATTATGAAATTGGTTTTTCTAATTTTAATTCTCTATCAAACTTAAATTATAGAATTATATATTTTAAATCATATTCAAAAAATGAGATTGTATCTTATCAATTGGAAGATTTTCCAGATCAAAATTTCTACAGAAACTCTGGAAAAACATCTCGTTCAGGAATTGAAAGTGAAATTAATTTTAAAGTAAATCAAAAATTAAAATTGAACTTAATTTCGACAATTGGTAATTACAAGTTTGTCAAATATGAGTTTAATGATCAAGATTTTTCAAACAATAGAATTGCTGGATTACCAAAAAATCAACATGTATTTAACTTAAACTATTCATTAACTAAAAAAATTAATCTAATATTAGATTTTAAAATGTTTGGCAATATGTATGCTGACAACTCAAACAAAACAATCATTAATGATTATAAAAAAATTGATTTAACAATTTTCAAAGATTTTAATATTTCTAATAAAAATTGGAATGGTTTTATTTCAATAAATAATCTAACTAACACTAAATATTTTGATAACATTAGAATTAATGCCTTTGGTTCTCGATATTATGAACCAGCTCCAGGACTTAATTTTATGTTAGGTATTAGAAAGTAATGAAAAAGGTTGTAGTTATTGGTGCAGGTATTAATGGGTTAGTTGCTGCAAACTATCTAAAGAAGGAAAACTACGATGTCACATTACTTGAATTCAAGGAACATACAGGTGGAGCTTGTATCAGAGACTCTAAAGTTATAAATGATAAAAAAATAGATTTTGCCTATGGGGCAACAGTTTTGGGCATGATGCCAAAATTTATTTTTGAAGAAACAGGACTTGCAAAAAACATTACTACTTACTGTCCTGATATACCAAAACTAGTATACTTCAAAGATGATGAAAATCCAACAAAAATTCACCGAAACCCTGAACTTCTGGAAAATGAGCTCAAGAATCAATGGAATGAGAATGGCAATATAAAAGGATTTAGAAGAGATGAGAATTTAGTAATTGATTACATCAGGAATTTATATGTAAATGGTAAAACACCTAGTATTGAAAATGCATATAAAATATTAGGAAAAGAGATAACTGAGTTATGGAT
>CAXPJQ010000018.1:0-7090 GCA_964217375.1 Bdellovibrionales bacterium | reverse complement strand
GCCTTGGTAAGTCATTAAAAAAATCTTTAATAACTTTAATAATTAAAATTAATATAAAATTTATGAAATGAAATTAAATTAATTTAATTTCAATGTTAACTCCAGAAGGAATTTGAATTTTCATAATTTTTCTTAAAACTCTCTCGTTAATTTCAATATCCATAAGTCTTTTATGAATTCTCATTTGATATCTTTCCCAAGAGGCTTTTCCTTCACCATCAGGTGATTTTCTTGTTGTAACTCTTAATTTTTTAGTTGGCATTGGAATTGGTCCAGTTAAGGAAACTCCTAATTTGTCAGTGATATCTTTAACTTCATCAACAAATGAGTTAATTTTTGCAATATCATCTCCAACTAATTTAATTCTTGCTTTTGACATTTTTTAAATTTAAAAAATAAAAAGCTTAGAATTTTAATTCTTTAGCTTTTAAGTCCATACATTGACCAGCAGCAACAGTTTTACCTGAATCTCTAATAGCAAATCTTGCTAATTGAGGGATAACATCTCTTTTCTCTAAAACAACAGCTTTAAGAGGTTGGAATGTTACAATTGCAGCATCTCCGTTTCTAATGAAATCTGGATTATCTTCTTGTGTAGGAGCTAATTTTTTGGAAATAGCTGTAACTCTACATGAGATTTGAGCAGTGTGGATGTGGAATACAGGTGAATAACCTACTGTAATAACAGATGGGTGGTTTAAAACCATAATTTGTCCTGTAAATTCTTCAACTAAAGTAGGTGGGTTTGAAACATCTCCAATAACATCTCCTCTAGCTAAATCCCCTTTATTATATCCTTTTGCAGAGAATCCAACGTTGAATCCTGGTTCAGCTGAAGCAACTTTTTCGTGGTGCATTTCAACATCTTTAACTTCTCCAGCCATACCTGAACCTGTTTTTGCAGGAACAGCAACAATTTTCATACCGGATTTTAAAATTCCAGTTTCAATTTTTCCAACAGGAACTAAACCAATACCTTTAATTGCATAAACATCTTGAATAGGCATTCTTAAAGGTAACTCAGTTGGTCTATTAACTGGTTCAGAAGCATCTAATAATTCAATTAAAGTTTCTCCTGTCCACCAAGTCATATTTTCTGATTTTTTGAAAACGTTATCTCCAGGTAAGGATGCAATTGGAACAAATCTAACTGATTTAAATCCTAATCTTCCAACTAAAGCTTCAACTTCAGTTTTAACTTCGTTAAATCTAGCTTCGGAATATTCTCTCATATCCATTTTGTTAATTGCAACAATTAAGTTATCAATTCCAAAAACTTTAGATAAATAAGCGTGTTCTTTGGATTGTTCGTTAACTCCATCAGTTGAAGCAACAACTAAAACTCCAATATCAGCTTGTGAAACACCAGTAATCATGTTTTTAATGAAGTCTGCGTGTCCAGGAGCATCAATAATTGTATAATCATATTTAGCTGTTTGGAATTTTTTGTGAGATAAGTCAATTGTAACTCCTCTTTCCCTTTCTTCAGCTAAGTTATCCATAGTATATGCGAATTCGAATCCTGCTTTACCATTAGCAGCTGCTTCTTCTTTTAATTTTCTCATAGTTTGTTCATCAACAGCTCCACCGTCAAATAATAATCTACCTACAGTAGTTGATTTTCCGTGGTCTACGTGTCCAATGAATACTACGTTCATGTGTGGTTTTTCAGCCATTTTTTAATAAATTGTATATCAGAGAGAGTCCTCTGTTTAGTAAAAATGAACATAACTGCGTTTATAAAAGTTTCTAATTATATAACTTAAAAGTAAGAATAAAATAAATCAAAATAAAAATAAAAAATTATTTTTTAGTAAAGAGTCTAAAATCTTCTTCACCCTCTAATTCTTTAACAATTCTATTTGCAATTGCATTTTGAGGTTCACCTAAAAAAGAACATCTCTCCTTTAAATCTTTAAAATCAACAAATGGTTTCTCATCTCTTTGGTCAAGTAAATCTTTAAGATGTTTTTTACCAATTCCTGGAATTAATTCTAAAGAGTGTTTTCTAATTGTAATTGGTCCTGCATTATTAAAAAACTTAACAAAATCTTCTTCCCTATCTTCAACTAATTCTTGAAGTACAAAATTTAATTCAGATTGAGCAGAACCTGAGAGTGTTTCAGGTTTAATTGTTTTTTTGATATATTGAATTTCTTCTCTTTTTCCATCCCCAATATAAACTTTATCCCCTGATTTTAATAGTACTCCTTGTTTTGGAACTAATTCAAGTAATGTGAAACTAGTTGTTCCAATTGCTTGAGCAAGTTCATCATCTTTAAATGATTTTTGATTGTCTAAAACCACATCTAAAACTATTGCATATTCTTCTTTTGGACCTTCTTGTCTTTTTTGGTTTCCGTGATTTCTATTATATGGTCTCATTTTATATATCCTCTATTAAATTATTAGTTTTTTTCTTTATAAATTTATGTTAGAAATAAAAATTAAAAAAAAGTATTAATACTTTTTTAAAGTATCAAGAATTTTTTGGGAGTTTTCATCAACTAAAATAACTCCATTGTGTGAAACAATAGCTCTAAGCTCAGTTCCAGTTTTAGGCATAATGTCTAAAATTTTAATAATGTGTAATTCTTCTAATCTTGGAATTTCAAGAGATAGAATTTCTTCTTTTGCTTTAACAAAATCTTCATAAGATAATTTAGAGTGTCTCTTTAAAAATTCTTTAACCTTATCTTCTCTATAAGTTAATTCCTGAGATTCTTCTTTTTTTTCAATAATATCTAAAGCTTCACTAAGAGAGGTTTCTTCTTTAGAGATAATTTCATAATTTGTTGACATTTTTAATATAACCTAAAATAAATTAATATATAAGAGTTTGTTTAAACTCTTACTAAATGTACTGGGTTTACAATACATACTTTAGTTGCTCTTCCATCTTTAATTTGAACTTTGTAACATTCTCCTTGAGAACCAACAACTTCTCCAACTTTTCCATGGAATCTTAAGCAAAATAATCCTTTTTGCTCTGGGGAGAATGCTTTTAATAAAACTTTATCTCCTTCTTCGAATTTTTGAAGATATCTCTTTAAAGGTAACTTCCCTTTCTCAGAGATAGATAACTTCATTTTATATCTTGATTTTCTTCTAAAACCACCAATTCTTTTCATTTTTCTTATATTATATACGGTTATGCCTGGAGGTTAAGCCAAGTCATAGGTGTAAGCTAGAAAAAATAAATAATGTCTGCTTTAAAAAGATTGTTGTTATTTTTCATAAAGACCTTTTAACTTCTCAACATAAATAGGTCTAATATAATTAGTTAGAGTTACTTTGTAATCAATTTCATATGAATTGTTTTTTTTATTAAATTTCTTATGGCCAAGTTCTTTTGCAATTTCTTTAAATAAAGTCAAAACTTGAGATTTAGTTGCTTTTTTATTTTCTTTAATAAAAATCTCACTTTGAGAATCAGCATAAAATGATCTAATGATATGAGGATAAAAATGAATCTCACAATAATTAAATAAAATTTTTGAAAAATCACTTGAATGAATTGGAACATTATCTCTTGCAAATACAAAATCAGAACTTTTTAATTTATTCAAATGAAGATTTAAAAGAGTTAAAGACTTTACCCAAGAAGATTGAGTTAGACCTTCTTCTTTAATTATTTCTTGAGGAATTCCATCTTTACCAATAAAAGAAATCTGAATCAAATTATCTTTAATTTTAATATCTTTTTTTTGAAGTGTTGTGAGCCCTTTATGTTTTAAATGATTATAATATTCCAAATTTCCAACTCTAATGTGAGTTAATAAAAGAAAATAAAGTCCTAAATATTCAATACCATTTTCTAAATCAGTTTCTAGAGATTCAATGATTTTAAGATAATTTTTTTTAAATAAATCAACTTTTTTTGCTTTCTCTTTTTGTTCAATCTCAACTTTTTCTTGAGAGTATAAATATGTCTTTGAACCTGAAGCATTAGTATAACACACATCCCAAAGTTTATTTTTTTTAAAATTAAATTCTAAATCTTTTGCAAATATTGAAAAGCCTCCTCTTGCAAGTTTATCTCCATTTGGCAAGATATTAATTCTACCTCCTGAGACTTTATCTTTTTCATCTAAAAAACCACGAATAAAAATTTTATTATGAGAATCTAGAATTTCCTCAATTAAATTATTTTCATCATATTTTTCAAGAATTTCTAAAATTTCTTTTTTAAGAGGAGGATTTTTAATCCACAAATTATTTTTTTTAATGCAAGGTATAAAATTAGATTTAATTCTCTTTGACCCATTATTTAGATGAGTTTGCTTTTTCATAAAGAAAAATTTCTTTTAATATTATTTAAAGAATTGTATTAATTATTTGAAGAATTAAATACTTAAATCTTCTTTTAAAATTTCTAAAACTTCAGTATATAGAGATTTAGGTAATCCAATTGAGATAAATCTAGTTCTTCCATATCTTCCTTTTGAAACAATTTTAAAATTAATTAAACCTAAAACTTCAAGTTCAATTATAATATCACTAATTCTTCTAAGAGATAAAGTAGTAATACCTAAATCTTTTGCAACTTTATTATAATAATCATAAACAGCACCAGTAGTTGTTGGTTCAATAATTTGAGTTTTTTTATTTGTAACAAGGTTATGTTTTTCTTTCATTGAAGTTTTAATGATTGCATAATTTACAAGTTGAAATTGTTTTGGTTGAGATTTAATTACATCAATAATTCTATTTCTCTCTGTTTTTTTATCTGCATTATCAATGTGAGTTGGTAAAACTCGATCAGAACCTTCCCTCTCTGCCAACTCTCCTGCAAATCTTAAAAGTTCTAATGCTCTTCTTGCATCCCCATGCTCTCTTGCAGTATATCCTGCACATCTAGGAATTACTTCTTCATCTAAAACTCCTTCATGAAATGCTAAAATTGCTCTATCATTTAAAATATCTTGAATTTGAATTGCATTATATGGCAGAAAAACTAATTCTTCTTCATTAAGAGAAGATTTAACTCTAGCATCAACACTATCCATTACAGTTAAATCATTAGTAATACCTACAATACAAATCTCAGCTTGCTTTAATTCAGGATTAATTCTAGTTAAATTATATAGAATCTCATCTCCTGCTTTTTTAATTAAAGAATCAATTTCATCAAGAAGTAAAATAATTGTTCTTTTTCTTTGATCTAGAGCATCATATAACTCCCTATATAACTCATTTGTTGAAATTCCAGTTGAAGGCATTTCTCTTCCTAGTTGTTTTAAAATCTCTAAAATAATTCTATACTCAGTATCAGCAACTTTTTTTAATTTACAGTTAATTGAAATTATCTCTAAAGGAATCTCCCTAACTTGAGCAATATTTGAAATTTTATTTAATACGTGATTCATACAAGTAGTTTTACCTGTTCCTGTTTTTCCATAAATAAATAAATTTGATGGTCTCTCTTTTCTAAGTGCAGGTGCTAAAATTTTTGCAATGTCTTTTAGATAATCGTCTCTATGTTGAATCTTATCAGGATTGTGATTTGATTGAAGAACAGATTTATCATTAAAAATAGGTTTAGAATCAATAAACTCATCAAAGAATTCGTCCAAGTCATCTCTTTTGGTTTCCACTTGAACTCCTAAATCTTCGAATGCATTTTCCATTAGAACTACTGGCTTAGAGAGTGTATATAAAACTTTGTTATTACTTAAAGTAAGTTATCTAGAAATAGTTTAAAAGTTGGGATATTAATAAGCCACATTCTGTTAGTAGTTTAACGTTTATATAAATAAACAATCTACTATGCAAGATTTGTCTAAGCAGGGATCTCCCTTTGCACCAAAGTTAAATATTGCAACTAATATCTTAAATAAACTCAACTAAATATCATAGCAATCAAGTATTAGGGGTTTTCTGTATGAGCCCATCTCTGTGCTTAACTTACTAAATTGGTGTGTGGACGTTCCTCCTTTAATAAAAAAGGTAACTTGCGTAATATCCTAAAAAATAAGAATTAAGTAATATTTATAAAATGATTTGAAGTTGTTTAAATATGACTCTGAATTTTTCCAGAATTCAAGTAGTAACAAATAGAGACCTAATTAATCTTTTTGATAAAAAATCTCAAAAAATAAAAAAAGATTCTGAATTGGAAAATCAAATACTAATTACTATGTTTCAAAGACCTCAAATTGAAAAGATGGAAGAATTAGATAGGGAAGAAGGAAAATTTAAAGGAAGAATTCCTTATTTTGGAGTAATTCAATGTAGTGGAAATGTGTTTGAAACTGACAATGAATATCTAAATTTATTAATTAATGGAGAATATCAAAAAAGTCATGGTTACATTAATAAACAAAATCAAGTAATATTTACACCTTTTCAAAATAGAAAAGGACCTTTAGACCAGTATTTTGTTTACCCTCATTCAACATATATTGTAAAATGAACTCAGGATTTGAAATAGATGAAATTGAAAAAATAACAGAAACAAGAAAAAAAATAATTAATTATGTAGAGAATAAGTTTTCCAAAAGAATTAACATTCCCTATAAAACTTACAGAGATAATTTTTCAATAGAATTTAATTTTTGCTATAAGAATAGACCTTTTAGGCTTAATTATACACCAATAAATGGAAAAATAATGGAACTTGAATTGTTTGACCATAATCAAGATTTAGTTTTTAGAAGAGATAGGATAAGATATGATAAAATTAATTTAGCTTTTTCTAAAATATTCTCAACAGTAGATTCAATTTCTCGAAGATTAAATAAAGTAAAGGGTGAAAAAATATCTGAGAATATGTTAAATAATGGTTTTTTATTAATTGAAGAATATTTAGAATATTGTCAAGATAAAAAAATTCCATTCCCTAAATATTTAACTCAAGAAGAAATAAATAAGGGCCTTAAAAAAAAAGGTAAAAAATTTAGAAAAGAAAATAAAGAATTACTTGAGGATAAACTAATTGCATAAATTGTGAATTAAAATCACATTTAAATAACATCTAAACAATCTTATATAAATAATAAAATATTTCTTAATTTATATGAGTAAATATGCTTTATCTATAAAAAATTTAAAGAAAACATACCAAAATAATTTTCAAGCTCTAAAAGGA
>CAXPJQ010000017.1:0-5493 GCA_964217375.1 Bdellovibrionales bacterium | reverse complement strand
GGAAATGTTGGCCATTGTGAATATTCTTTAAGTCCTGATCTTAACTCGTCATCTTCAAGTACATTAAAATCATTAAATTCTGCATTAATTTCATTTAATATTAATACTACATGTCTTGAGAATCCACACATTGGCATATCTTTAGTTCCTTTCATAAATAATACTAAATCTGCAGAATTTATTTTTTCTTCAATTTTATTTTTTATTTTTTCATCCATTTTTTTATTTATTTGGTATAATACATTTTATTTGAAGTGCATGTAGTGGCATTCCACATTCTGCAAAGTTATTATTAAATGCAGAATACACTTTTTTGTGCATTTGGATTCTTGTCATATTTTCAAATCCCGACCATGTAACTTCTACTGCAAAATGTACATCATCTCCTCGAGGATTATTTGCAACAACTCTAGATCCTTCTAAATATTTTTCAATTGTATCTTTAACACTCTCACAAGTATGCATAATTTATACAAATATTTCTTTATTATTAAATTTAATTATATTTAAACTGATATTTTTTAATCAATTATATCTGTTCTTAATTTTATTTATAAATAAAGAATACTTATATCTTTTATCAGTACTTAAAATGGAATTAGAAAAGATTCTAAAAAAACTTGCACATTTCCAAACCTCTCATCCTTACATGAGTATAATTTTAATATTATTATTATCTATACTTATTTGTGGGGGTGTTTCTAAAGTTCAAACTGTAGCATCACTTGAAAAAATGATGCCCTATGAAATTGAAGAAATCAAAGCAATTCATACACTTAGAGATTCAAATATGGGTCAAGATATGATTGCAGTTGTTTTAACACTTAATAAAGATAGTACTGATTCTAATTCAATTCAAGATATTACTAATTTTGAAGTTTATTCATATATAAATGATCTTCAAAATGAAATTAATTTACAATCTCAAATAATTACTTCTCATTCTTATGCTGATGTTATTAATTATCACATGAAATATTCTAATTTAAGTTATGATGATATTCTTAATTTAAAACAAGAAGAATTATCTCAATTTATTAATTCAGATAAAACTATTACAATGTTAATTTTTTCAACTGATGTTAGTGCAGATGATACTCAAATGAATTTACTCTCAACTCATATTAAAGAAGTAATTTCAAATATTGGACATCCAAGAGGAGTTGAAATAAAATTAACTGGAACTCCAATTATTCAACAAAAATTAGGTGAATTAATCTCAGCAGATAGAACAAATACTCAGTGGATTTCAACTCTTTTAGTACTTTTAATTACAGGTATAATATTTAGATCATTCACTCTTGCAATTATTCCAGTTTTAGTTGTTTTTATTTCAGTTAATTGGTTATATGGTACAATGGGTTATACAAACTTACCTATTTCAACTTTAGCTGGAGGTGTTGCTGCAATGGTAATTGGTATTGGTATTGACTTTGCAATTCATGTTATGAATAAATTCAAATATGAAAGAAAATCAAATAAAACAATTGAAGAATCAATTGAACTTGCAATAGTTCACACAGGTTCAGCTTTAGTTTCAACATCTCTTACTACAATGAGCGCATTTCTTGCATTTTTAATTGGAGTTATGCCTGAGATGGGAAGATTTGGCATTTTAATGGCAATTGGAATTTTATATTCCTTAATATTTTCAATTTTTGGTCTTCCTGCTTTACTAGTAATTGAAGAAAAATTAATTTATTATTTTTCAAAGAAATCACATTTTGGTGTAGAGCAAGAATTTCATTTGGAACAAGATAAATATGGAGGTAATAAAAAATGAGTATTGAAAGTATTGCAACAAAGATTTCAGACTTTCAAACTAAATATCCAAAAAAAGTACTTTGGATATTTATATTTTTAAATTTATTATTTATTCCTGGAATTTTTAATTTAGTTTCAAATGTTGAACCCTCTCTTGAAAAAGTTTTACCTCAAGATATTGAAGAAATTCAAACAATGAATTTAATGAGATCTCAATTTGGGGCAGATATGTTTTATTTAATAATTAAAACTAATTCAATTGATGATGTTAGGTCTCAAGATTACATTTTTTATGTAAATAAATTATCTCAAAAAATTGAAACTAATTCAATTGTTGTTGGAACTCAAGGTATTGATGATTTAATTTTAAATTACAATAATAATATTATCCCAAAAGATAATCAACAAATTAAAGATATTTTAGATTTATCTATGTATAGCTCAGAATTCATTTCACCAAGATATGATTTCACTTTACTTAAAGTTCAAACAATTACTGGATCTTCAGCTGAATTAATTGCTCAAACTATAGAATCAATTGAAGAAGATATATTATATCTTGAGGAAGAAAATCCAGGAGTTGAAGTTATAATTACAGGACCTGGAGCAATAGATCGAGCTACATTTAATATTATTTTATCTGATTTTTTAGTAATTACTTTTGTTTCAATGGGAGCAATTATGTTAATTGTTTTATTTACTTTTAAATCTCTTAGCAAAGGTATGCTTCCAATGATTATTGTAATGAATGCACTTATTTGGACTATGGGTATTGTTGGATATTTATCTTTAACTCTAACTGTAGTTTCCATGGTTAGTGCTGCAATGATTATGGGTCTTGGAATTGATTTTGGAATTCATCAAGTACATTCTTATTTTGAGAATAGAAAAAAACATTCTTCAAAAATATCTACAAAGAAAACTTTAGAAGAATTATTACGTGCAATGCTTGGAGCATCATTTACAACAATGGCTGGGTTTTTAGCTCTTTTATTTGGAGTGTTACCTGCAATGAAAACTCTAGGTATTATTTTAGCAATAGGAATTTTTACAACTCTTATTGGTGCAATTTTTTTATTGCCAACAATATTATATTTATATGGAAAAAATAGTTAAAAAATGAAATTAATCAAAAAAGTTTTATTATTTATGATAATCTCAATATCCTTATTTAATTCAATTTATGCAGAACTTGAATTAAATTATATTGAGTTTGACCCTGCAATTGTTGCAGCTGGAGATGAAGTTGACATTATTGTTCAATTTAGAGACAAGTCAACTTCAATTGAAGAAGAAAAAATAGGTAATAGTGATTATACTTTTGAAGTTGAATTAAAAACAGATGATGATATTTCTCAAAAATATATTTCAATTTTAGATTCACAAGGAGATAATTTAAAAGGTTCAATTCTTGCAGATAGTGTTTACACTAAAGTATTTAGAGTAAAAGTATCTCAGGATGCACCTGCTGCAAATTATGAATTTGAACTTTTAGGTAAGTGGTATAAAAATAATGTTTTACTTGATGGAATTCGTTCATTAAAATTTGAAATGCCAGTTAAAAAAGAAGGTATTATTTTAGAATATTCAAATATTATTTCAAACCCAACTCAAATTAGAGCTGGAGATAATTTTGTAGAATTAACAACTTCAATTACAAATGTTGGAGAAAAAGATGCAAAGTCAATTGAAATTACTTTTGATTACCCTCAATTAATTGAACCCTCTTATTCAAATAATAATAGAGTTTTTATTCCTAGATTAAATGCAGGAGATAGTGAACATGTAAATATATTTTTAAATATTGATGAAGATATTAATTCAAGTAATTATTTTTTCAACTCTAATTTAAATTATCTTGATTTAGATAACAATAATTATTCAATTAATAAAAATTTAGAATTATTCATTAAACCAAGATCATATTTAGAAATTGAAAAATATGAAGGTTCAGGTCTTGCTGGAGGGTCTGGAGAATTAAAAGTATGGGTTAAAAATACAGGAGATGAATCTGCAGAATCAGTTGATTTAAGAATTATTAAAGAGAATTCACAACCTTTTGTTTTTGATGTTAGATCAAGTTACATTGGAGAATTACAACCAGGTGAAGTTGGTGTTGCAATATTTAACTTTGACATTTTATCTTCAGCAGATTTAAAAGAACATGATTTCAAGTTACAACTTAGATCAACTGGAGATAGTGATGAGGGAGATTCTTCAGTTTATACTTATTCAAGAAGAGCTAAATTTGAAGTAAATGGTATTGCTCCAAATTATTATTTATATATTGGAAGTACTTTAATTATAATTTTTGGATTATATTTAGTTTTATTTAGGAGGAAAAAATAAAATGGTTTTATCAGTTCAAAGAAAAATAAAAATTATTGCAGGTTTATTTGTATTTATTTCAGCATTACTTGGATTTCTAGTTCACAAATACTGGTTATTTTTTACAATGTTTGTGGGTTTAAATTTATTTCAATATGGGATTACTAATTGGTGTCCTCTTGAGATAATTTTAAATAAGTTAGAAAACAAAAAATAATAATATTACTTTTTTAAAAACATATAAAAATGGATTTTGCTTGTAAAAAAATTGACATTGAACAAATTTTAAAATGTGCATTTTCTCTAACTAAAAAAGAAATTGAAATTTTAAAATTTTTCATTTCAAATCCTAATAATTCATATGAAACTTCAGATTTATCAACTGAATTAAAAATAGATATTACTACTTCTCAAAAAGCATGTAAAAAGTTATTTGAAAAAAACATTTTAAATAAATCTCAAAAGAACTTAAAAACTGGGGGTTATGTATTTATTTATTCTCTATCTAATAAAAAAGAAATTAAATCTCACATCATGGAAATTATATCTAAATGGATTAAAAATGTTGAGAATGAATTTTGTAATTGGTAATTTTATTTTTCTAACTAACTATTTTATAAATTAATATAAACTATTTAAGTTATGTTTGTATTAGTTAATTATAATAAAAATAATTATGATCATTTATGTACTGAAATTTTAAAATATAATTATACTCCTATTCCTTTATTCAAATTAATTCTAACTAATAAAAAAGAAGACAATAAATCTAATTTATTTAAACTAAAATCTATTTTAAATTCAAATAATTTTAAATTTTCTGCAATTCAAGTAACTCTATTAAACATAGACAATTCAACTCAGAGTTTTATAAATTCTCTAAAACAAGATTTTAATTTAGTAATTGGCCTTGGGGGTTTAAATAAAGTAAATAGATTTTTTTTAGAACAAACTCAAATTGACTTTCTACAAGACCCACATAACTCAATTTTTAAAACTAAATTTGATTTTATTCATCATTTTAATTCAGGTTTAAATCAAGTTTTATGTAAATTTGCAAGAGAGAGAGAAATTGGAATTATTAATTCTCTAAATTTCTTTAATAAGAATGAAATTATTATTTTAAAAGATATTGGAAGAATTTCTCAAAACACTCAATTTGCAAGAAAATATAATCTTCCAATTTACTCAAATTTTATAATTGAAAATTCTTCTCAAATTAAATCCATTTTAGAATTATCTTCAATTTTAAGACAATTTAAGATGGATGAGAATCAAATTAAATTATCTCAAGAAATTTTAGAACAAAAAATTCAAACTAATTTATTTAAAAAATCTTCAAACTATATTTCTTCAGGAATTACTAAATTATAACTTATTTTTATATGCTAAACTATATAA
>CAXPJQ010000016.1:0-2108 GCA_964217375.1 Bdellovibrionales bacterium | reverse complement strand
CATAAACATCAAGTCTTGATTGTAGTGTATTTACTAATAAATCAAAATCACTTTGAGTTAGAGTCTCATTTGTCTTTAATATAATTCTTGATCCTCCCTCAAGTTCAATTCCTAATCTAATATTTGAAGAACTTTCTTCTCTTACTGAAAAACCTACACTCTCAAGAGTACTTAAATTTGAATTTGGTAAATAAATTGAATAAATATTTTTATTTGTCTCCAATATAAATGATTTATTTGTTTCCAATTCTGAGACTATCTCATAAAAATTATTAATATCTTGAACTTCTTGATAATTAATTGAGATGATTTCCTCAAAGTTAGACAAATCTTCTTGTGAATCAAAATCAATCCCTGCACTTTGTGCAATTGATCCTGGAACTACTCCATTAATAACTACACCTTTTTCTCCAAAGTTATAATCAATTGCAATTATTGAAATAAAAATAAAGAAGATTAAAGTTAAAACTCTAAAATTTGAGAATATATCTTTTATTTTTTGAGAAAATTTCTCTTTTTCTTCAGCCATAAGATTTCTAAGAGTAAAATCTTTAAAAAGATTATGTTATTATTTATAATATGAAAACTCTTGAAAATACAAAAAATTATTACAATGCAATTGCTAAAGGATATCCCGAATTATATCACCAAGAACAAATTGAAAAAATTAATTTGATTAAAAAACATATTCCAAAAAAAGGGAATTTACTTGATTTAGGTGCAGGATCTGGAGTTTTAAATCCTTTCATTTCAAGTGAAATTAATTTAATTAGTTTTGACTTATCTCAAGAACTCCTTAACTTGAATTCTAATTTTAAAGAAAACAAAATTCAAGGAGATATATGTAATTTACCTTTTGAGAATAATTCCATTGAAAATATAATTTCTTTAACTGTAATTCAAGATGTATATGATATTAAAAAAGCATTAAGTGAAATGAATAGAGTTTTATCTTCTAAAGGTCTTTTAATTATATCATTTTTGAAATTATCTCAAAATAAAGAATTTTTATTAAATTACTTTAAAAAAAAGTATATTTTAGTTGAAGAAATTGAAGAAAAAAAAGATATAATTTTAATTCTTAAAAATTCTATCTAACAAAATCAATTAAAACTTGATCTCCAAGTGATTTAATTGAAATGATTTTATTTCCAGAATTATAATCTGATGAATTAAACCATCCTCTTTTAGTAGTAGAATTATAATTACAACTATATGAACAATTTAATTTAATATAGTTTTCTGAAGTATAAAAAGATATATTAGTTAAACCAAATTCTGAACTAATATATATAAAATTTAACTCAGAATAATTTTGTGTTCCTACTATTTGATTTATTTCTAAACCATCTAAACCTTGAGGAAAATTTGCTCTGTATTGAACTTTATTTCCTGATCCCCTAAAATAAACTTGTTCAGATAAAGAAATTATATCTAAACCTATCTCATTAATTTGTGAAATATCAAGTTTATTTTTTTCAGAACTAGAAATTGTAAAAAAAACACCTCCAAGAATTAAAGTAATTAATATTGCAATACCAAAAATAGAAATAAATTCTAAAGAAATTTGGGATTTTTTTCCCATTTTAAACTTTATTGAATAGGTAATCTTGCTGAACCTTTGTTAGGAATTGTTCTAGTTGATCTTTTAGAATCTACATATTGTAAAACAATGTCTCCTTCAAATGAATCTCCTTCAATTAAACCTGTTCCACCATTAATTGTTGAACAATCAAATTGAGCTGTACCCCTTTGTCCATTAATAAATGGCAAATTAGGTGTTGTAGTTGTACTTCCTTCAGTATCATCATTAAATACTGTTGCAGTAGTACATCCATCTCCTGAAATTGTATCATTTAAAGTAATAATAGATGTATTCATAGTTGCTCTATTTGCACCGGTATAAGTAAAAGCAATATAAACTTGGTGTGAGTCAGTTCCAAAACTTGGACCATATGCAGATGAAGCTTGAGGATCACCTTGAATTGAAGAAGATGAAAAGTCAACTGAACTAGGTAATAAGTTACCAAAATCTACAAATGAGAAAATTAATGCACCAACAATTAGAACTACTAAAAGCATCCAACCATATGTCATTAAAAACTCAA
>CAXPJQ010000015.1:0-2108 GCA_964217375.1 Bdellovibrionales bacterium | reverse complement strand
CATAAACATCAAGTCTTGATTGTAGTGTATTTACTAATAAATCAAAATCACTTTGAGTTAGAGTCTCATTTGTCTTTAATATAATTCTTGATCCTCCCTCAAGTTCAATTCCTAATCTAATATTTGAGGAACTCTCTTCTTTTACTGAAAAACCTACACTCTCAAGAGTACTTAAATTTGAATTTGGTAAATAAATTGAATAAATATTTTTATTTGTTTCCAATATAAATGATTTATTCTTTTCTAAAACAGAAACTATCTCATAAAAATTATTAATATCTTGAACTTCTTGATAATTAATTGAAATGATTTCCTCAAAGTTAGACAAATCTTCTTGTGAATCAAAATCAATTCCTGCACTTTGTGCAATTGATCCTGGGACTACTCCATTAATAACTACTCCTTTTTCTCCAAAGTTATAATCAATTGCAATTATTGAAATAAAAATAAAGAAAATTAAAGTTAAAACTCTAAAATTTGAAAATATGTCTTTTATTTTTTGAGAAAATTTCTCCTTTCCTTCAACCATAAGATTTCTAAGAGTAAAATCTTTAAAAAGATTATGTTATTATTTATAATATGAAAACTCTTGAAAGTACAAAAAATTATTACAATGCAATTGCTAGAGGTTATCCTGAATTATATCATCAAGAACAAATTGAAAAAATTAATTTAATTAAAAGTTATATCCCAAAAAAGGGAAATTTGCTTGATTTAGGTGCAGGATCTGGAGTTTTAAATCCTTTCATTTCAAGTGAAATTAATTTAATTAGTTTTGACTTGTCTCAAGAACTTCTTAACTTGAATCCTAATTTTAAAGAAAACAAAATTCAAGGTGATATATGTAATTTACCTTTTGAAAATAATTCCATTGGAAATATAATTTCCTTAACTGTAATTCAAGATGTATATGATATTGAAAAAGCCCTAAGTGAAATAAATAGAGTTTTATCTTCTAAGGGCCTTTTAATTATATCATTTTTGAAATTATCTCAAAATAAAGAATTTTTATTAAAACACTTTAAAGAGAAATATATTTTAATTAAAGAGATTGAAGAAAAAAAAGATATTATTTTAATTCTTAAAAATTCTATCTAACAAAATCAATTAAAACTTGATCACCCAGTGATTTAATTGAAATTATTTTATTTCCTGAATTATAATCTGATGAATTAAACCAACCTTTTTTAGAAGATGAGTTATAATTACAACTATATGAACAATTTAGTTTAATATAATCCTCTGAAGTATAAAAAGATATATTAGTTAAACCAAATTCGGAACTAGTATAAATAAAATTTAACTCAGAATAATTTTGTGCACCTACTATTTGATTTATTTCTAAACCCTCTAAACCTTGAGGAAAATTTGCTCTATATTGAACTTTATTTCCTGATCCTCTAAAATAAACTTGTTCAGATAAAGAAATTATATCTAAACCTATTTCATTAATCTGTGAAACATCAAGTTTATTTTTTTCAGAACTAGAAATTGTAAAAAAAACCCCTCCAAGAATCAAAGTAATTAATATTGCAATACCAAAAATAGAAATAAATTCTAAAGAAATTTGGGATTTTTTTCCCATTTTAAACTTTATTGAATAGGTAATCTTGCTGAACCTTTATTTGGAATAGTTCTAGTTGATCTTTTAGAATCTACATACTCTAAAACAATATCTCCCTCAAATGAATCTCCTTCAATTAAACCTGTTCCCCCATTAACAGTTGAACAATTAAACTGAACTGTACCTCTTTGCCCATTAATAAATGGAAGATCTGTTGTTGAACCAGTATTTCCTGAAGTATCATCATTAAAGACACTAACTGTTGTACATGAATCTCCTGAGATCGTATCAGTTAAACTAACAATTGAAGTATTAACTGTTGCCCTATTTGCTCCTGTATAAGTAAATGCAATATAAACTTGACTAGCATCAGATCCAAAAGATGGTCCATATGCTGATGAAGCTTGAGGATCTCCCTGAATTGAAGAAGATGAAAAGTCAACTGAACTAGGTAATAAGTTACCAAAATCTACAAATGAGAAAATTAATGCACCAACAATTAGAACTACTAAAAGCATCCAACCATATGTCATTAAAAACTCAA
>CAXPJQ010000014.1:0-46750 GCA_964217375.1 Bdellovibrionales bacterium | reverse complement strand
GTTAAGAAAGCAACTCCTAAAAAGGTAGTTAAAAAGTCAAAATCCTCATCAAAAAAAGTAACTAAAAAGGCTTCAGCTAAAAAAACTACTAAAACAAAAAAATAAAAAGATTTAAATAATCTTTTTTAACTAACTTTAACATGATAGAAATGATTTCAATTACTCCTCAGAATTTTGCAATAGGTTTAATTGTTTTTTTTATGTTGATATATTTTTTAAGACAACTTGTTTTAAAATCAATTTTTTATTACATCAAATCTGAGTTTTCTTTTTTTTATAATAAAATTAATCCTGATAATTATACTTATTTTCAATTTGTTACTTCAGGTAAAAGTATGTCTTTTGCAATTAGATTATTTTATGATGATGAATATGATTTAGATAAAAAGTTATTAAAAAAAAAAGAAATGTTTATGTTTTTAACTGTTCTTTACTTTTTTTGTTTAATTTTAATGGTGTATTCAATTTATTTAATTAATTCATTAAATGTTTGAAAATCAAATATTTCATAACTTTTATAAATTCTAAAGTAGAGTATAGATTATGGATATTAATAAGGAAGAAATCTTAGCTCAAAATTTTTCAATAATTGGAAATGAATTTAAAAAAATTGTTGCAAAAGATTCTTCTTTCAAATCAGATTGTTCTATTAAGGATTGTAAAATTATTGAGTTTTTATTCTCTGGCCCCAAAACAATGTCAGAGTTATCTCATGAAATGCAAATTACTCCAGGTACTATGACTTCTGCAATTGATAAATTAATTGAGGGTAAATATGTTAAAAGAGTTTATGATAAAGATGATAGACGTAGAGTTTCAATTGAATTACTTGCCAAAGGAAAAAAAGTAGCATCATATTTTCATGAAAAACATTTAGAGATATCCTCAAAGATATTAAAAACTCTAAACCCTGAAGAACAAGCAATTTTTATTGATATAACTAGAAAAATAGTTCATAATTTATCCAAATAAATTTTCAAAATAAAATATTTTGATTTTCAAAGTATCAGTTATATTTATAAATACTAAATTCTTTTTAATTATTAACTTGACTTCTCAAGTTATTTTATATTATATAATAATATTTAGTTTAAAATGTTAGATAAGATAGTAAAATTTCAAATACAGTACTCAAAAGTTTTATTTTTACTATTATTTTTTATAATTATTTCAGGGATTTATATTGGTTCAAATCTTCAAATTGATCCTGATTTTGGGAGATTAGTTGCAAAAGATTCTCAATTTAATACAAATGATAGAATTATTTCTAATGCCTTTGAACAAAATGATGTCATTTTAATTTCAATTTCTCTTGATGAAAATAATATTTTAGAAAATAGAGTTACATCATTAAATGATACAAGAGTTGATTTATATATTAATGAATTAAAGTTAACTCTTAGTGAATCTTCATATTTAAAAGAAATTTCAGGACCTATTATCTCAGATGATAGTAGATTAGCTCAGTTATTTTTAACTCTTCAAACACCAAATTATATTGGTTCATTTAAAGATGTTTTATCAGAGTTTAACTATTTAGTTCAAGAAGTAGGTGAGCCTGTTGGAGTTAACACTCAAATTACTGGAACTCCAGTTTTAATTGATAAGATTTCAACTCTTTTAATTCAAGATAATTTAAAAACAATTGGAATTACAATTATCTTTATTTTTTTAATTTTATATTGGTATTCAAGAGATATTACTTTTTCATTAGTTACTCTCTCAACACCTGTAATTAGTTTAATTTTTTTATCTTCAATGATGGTTTTATTAAACATCCCAGTTACAATGACTCTTGCAGCAGTTGGAGTTTTAGTTCTTGGTCTTGGGGCAGATTATGGGATACATATTGCAATTCATTATAATAAGGCAAGACTTGAACATGATTCACACTATGATGCTCTATATCATACAATTTCTGATTTAAAACTCCCAATTACTGCATCCTTTTTAACAACTTTTGCAGGTTTTATTGCAATGATTTTTGGAGTATCGCCATCCTCTCAAGCTCAAGGAATTGTTTTAAGTATAGGTATTGCAATTATTTATTCAATGACTTTTATTTCATTTCCAATTTTAATGACTTTATTTTTTCATAAAATTGAAACTAAACCAAATTCATTTTTTCAAAGGGTTGTTGATATATTATCCAAACTTGCAGCATATCAAACTAATTATGCAAAAATTATTTTATGGGGTGTTGGGTTTATGACTATAGTTATGATAATTGGAGCTTCCCAAGTTGAGTTTTCAACATCTAATTCAAACTGGATTCCAGATGATGATCCTACTTCAACATCATTTAGAGAAATTAATTATAGGTTTGGAAATCAAGAATCTCTCTCAATTATTTTAATTTCAGAAATTGGAGATTTAAGAGATATTCAAATTGCAAGAGATGTTCAAAATTTAGAATCTGATTTAATGAGAATTCCTCAAATTGAGAGTATAAATTCTCCATTTACAAATTTAGATTTAGATACAAATAATTATTACTCTCAATTAACTAATAATTACTCTAATTACTTTAATAGAGATTTCACATTAACTAGAATTGTTATTTCTACTCAGAATTTAGTTCAAGGAGACGATGGTAAATCTGTTGTATATAAAGAAATAAAAGATATAGTTGATAAACACTCAATTAAAGATACTCAAATATCATATTATGGTGATATTGTGAGATTTGATGAATTGGGAGATTCTCTACAATCTGATGCCACTAAAACTACTTTAATTGGATTTTTGTTAGTTTTTTTAGTTGCTTCAATTTTATATGCTTCAATTTATGTTGGGATTTTATCATTATTCCCAATTTTAATTGCAGTTATATGGACTGTTGGTTTAATGGGGTTTTTTGGAGTTCCATTTACTTCCCTCTCAACAGGAATAGTTTCATTAGTTTTAGGGATTGGAGTTGATTTTTCAATTCATTTAGTTGATGGAATTAGAAAATACATTAGAAGAACTAAAAATATTAAACTCTCAATTGAACAAACTCTCTCAACTTCAGGAAAAGCAATCTTTTTAGCTTCACTTACAACTTTTGTTGGGTTTTTAGCTCTAACTTTTGCAAATTTACTTGGAACTCAAAGGCTTGGATTCTCTTTAGCTTTTGGAATTTTATCAATTTTTTTGGTAACTCTTTTAGTTGTTCCATCCACTCTAAGTATTATATATAAAAGAAAATTAAAAAAACAAGGAAGTCTATAATAATTTAAAATAATAAAAAATGGTTAAAAAAATAATTTCAATATTACTTGCATTACTTGCATTAATTCAGATTAGTTTTGCATCTTTTACAACAGATGTAATTTCTACAAACCCTTCACCAATTATTGCTGGAGATTATGCAGATATTACTCTTAGATTTACAAATGTTGCATTAGATGAAAATGTTAAAAATAACGTTTTATTTAACATTAAAGAAACAAAATATATTAAACCTCTAAAAGTTGAAGATAAAATCATTTCAAAAGTTTTTTATAAAGAATCAGTTACTAAAACATTTAGAGTATATTTCTCTGAAGACTTAGAGGCAGGATATATTAATTTACCAATTATTACATCAGTTGATGGTGTCATTCAGGAAAAAGAAGTTTCAATTTACATTGAAGATGTTAAATCAAACCCTGAGCTTGAAATTGGAGAGATTAAAACAACACCTGACAAATTAATTAGAGATTCAAAAAATAACGTTTTAAAGTTTACTTTATTAAATTTAGGTGAAAAAGATGCAGAGTTAGTTAGAGCAAATTTAATTTTCAATTCAAATCAAATTGAAGAGAGTTTTGCATATTCTCTCTCAGATTCTCTCTCCTCAATTGAATCTGGAAGTGAGGGTCAATTTGAATTTACAATTGACTTATCTCAAGAAATTAATCCTGGGTTATATGATGCAAAATTAAATTTAAGTTATAGAACCGATATTGGTTCAGGTAACTCTTATGAAATAGTAAGTAAAGTTTTAGATTTTAAATTACCTGTTGATGAATCTCCATATTTAATAATTGAAAATATTGAACAGTTATCTTTATTTTCTCAAGGTAGTGTTGATAATGTAATTAGATTAACAATTAAAAATGTTGGTGAGGAAGATGCTGATGATGTTAGAGTTAGGTTATCTCCTGACATTTCCTATCCAATTGTTCTAGATCAAACAACTAAATATTTAACTTCCTCACTTAAACCAAATGAGAGTGCATCAATTGAATTTAAAGCCGAGATTTTAGATTCTGCTGAGATTAAAACATATTCCTCAAAAGTTATTTTAGATTCTTTAGTTGAGACAACTAGATACACTCAGGAAACTAAATTAGATATGGAAATCTCTCAAGGTTCTCAGGCATCTAATTCTCAAGTTGGTACAATTTTAATCATTGTAGTTATTTTAGTTTCAGGTTATATTGGATTTAATGTTTTTAGAAATAAAAATAAAAAATAATTTTTTTTTAATATCTAGTCATGTAATTAAATTGATTTTTTCTAATTCTATTTGAATATATCTCAGATCTTGCATTAAGTGTTTGTTGCATAAGTGGAATTGTTAAAATTGGAAAAAATAAAAAATAAAATGAATATATGAAATACTCAACTCCCAAAACTAAAGTTATAATTAATGAAAAGTAACCTGGATAAATTAATAGATACCATTTTAAACCTGAAGTGTTAGTTACTTTTCCAAAACTCATACAAAAATCATATACATAAACAAGGGATAAAAATGAAATTAATCCCCATCCAATTATTTTTACCATATTACTAATTAATTTTGAGACTATATCAGTTGGGAAAAAGTAAAAGTTAATTAGATATACAATCCAAAACCAAATAAATGGAAATATTACTAAAACTGTTGCAGCTCTTCTAGGAATTGGTGCTTTTTCATCAATTTCTTCTAATTTTTTATTAACTTTATATAACCAAGTTACAAAATATAATCCAATTGTTAGAGCCATGTAAAATAAAATCATCATTGGATTAATATATGTGAAATCATAAAAAAAATATTCTAAACTCTCTTTAGAAAAATATTCTTTATTATGTATTTCACTCTCTGTCATTTTAAAATATATAATATTTCTATTTTTTGTAAATAAAAATATATTTAATAATTAATAAGTGATTAATTATTTTATTTAGAAGGATGTTTTTCATATTTAGGTTGATCTTTATGTCCTTCTCTTATAACTTCATATTCTCCAGATTCAACATTTAATTTATATATATTAAAATTAGTTTTTAAATCAAAATTAGTATAATGTTTTGCATAATTTGTTGAAATTGACCCATTTGGTGAACTTATCCTATGAAATACTTTTCTTGGCCATCCAAGGATTGCAGGCCCACTATATATTACTTTTCCATTATATTTGATATGTTTAGCTGTAACTTCAAATTTTTCTAATTTGTTATGTTTTTTTGAATATAATTCAACTACTCTTTTTCCATCATGAACAATTAATTGATCTTCTTGATTTGGGTGCATATACCAGTAATGATTTGAATCTCCTTTTATTCTTGGCGATTTAGCACCTTTTTTATGTATTACTTTATCAATTGCACTTAGATTTTTAATCACTTCAGGAATTGAATAAAATTCAACTTCAGGTGTATTTCTTAATACTTTAAGAGGTATTATAAAAACTAAATTCTCAAAGATCCAAGTTTTTTTTTCAATATTGTTAAACTTCATTATATTAATTTTTATTTTTTCTTTTAAAAAAATCTATTACTACTTATGCAAATTCAAGATATAATTCTCCAAAGTCAGTAATTCTATTATTTTCATCTAAAAGTCCAATCTCTTTACATTTTTTTAAAACTCTATATACATACTTTCTATCTTTATTATATGTTCTTACATAATTATTTGTATTTATTTTTCCATTCCATCCAAAATAAACTCCATTTTTAAATCCATTTAATATTTCTTTTTCTTTTTCATGTAACTCTACTTTAATAATTGGTAAATATTCTAATTTAGCGTTATGCCTTAAAAATGTTAATTTTTCGATATCTTTTGATCTAATATATGAAATTAAAGTTAATACATGTCCAATTCTTTTATATCCTGCACTAAGTTCAATATGGAATTTAGCATCTTTAAATTTAGATTTAATTACATCCATTTCTCTAAGAATTAAAACACCTAAATTATATACATCTAAATTAGTATCAGAAATTAACATTTCTTTATATTTATATTTAGTCATGTGAAATTTACTCTCAAATATTTCTTTTTGATTTTTTCCTTTATATGTAAATCCATTTTCTTTTGTTCTCTCAGCAATTGCTAAAACTCCTCCATATTCTCTATTATGTGGATAATTTAATGTGTTTCCTGACCCAATAGCAGTAATAAAAAACTTCATAATTCTACTTGGTTTAAATTCTTTTATATATTTTTCTACTCACTTAGGTAGACTCCTTTATAAATCTAAAAAACGATATCATATTTAACATGGTAGCACTAAAACAAGAATTTGCATCAAATTGTAATTCCACAATTTATTTAGGAAGTAGTAGATCTTTTTCCACAAAAGATATTGTTAAATCAGCAATAGATAAATTAAGAGGTTAATAAAAATGAATCTAGAAAAAAATTATTTTGAAACAAATTTTGATATATATTTACAGTATTTTAATTTTATTGATGAGGTTATTGAAAATGAATGATTTGAAAAATTATTCCAAAAATATGCCAATTGATTCTCTAAATGTAAAGGGAATTAACTTAGCTGTTTGGAAACATAAAAAAGATGATAGGGAGTATAAGCAAATTACTCTTAAAAAAAATTATAAAGATCAAGAAAGTGGAGATTTAAAAGAAACTAATAGTTTTAACATTCATGATATTCCCTACATAATACAGGAACTTCAAGAAGTATATTCAAAAGAATTAAGGGGGGAATATTAATTTTTATAAAATATAGTAATTTCAGTACTATCTTTTAAAAAGTTAACATTTCCAATTTGAATTGATTTAATGGAATTAATTCCTAGTCTTTCTTTTAAATCTTCAATTAATTCTTCTCTTTTATTTGGAACAATTAAATCAATTTTCTCATAAGTAATTGTTTTTTTCTCAATATAACTAAACCCAATTTCTCTCTCAAGAAATAAAGTTACAAGTATAATTGAAATATTTGCAATTATTAATTTTGAGTAATACTCTTCACTAAACATTAAAGAGTTCATAATTGAGAGTGCAATAGTAATAAAGAGATATGTCATATCTCTAATTGGAATTGCATCAGTTCTATATCTAAGTATTGAAAATAATGCAAATAATCCAAACCCAACTCCTATACTTAACTCTATATTTGTTAATATTTGTATTACAAAAAATATTACTGAACTAAATCCAATAAATGTAAATATATTATTTTTATCAGGATTTTTAGGATAATAAATAAATCTAACAATTATAAATATAATAGCTAAATTAATTAAAAATCCTAAAAAGTAATTAACTAATTCATTCATAATAATTCACCTCCACTTAATTTATTAACAAGTAAAATTTTTTCTTTAAAGTTATTTGTTTTTAGTTGTCCTTTTTTAAGTAAAGAAAGTCCTACACAATACTTACTAAAACTTGTTGACCTAATAGAATTTTTATGCATAATTTCAATAAATTTTGATTTATATGAAAATTTATCTTGTTTAATCTCAGCAATTACTATTTTATTTAACTCAACACTATTTTGAGAATTAATTTCACTAAATTTTAAATCAATGTCAATTGTTAATCTCTCAATATCTTTTTTACTCACAAGAGTAATTCTAGTATATGAATTAATTAAAGCAGGTATTAAATTCTGAGGTTCATAAGTACTATAATTTTTAACAAAATTTGAACTCTTATCATCTAAATTTAAATTTTCTTTAGTTTTAATTCTATCTTTTATTGTTCTATCTTTATTATCTTTAAATTTAATTTCCATGTATGATAAATTTGAATCTTGATATGTTCTATTTCTAATTTTATATCTATTTAATTCTCCATTATGATGTGCTCTAAATAATGAAAAATTTGGAGTATCATAATACATTGTTTTATATTTATTTATTCTATTTTCATTAATTGAGAGAATTTTATAATATTTTTGTAATTGATTTAATACTTTTAAAAATTCTTTCATATTCATAATAAATTTAGTTTCAACTCTTTTTAACAATGCTACATTATTCATTTCTTCAAGAGATATTGTCTCAAATTTATTTAGAGTTTCATCTAATTGTTTTTTGAGATTTCTTCTATCCTCTTCTTTATTCTCTTGTACCATAGAATAGATAAATAAATTTATGTTTATAAAGAAAAAGGACTTGAAGTATATATTTTAAATTCTTTTTATTTATATATAAATTTTTAATTATATCTTATTACAAGGTGATTTTAATAATATGAAAAATAATAATAAAATATTAACTTTATTTATTTTGTTTCTAACATTAAGTATAACTGCATGTAGTACAACTTCGCAGAGTTCAATTAATGAAGAGTTAGAATCAATTTCAAATAATAATTTAGATGATGAAACAATTTCAGATGAAATTGAAGATAGTTTGTCAAGTATATCAACTTCAAACTTTGAAAATATTGAATTTGAATCAATTGACATTTCAAATTTAAAAGTTGAAGACGTATCAAGTGAAATTGATACTAGTTTGGGAATTGAAATTAGTTTTAATGAAGGTTCTATATCATCTTCAATTCAAGATGATTCTATTTCAATTGATGGTACTTCTTTAACAATTAATGAGGGGGGAGTTTATGAATTATCTGGAACTCTAAATTCAGGTAGTATTATAATTGATACTGAAGATGAAGTACAATTAATTTTAGATGGAGTTTCAATTTATTCAACTACTAGTTCTGCAATTATTGTCTTAAATGCAGATAAATTAATAATTACTCTCGCTCAAGGATCTCAAAATTATATCTATGATTCTTCAAGTTATGTTGATCCTGATGTTGATGAAAGTGCAACTCCTGCAGCAATTTATTCAAGTGATGATTTATATTTCAATGGAGAGGGATCCCTTTTAATTGAATCTGAAGAAAAGACAGGAATTCAAAGTAAAGATCAAGTAATTCTTGAGAGTGTTACTTTATCAATTGATTCAGCAAAAGATGGAATTAAAGGAAAAGATTTTGTTTTAATTGAGAGTGGAGATTATACTATTGTATCTCAAGAAGATGGGATCACATCAACTGAGGATGAAGAAGATAAAGGATATGTTATAATTAATGGTGGTACTTTTGATATTACTTCAGCAAAAGATGGAATTCATTCAGAAAATTCAATCATAATTAATGGAGGAGATATTAATATTAATTCTCAAGATGATGGTTTAGATGCAGACACTTCAATTGAAATTTATGATGGATCAATTGAAATTGAAGAGAGTTATGAAGGAATTGAGAGTCTTAATATTTACATTTTAGGAGGAAATATTGAAATTACTTCCCAAGATGATGGTATTAATATTGCAACAAGTGATGATTCTTCAACTTCAACTTCTTTTGGAGGTAGAGGTATGGGTGGAGAGACTACAATTGATGGAGCTTTATATGTGTATGATGGAGTTATTTATATTAATGCTCAAGGAGATGGTTTAGATTCAAATGGGAATATCTATATGGAAGGTGGTTATGTAATTGTAAATGGACCTACAACAAATGGTGATGGTGCTCTTGATTATAATGGAGAAATGCTAATTACTGGTGGAACTTTAATTGCCTCAGGTTCATCTGGAATGGTTCAATCAACCTCAACTAATTCCGATCAAACTTCAATTACAATTATTTTTGATTCAACTATTAGTGCTGGAGAAATTATTGTCCTTAAAGATTCAGAGGGAAATGATATTTTAGCTTATGAGTCAGCTAAAAATTACCAAGCAATTACAATTAGTTCAGAGTTATTAATTGATGGAGAGACCTATTCAATTTATAGTGATGCATCAATTTCCAGTGGAGATCAAACTAATGGATTATATACTAATTTCATCTCAAATGGAGGAAGCTTATATAATTCTTTTACTCTAAATTCTCAGACTACTCTTGGTAATTCAAATTCTCAGATGGGGATGGGTAATCGAGGTATGGGGGGAACTAGACCTAGTATGAGATAGATTTTTAATTTAATAATAGAAATATTTAAATATTAATTAATTAAGAAATTAATTTAATATGAAAAATATTTTACTAATTTTATTGATTTTGTTCATTACTTCTTGTTCAAATTCAATTGTAAATGAAGAAAATTATAGTAAAAATTATTCCTATTTGGATGATTTTTACGATGATTTAAAAAATGCCTCAGTAACTAAACCTGATGATAGAACTAATAATAGTTTTAATGATTCATTTGGAGATGAATTAGGTGATGATGGAACTGACGATGAAACTGATGATAGTTCTGACGATGGTTCTGATGATAGTTCTGACGATGGTTCTGATGATAGCTCTGATGATAGTTCTGACGATGGCTCTGACGATGGCTCTGATGATGGTTCTGATGATAGCTCTGATGATAGTTCTGACGATAGTTCTGATGATAGTTCTGATGATAGTTCTGATGATAGTTCTGACGATGGCTCTGATGATGGTTCTGATGATAGTTCTGACGATGGCTCTGATGATGGTTCTGATGATAGCTCTGATGATAGTTCTGACGATGGCTCTGATGATGGAACTGATTCTCAAAATTCAACTACTACTCAAACAATTTACAAACCAACTGGAGTTTTTTCATCTTCAGGTGCAAAGTCAAGTGCAATTTATGAAAATCCTGAATTTAATGGAGTATTAATTAGGGGTTCTTGGAAAGATATTGAACCAAGTCCAGGAGTTTATAATTTTTCATATATTATTACTCAAGTTGAAGAAGTTGAATCTAGGAATTTAAATTGGTCACTTGCTATTTCAACAGGAAAAAGTTCTCCTCAATGGTTAATTGATGATTTGGAAGTTGATAATTTAGAGATTTCATTTAGAGGTAATCCAACTATTGTTCCTAAATGGTGGAATGACAAGGTTAGATCTAGATTATATTTATTAGCTCAAGAATTAGGAAAAGAGTTTGCAGATAATGAAAATTTAGTCTTAGTTTATATCTCTCAAATGACAAGTAATGGTATTGAAGGTCATTTTAATGGAGTAAGTACAGATTATTTAATCTCTGAAGGTTTAAATCAGGAAGCTTGGTATGAATCAGTTAAAAATACAACTTATGCATTTGCAGATGCTTTTCCTAATAAAGCTTTAGCGGTTGAATATCATGACCTTTTAGGTAGTAGTGATATTGCAGAATATACTATGTATAATTTATTAGAAGATGAGTATTTAAATGGAAGAGTAGGTGCTGCAATTTGGTGGATTTCAGGGGGAAATTCATATCAAACTGAGTTACTTGATGTACTTAAAGAATTTCCAGGAGATAAATATGGACAAATTATTGGGAGATCTGACGAGAGTCACAGATTTGAAAATGGATATGAAGGAGTATTCTCTCAGGCTCAAGAATTAGGTTTAAGATATATTGAACCTTGGGAATTTGATATTAAAAATTTAAGTAAAGTTCCTATTTTTCAAGAATTTAATAATTATGCAGAAATGACTTTCAATTAGAAAGTTTTTTAATATCATTTTTTTTCTTTTTTTTTAACTTGGATTACTCCCTCAGTAATTCATTTTTTTTTTATTTAGCGACTGTGGCTCAGTGGTAGAGCGTTGCATTGGTAAGGCTTTCGGGAGAGCTGAGATAGGAGTTTTGAGATTGGGGAATATTCCTCTCTAATGCGAAGTGTTTCCACAGTATTTCATTAATAAAGGAGCTCTTCTCCACTTTTCTGGCATCTAAGAGATTTTTTAATTCTGTATCTAACTTGATTGCCACAACTACTCGATTTTTCTTAATTCGTCCCATTTTTCAAAATATCGTATATACGATATCGCAAGCAGATTTTAAAAGGGTTGTCATTTCTTGGCTCACAGTAGAGAGAAATATATTTATAAATAAGTTGTATATGGATTATATTATGAATGGTGAGAAGATAAAACCAGATAGAAAAAAGTTTGATTCTTTAATAAATGAGATTAAAGATGGTAGATTAAAAATACCTGATTTTCAAAGAGATTTTGTATGGGATAAAAGCCAAGTTATCAAATTATTGGATAGTATATATCAACATTATCCAATAGGTTCTTTCTTATTTTGGGAGACAAACCAAGAATTAACTCACAGAAATATAGGCAATATCCCAATTGATTCTACTTATTCTGGAGAAGTAAACTATGTATTAGATGGGCAACAAAGAATTACTTCATTATTTGCAAGTGTAGAGAATGCAGAGATTAAGATTAAAGTAAATGGTCAAATAAAAAATAAAAAATTAGATATTTATTTTGATTTAGACACAGAAGAGTTCAAAAGTATGTCTGGAGAAAATGAAGAAGATTTAATTGATGAAGAAGGAAGAAGATATTTATCATTAAAGGAAATAATATTTGAGAATTATACAATAGCAAGAGGGCTAAATGAAACAAGATTTCAAATATTTAATAAAGTAATTTCTGCTTTCAAAAACTATGAGTTCTCAGTTATATATGTTAAAAACCAACCAATTGATGTAGTATGTCAGATTTTCGAGAGAATTAACAATTCAGGACAGATATTAAATGTAGTTGATTTAATGGTTGCAAAAACCTGGTCTAAATCATTTAACCTAAAAGAAAGACTTCACATATTTCAAAAAGAACTAAAAGAACAAAAATATGATGGCATCAATGATATCACATTACTTCAAGTTATATCCACAAATGTGAAAGGTGGTTGTCATAGAAAAGATATTTTATCTTTAACAAGAGAAGAAATTGAAAATAATTGGAAAGAATCTATGGAAGCAATAAAAAGAAGTATTGATTTTTTGAAGACAAATCTAAACATAGGATCTTCAAAAATATTACCATTTCCTTCAATGCTTGTTCCTATAAGTTACTTTTTTTATAATATCAAAGGTAAGAGTGAGAATCAAAATCAAATTCAAGAGTTAGTTAATTGGTTCTGGAAAGCTGCAGTTTCAAATAGATTCAGTTCTTCAGTAGAAGGAAAAATAGTAGAAGATATAAAACAAATCAATAATATTGTAGATAATAAAGAAGTTAAGTTTAATTTCCTTATCCCACAAGTAACTGTTGAAAGAATAATACAGCAAAAATACTCCCTTAGAAATGCTTTCTGTAAAACATTATTATGTATCCTTGCATCTAAAAAACCTAAGAATATTTTTAATAATTCTGAGATAGTATTCAACAATTTTGCAAAGTTTAATGCAAAAGAATACCATCATATCTTTCCACAAGAACATATAAGAGCAAGCCATAATGAACTTAATGGATTAAAAGATAGTATTGCAAATATTATGTTTATGCCATCTGGTACAAATAAGAATGTAGGGAAGAAAAGTCCAAAAGAATACTTATCATTAATTGAAAATAATTCCATCAATAATACATTGAAAACTCATTTAATAGATAATTTGAATGAAACTGGAATCGAAGAAGATAACTTTGAACAATTCTTAAACTATAGAGCAACCAAGATAGTAGAAGAGATAAAAAGTTTAGTTGGAGATTTTACTTCCATTGAAAAAGAAATGACATCAAATGAAGAAAAGTTAATTGATAGTTTTGAGAAGAATATGAGAAGTTTAATTGTTAAAACATTAGGTAATGATTTTTATAATTCTTCTATCTCACAGGAGTTAAGAGAGAGAGTTGAAGAAAGAATAGAACTTCATCTTAACAAAAATCCTTCTGAAAAAAGAGAAGAAATGAATCCTATTGACTTTTTCACAATTTTACAATATTTCAAAACAATAAGAACTAACTGGGATAAATTTGAAGACTTCTTTAAATCAAAATCTGACTTAGAAAAACACTTTGTTCATATTAACGATTTTAGAAATGCAATAAGACATTCAAGAGATGTAAATCTTACAACAAAGAAACTTGCAGAAGGTTCATTAATTTGGTTTGAAGACATATTCAAATCAATTAATTAGAAAACTTTTAAAATCAATTGAGAGTTTTATTATTATAATCCTTATTGCTGTCGTAGTTCAGTGGTAGAACGCTTGCTTGGTAGGCAAGAGGTCGCGGGTTCAACTCCCGCCGATAGCTTTATTTTCTATATTTATTTAATAATAAAGATTCAGTATTTTTAACATTTTGATAAATAAAATTTGCAATATCATTTAATTTGAATTCTTCTGCAATTAATTTTGCATCTTTTAATTCGTTTTTTTTATATTGTTTAAAATTAGTCTGAACCAATATGGATTTATATAAATCAAAAATTGAAGATTTTTGAGTTTCTTTTTCAAATAACCAACATTTTCTTTGTAATTCGATTAACAATTTTTTCTCGGTTTTACTAAAATATGTTTGTGTCTCGTTTCCAATAATATTTTTCTCAAATTCTTGTGGATTAATTATAATAAGAGAATTAAAAATATTTCTAAAAATATCATTTATATTATTTATTTTATTTAAATTAGGACAAATATAATCATTAATAAAAAAAAGAGGTATTTTTGTATTTGCAATTTCACACTCTAAAACACCAGGGTCCCCTTCAATATTAGTAATCAAAAAAATAAATGTAAATAAATTGAGGTAATATTTATTTTCTATTTTTTCAATTAATTCGTTATCTAACAATTCGTCAATCTCTCGAGCTAACAAATGACCCGACTTGCTCTTAAAAACAGTTTCAGGCAAATCAACATCAAATATTCTTTTATAATCCAATTTTTTGATTAATTTTCTTTTTCTTGTTTTTATTAACCTTTTATGACACTTTGAACATCTAATATCAATAAAATCAAGATCTAAATTATTATTCAAGTAAAAAGGTAATTCATTTATCCATTTTGTAAAGTTTGAAGACTTTTTCAAATTATCCTCACCACATTGCATACATTTAACAGAAATAAATTCTGATATTTCTGTTTTGATATCCCATAAATTAGAAATGATTTGTTTTAAAGTTAGTCCATTCTCTTGTTTTAATAATAACTGATATATTTTAAAAGAATACTTGTATTTTAGGCCTATTTTTGGGATTTCTTTCATAACTTAATTGATTATAAATATTCCTGTTTATTTAAACTTAATGCTTTTTAATGGTTTTATTACAATGATTAAAACAATATCATTAGATGATGAAGTGGCTTTAAGAGCCGAGAAATATGCAGAAAGGAATGGTCAAAAGCTTTCTGGACTTATCAAAGTAAGTCTTATTTATTATTTAAATGCAAAAGAAAATGGAGAACAATAAACCAATTAGAAAACAAAGAGTTAAACTTGTTGAAACAACTTTATGGAAAAACAAGGTACAAAAAGAAGGAGATGAGTATGAAATTATGACTTTAGGATTATCTAAGTCATACAACAAAGATGGAGAATGGAATAAGAATACTGTTAATTTTAACATAAAAGAGATTCCAGAATTAATCACAATGTTAAATGATTTATACTCCTGGTATTTATTGAAGTATAAAGAATCAGAACAAAGAGGTGAAGATTAAATGAACGACAAGATTAATCCACCTAATAATGAAAGAGATTTCAAACAATATAAGGTTTTCTCTTCATTGCCTTGGTTAACTCAATTAAAGAAGTTATACTATTGTAGGAGAAGAGGAATTAATAGAGATAATATTGCAGATTTTTTATTTGTTTCAAATGAAAGAAGTCAAACAATACTCTCAGAATTATGTGAATATAAAGTTATTGAAAGAGAAGAAAGTGCTACTATGTTATATCGATATAGATTTACAAACTTATTTTGTGAGTTTTTAGAAAGTAATGGAGGAGAATAACATGAAAGAAGTTTTAGATTATATTATTAACAAAAGAAATACTAAAAAATCTTTTTTTGAAGTTATATCTTTTAATGATAAGAATAAAGATTTAAACAAAAATCTTCCAATTTCATATTTTTCTAATGATGGAAATGTTGAAAGTTTAATCTCTAATATAAAAACAAAAAACAAAGAAGGTTGGGGAGTTTTTATCAATTTCAACCCATTAAATAAAAGAAAAAGAGGAAATGGATTTATTGATAGAATCAATTTTATTTTTATTGATTTAGATAATGCAAAAAAAGAAGACTTTGAGAAAGTAAAACATTTTTTAGATGAAAATAATATATTATATTCATATATTGCAGAAAGTGGGAATGGGTATCATATTTTAATAGATATTGAATGGAAAGTTGAAAATCAACAAACTGTTAAAGATTTTATTTACTTTTTATATAATAATATTTCAAATACTGTTGACAAAGGAGTTAATGATCTTGCAAGGATATTTAGAATTCCCGAATCATTTCATTACAAGAAAGACAAGTTTCAACTTAAAACTTTATATTTTAAAGAACTAACTAAAGAAAATATCAAATTAAATAATAAAAATGTTCTAAAAGTTATAAGTCAAAAAGAAGTAAAAAAAGAATCTTCTTGGGAAGAGACTATCAATAAAAATAAATCATTAAGAACTCTTTACAATACAACTATTGAAAAAGGAAATAGAAGTGAAGTAGAATTATCTTTAGTAGATAAACTATTAATGAAGGGTTTTATTGACTTTGATTTGATTGATGAGATTATGAGTTCTTGTAAGATTGGAAAATGGAAATCTGCAACTATGAACTACAAGAAAGGCACATATAAAAAAGCCTTAAAGAATTATAATAATCACATTAAATCATTAAAAAAAGAGAATAATAAAGGTAAAGCTAAGATTAAAGATTTATTATCTAATGAGAAAAACAAAATTGATAGAATTGGAACTGGAATTCATAATGATGTTTTTTATTTTGGCAACTCAGTGCAAAAAGAAAGTTCTGATGAACTTATAGATATTTTAATTACATCAGATAGAAACATACACACTGTATGGTCAAAGGAAAATGATGAGATTAGAGATAAGTTTAAACTATCATATAGAAACAAATTTGACATAGCAGTTATTAGTAATCCATGGTCGAATCAAAGTATTCAAAATTATTTAGATGAAGATTATGAACCAATAAATATAAGAGAACTTTTTGAAGAAATAAAAAGATTAAATAAGTTATATGTATATCACGAAGACCCTAGAATTCATTCAATCATTGCAGCAGATATAATCTCAAATTATTCCTGTCCTATATTTAATGCAAAGGGAAGAATGTATTTTCAAGCTGAACATGGGTCTGGAAAATCTACACAAGCAAAGATTTATTCTTTATTAACATATAATGCTATACATGGAGATATTACTCCCGCAAGTATGGAGCGAGTAGTTGAAAGCACTTGTGGTACTTTAGTAATTGACAATTATGATAACCTATCAGAAGATAAAAAAATTGCAGGAAGACAATTTATTGAAGTTTTCTATAAAAAAGGTAGTAAAAGTTACAAAGCAGATGGGAAAAATCATAGAGTAAATAGTTATAATGGATATTCACCAGTTGTAATCAATAATATTATTGGATTGCCAGAAGTTACTGAATCAAGATGTATTAAGATTAATATGATTAAAACAAATAATCCTAAGATATCTAGAAAGAAAATAAAAGAGACTGATAAAATCTGGCAAGACATAGTTGATGATTTACATATTTGGACTTTAGATAATTGGAAATTAATAGAGAAAACTTATGATGAAAGTTATTTTAAAGATTTTAATAATAGAGACTTAGAAAATGTAGAATCAATTCTAACTATTGCAAAAATCATTGGAGAAGATGTCTTTGAAGAGATTAATGATTTTCTAAAGGATAATGTAAACAAGCAGAAAGAATCTAACATAGAAGATAATTGGGACTTTATTGCATTAAAATCAATATATGAATTATCTAAAAATAGTAGTTCAAATAAATGTACTTTAGGAGTTAAAGAGATAACTTCATATGCTATAAATAATAGTGATTATTTAGAATATCATACTGATAGAGCTGCTTTTAATGTACATTTGGGAAAAAGATTATTTACAAATCATAGTCAAATTTTTAAGAAAAAAAGATCTGGAGGATATACATATTATACATTTACTAAAGAAGAATTGATAAAAATAATTCAGAAAAAAGAATTTGATAAATATCTCACAGTAGAGGATGTAGAGGAAGGAGAAGTAAAAGAGGTAAGTAGGAGTAATAAAATAACAAAAAATAATGAAGGTAATAACCAAGAAAAAAATATATCTACTCTATCTACTAATAATACTAACACTACTAACTCTACTAATACTACACTATCTACAAAAGAGATGTTAATAGATTTATTTAATAATAAAAAGTTATTAAAAATAGAAGATATAAAAGATCTTATCCCTAACTACTGTGAGAATATAAATGAAACCTTATATGATTTAAAAAATGAAGGAGTAATATTTGAACCAAGAAAAGGAGAATATAAACTATTAGAGTAAAATGGTAGCAGTAAATTATAAAGATTTAAACTTTTTTAAAAGAGCTCATCAATTAACTCTTGAAGTTTACAAAGCAACAAAGGACTTCCCAAAGGATGAGCAATTCTCTTTAACTAATCAAATAAAAAGAGCAGTTACAAGTATTGGCTCAAATATTGCAGAAGGATCGGGGAGAAATACTATAAAAGACTATAAACAATTCCTCCATCACTCTTTAGGTTCTGCGAAAGAAGTAGAATATCAATTATTAGTAGCTAAAGATTTAGAATATATAAGTTCCAGAACTTATGATAGACTGTCTGAAATGTTGGATGAAATTATTGGTTCATTAACTAATTATATCAAGAAACTTACTGCCAAAATGTGAATCTATATTAAAGTTATACATTTGATAGTATTTTTCTTATTTATTTATAAAGAAAAAGCTAAATGTATAAACATTGTATATACATCTTTATTTTTTTGCTCTTATGTTGCGTTCAATTTTGTAAAAATAAATATATAAAAGTTGAAAATCATAATAATTCTATGAAAAAGTTTGTATATTATAATCTTAATACTCACAAAAATAATGGACAATTAAGATATAGAGCAAAAAGAAGATTAAAAGAGGATATTAATCATACAATAAATAAATATGGTTTTTTTTGGAACAGGTCTCAATTAGCAAGAAAACATAATGTTTCTCATACAACTGTAAATCGTATTGCAGATGAAATAATTTTTAGAAGAAAGGAATTAATTAAATCAATAATGATAACAAGAATTGAAAGAGAAAGATCTATAATTGCAACAGAAGTAACTTTGAGGTCAGAGCTTAAAATGCCAACATTTAATCTATTAAAAAAGTTAAGAAAGTATAATGATAAAATATCAAAAATATTATATTATTAATTTAAGATATGTTCTTTTTGTAAATCAAATAAATCTTCTAAATCATACTAATACATAAAACCAATTCCTTTTATACTAAATACAATATTATCTTTATAACAAATTACTTCATTTTGATTATTCATTCCTAATTCTTTTTGATAAGCAAAACATTCAAATGGAGAATAAACTGTTTTTTCTTCATAACCTCTTGCATCTTTAATTTCATTTGTTAATTTATTATAATAGTTTAAAGATTGAGATGTATCTGAGAATTTGCTAAATGTAATTGTTATAGCAGTTCCACTAAATCCATCAGATTCAGCTAAGTTTTTTTTATAACCTGAAATAAATCCACTTTCATTTAACTCAAATTCTTTTTCACTTAGGTAGTATTTTGTGGGTATTTTATCATTTGGAAGAATGATTTGGGTTAAATCTGTTTGAGAATCTAAACTTAAACTATTAGTTTTAACTGCTTCCTCAGATTTTTCTAAGAAACTTCCAATCATTCCTAAGATAACTAATCCTAATATAACCGTTAAAATAGGATGTCTTCTAAACCAACTTTTTTCATTTTTTTCATCTTTTTTACTCATAATACTATCTTGTGTTTTTATTGTTTTAAAAATCTTTTGCAATTCAATTACAATTCAAACGCAACTTTCTTTTTATTTATAGATGACTTGCAAATAATTTATGGATGAAAAGATATTGGAATTATATTCTTGGGTTCTTTCGGGAAGTCAAAGAGTTAAAGTTGTTAAAGCATTAAATGTTCCAAAAACTCCAATGTTGATTCGTAAAGAAACTCAGTTGAACTTTGGAAATGTTAGTAATGTGTTAAAAGTACTAAGTGAGAAGGGTGTTGTAGTATGTTTAAACCCAGATAGTCACCTTGGAAAGTTGTACAAATTAACAGAAATTGGTGAAAAAATCAGCGAAGAGTTGAAAAATCTTTAATTTTTTATCCCAAAATCATTTATTCTTGAAAATAAATTGTAGATAACTTATAAATTAGTTATAAGTAACTTTTATAAATAAGTTAAGTGAAAGATTTTTAAGATGAAAAGTAATGGTAATGGAGCCAATATAGGATTTGAAGAAAAGTTGTGGAAAGCAGCTGATATGATGAGAAATAACATGGACCCTGCAGAATATAAGCATGTTATTTTAGGTCTTTTATTTTTAAAATACATTTCAGATAGTTTTGAAGAAATCTATGAAGAATTACAAAAAGAAGAATATGCAGATCCAGAAGAGAAGGATGAGTATATTGCAAAGAACGGTTTCTGGGTTCCACCTTCTGCAAGATGGAGTTATATTCAAAAAAGTGCTAAACTACCAACTATTGGTCAAATCTTAGATGAAGCTATGGTTGTAATTGAGAGAGAAAATCCATCACTTAAAGGAGTATTGCCAAAAGATTATTCTAAACCTGCTCTTGATAAACAAAGACTTGGGCAAATTATTGATTTAATCAGTTCTATTATGCTTGGAGACTCTGAAAATAGAGGAAAGGACCTACTGGGTAGAGTTTATGAGTATTTCTTGGGAAGGTTTGCTTCTGCTGAAGGAAAAGGTGGTGGAGAATTCTATACACCTAAATCTATTGTAGAGTTATTAGTTGAAATGCTTGAACCATATAAAGGAAGAATCTACGACCCTGCGTGTGGTAGTGGTGGTATGTTTGTACAATCAGAGAAGTTTGTAGAAGCACACGGTGGAAAATTAGATGACCTTTCAATTTATGGACAAGAAAGTAATCCAACTACTTGGAGGTTATGTGTAATGAATCTTGCAATTAGAGGAATTAGGGGAAATATTGGACCACATCACGCTGATACCTTCCACAATGATGTTCATAAAGATTTAAAGGCAGATTTCATCATTGCAAATCCTCCGTTTAATATTTCAGATTGGGGTGGAGAAAGAATAAAAGAAGATGTAAGATGGAAATATGGTATCCCTCCTGTGGGCAATGCAAACTTTGCTTGGGTACAACATTTTATTCATCACTTATCACCTAAAGGAGTGGCTGGTTTTGTTTTAGCAAATGGTTCAATGAGTTCTAATACTTCTAATGAAGGTGAGATTAGAAAACAAATTGTTGAGGATGACAAAGTAGACTGTATTGTAGCACTTCCAGATAAGTTATTTTATAGTACTGGAATCCCTGTTTGTTTATGGTTTGTTGCTCGTGATAGAAAAAGAAATGGAGAAGTTTTATTTATTGATGCTCGGCATATGGGAGAATTAGTAGATAGAAAACATAGAGAACTAACTCCAGAAGATATTGCAAAGATTTCAGATACTTATCATATTTGGAGAGGAACAAAAGAAGGAACATATGAAGATGAAAAAGGATTCTGCAAAAGTGCAACGCTTGAAGAGATTAGAAAACACGAACACATCTTAACTCCTGGAAGATATGTAGGAGTTGCTGATATTGAAGAAGATGAAGAACCATTTGAAGACAAAATGAATAGACTAACTTCTGAACTTGCAGAACAATTTGCAAAATCCAGAGAACTTGAAGAAGATATTCGTAAAAACTTAGGAGGGTTGGGCTATGAGTTTTGATGTAAAATGGAACAAATAATTCAAACTCCAATACAAACAGGCAAATCATTTATATTGATAGATACAAATATTATTAGAGTTAATCAAAGTTGGGAAAAAGACTATTCAGAAATAAACTTTAAAGGCAATTTTTATAGTTTAATTAAATACATTGAAGAGAATGAACTCCAAGATATGATTTCAATAGGGATCACACAAGTCTCATTAGATGAGTTCTTTAAATCTAAAAAAACTAATTTTAAAAATGCATTTGATACATTTGTTCCTAAAATAGATTTATTTAAAAATATGGAAGTATGTGATTTCTCTTCGGTAAAGATTCCAGACGACTCATTTAAATATGAAGATTACATTTCTAAAAAAGTAATTGATTTTATTAAAAGTAAAAATTACATTAAAGTCTTAGACTTAGATTTTTCAAAATCAGAAGAAGTATTAAAAAAATTGTATGTAAAAGTGTTTGAAGGAAGAAAACCCTTTAGTATTTCTTCAACTGGCTCTGATAAAGGTTTTAAAGATTGTTTGATTTGGGAAACCTTCATACAATCAGAAATACAAGAAGAGTTTGATTATTTTTATTTATTAACAGAAAACGATAGTGATTTTACTTCTGAATTGGAAACAGAATTTGAAGAAAAAAAAGAAAAGAATCTAACTATATTTTATACTATAGAAGATTTGTTTAAAAAACTGAATAGTTATTACCATTTATTTGAAAAATACCCTGAAATTGTAAAATATATGAGAGACCAATACTATAAAAAAGAAATTAGTAATTTATTAGGTAGTTTTTTGAATGAGAAAATAAGTGACACGGATGTTGAAATAATTGATTGGGGAAATGGAATTGAAGAGTTTAATAACAATAACTATCTTTATTTTGAGGGAGAGGATTTAAATGCAGGTTATAAGGTATTATACACGAGATTAAAATATAATAATAAATGTTATGAAATTAGAATATTATTTGAAGAATTTGCTAAAGAAATAATCACAAGTAATATTGATGAAATTGAGGAGGTAGAAAATGGAAATTAAGAATAATAATTGGTCAAGAAAACATTTTTCAGAAATAGTCCAAATTATTGGGGGTGGAACTCCTAAAACAAGCGTAAAAGAGTATTGGAATGGAGATATTAATTGGTTATCTGTAGTTGATTTTAATGATGATTATCGAAAAGTATACACAACTGAAAAAACAATAACAGAAAAAGGATTAAAAGAAAGTTCTACCAAGTTACTGAATAAAGGAGATATAATTATTTCTGCAAGAGGTACAGTTGGAGCAATTGCACAATTAGGAAAGGAAATGGCTTTTAACCAATCTTGTTATGGTTTAAGAGAAATAAATAATGTTAGTATTAATGATTATATTTACTATTTACTAAAGTATAAATTGAAAAATATTAAAGGTTCTACTCACGGTTCAGTGTTTGATACTATAACTAAAAATACTTTTGATTTGATAGAAGTAAATTTGCCTTCTATTGAAGAACAAAAAGCAATTGCAAAAGTACTCTCTGAGTTAGATGACAAAATAGAGATTAATAAGAAAATCAATGATAATTTAGAAGAACTTGGACAAGCAATTTTTAAAAGATGGTTTGTAGATTTCGATTTCCCCAATCAAGAAGGAGAACCTTATCAATCTTCTGGGGGAGAAATGGTTGAAAGTGAGTTGGGATTAATTCCTAAAGATTGGAATGTTGTAGATTTAAACACAGAATTAGATTTTGTTACAGGAATTGAACCTGGAAGAAATAATTATAATTTTGAGAAAATTGGAAAAATATTTATTAGAGTAGGAAATCTAACTGGAATGAGAAATGAAGAATTATATACTGACATAGAAACAGATAAAACTTGTGAAAAAAATGATGTAATTGTATCATTTGATGGGACAATAGGAATTGTAAAAGTAGGTTTTGAAGGAATTTTTTCAACAGGAATAAAAAAAATAATTCCTCTTAATGAATCAAATTATAAACAATCTTTGGTATATTTTTTAATGAAATCAAACCAAATTCAAAACACAATTAATGAATATTCGAATGGTACTACAATTAAGCATGCAGGGAAATCTGTCAGATTTATGAAGTTTTTTGAATCGAATAAAATTACAAAACAATTTTCTAATGAATTAGAACCAATATATAATCAAATACTGAATATTGTAGATGAAATAGAATCTCTAAAACAAATAAGAGATTCTTTACTACCAAAACTAATGTCTGGAGAAATAAGGGTGAAATAAAATGAGTTCAAGATTATTATTTAATAGTGGAATTTTGAGAGACTTCTTGGAAGATAAGAAGAATAAAATCTCTGCAGAAATAAATAGTCAAATTGAAGATTATATATTAAATATTAATGTTGATGAGTACAAACAATACCTATTAAACAAATATTTACTTAATTGTCCAGAATTAAAAGAGGAAGAAATATATATTGACAAAAAAGAAGAAGATGTAGATATAAGTCAAGATCCAAGAAGAATGATTATGGATAGAAGTAGACCTTTTTATGTTAAAAGTTTAAAAGTTATATATCATATCCCATTTGAAGGAGATGATTTCTTATTTAATTATAGGTCTTCAACTTATACTACAAACCCCCCACAAGCTGAAATAAGAAATGATGAATTAACAATTGAAATAACAGTTTTAGATAAAGAGACTTCTGCATTAAAATCTGAATTTGATAGAACTTATTCTGAAATCAATAAATGGTTAGAGTGGATAAAACAAGAAGTTTCAAGTTACAATTCTTCTATAGATTCATTAATTGAATCAACTATAAAAAAAAGAAAAGAAACATTGTTGAAAAATCACGATATAGTTTCAGAATTAGGATTTCCATTAAAAAAAAGAGAAGATAGTACAAATACATATACAGTTCCAGAAGTAAAAAGAAAAGTTGTAATTAGTAAACCAACTGTTACTTCTAATTCAAAACCAGAACCAATAATTGATTTAAATGAATATGATAATATTTTAAGGATTCTTTCTAATATGACTTATGTAATGGAAAGAAGTCCAAAAGCTTTCTCTAAAATGGATGAAGAAAGTATAAGACAACATTTCTTAGTTCAATTAAATGGACAATATGAAGGTCAAGCAACAGGAGAGACATTCAATTATGAAGGTAAGACTGATATTTTAATAAGATCTGAAGGTAAAAACTTATTTATTTGTGAATGTAAGTTCTGGAAAGGGAAAGAAAACTTGTTAAAAACAATTGACCAAATATTGGGTTATCTTTCTTGGAGAGATAGCAAAACTGCAATAATCTTATTTAATAGAAACAAAGACATGTCCAAAGTAATATCACAAATTCCAGATATTGCTAAAGGTCATAATAACTTCAAAAAAGAAATAAAATATGATAATGAAACTGGGTTTAGATATTTATTTAAACATAAAGATGATTCTGAAAAAGAATTATATTTAACTATATTAGTATTTGACATACCAGAATAAAAAATGGATAAAGACACAAAAGAAACATTATTAACATTGGGAGGTCTTGCATTGGGTGCTTGGCTTTTAGGAAAAATAGCAAAAGGAGAAAATGAATATTATAAGTGTCCAAGATGTAATTATCCAGTTAATGGTTCTATGTTTCAATGTCCAAACTGTGGGCAACCTTTATTGTGGAGGAAAAAAAATGTCAACTAAGATAGAAGCAATGGAACCAATTAAAGTAAAGATTAATTGGAAGATGGCATTTAAAGTTCTAATATTATGGTTAGTTTCATTAATATTATTAATAATCCTTATTGTGTCAAGTGTCAATATCTTAATCTATTATATTGTTTCTATCAAAAATAATGGATGGTTAAGTCCAGAAACACTTAAGTTCGCTATTTATTTAGTTATAGGAACATATTTCTTTTTAGTATTAGATAGAAAGAAAATATATGATGCTTTTGGAATTAAAAGTGATTTAAGAATAATAACAATAGAAGAAACAAATATAAATACTAATGTTTCTAATTTAAGTAAAGAATGAAAAAGTTCACAGAGAGTCAAGTAGAAGAAGCTGCAATTGAATGGTTCGAAGAGTTAGGATACTCATACCTTGCAGGTCCAGATATTGCCTTTGATGGAGAAAATCCAATGAGACAAGATTATAAAGATGTAATCTTGGAAGACAAATTAGAAGACTCTCTAAAAAAAATCAATCCTTCTATCCCTGTGAGCTCAATAAAAGAAGCTATTAAAAAACTAAAAATACAATCTTCTCCTTCTTTAACTATTAATAATAAAATATTTCATAAATATATAACTGATGGTGTAGATGTTGAATATAAAGATAAGAATAGAATCAAAGGAGATAAAGTATGGTTATTTGATAAAAAGAACTTAAAAAACAATGACTTCTGTGTTGTTAATCAATTTACAATAGTAGAGAAAAACAATAGAAGACCAGATTTAATTGTATTTGTAAATGGACTGCCAATAGTAGTAATTGAGTTCAAAAATGCAACTGACGAGAAAGCAGACATAAAATCAGCATACAATCAAATCCAAACTTACAAAAATGATATCCCTACAATTTTCTCATATAATGCTTTTACAATCATTAGTGATGGAACATTCGCAAGAGCTGGAACAATTACTGCAGACTTTGATAGATTTATGAGTTGGAAAACAATAGATGGAGAAAGTATCACAAATGACTTTATGCAACTTGAAACTCAAATCAAAGGAATGTTTGATAGAGAAAAGCTACTTGAAATAATACATCATTTTATCTTATTCCAAGATGATGGAGAAAATGTATATAAAATACTTGCAGCATATCACCAATACTATGCAACTCAAAAAGCAGTAGAGAAAACAAAACTTGCAACTTCATCAAGCGGAACTAAGAAAATTGGAGTAGTATGGCATACAACGGGTTCTGGTAAAAGTCTAACTATGACATTTTATACTGGGAAAATAATTCTTGAATTAGATAATCCAACTATTGTAGTTTTAACAGATAGAAATGACTTAGATGAGCAATTATATAATACATTTTCACTATCCTCAGATTTGCTAAGACAAATTCCGCAACAAGCAAAATCAAGAACAAACCTAAGAGAACTTTTATCAGTAGAATCTGGAGGAATCATATTCACAACAATTCAAAAGTTTATGCCAGATGAAAAAGGAGACATATATCCTCAATTATCAGATAGGAGAAACATTGTAGTGATTGCTGATGAAGCCCACAGAACACAATATGATTTAATTGATGGATTTGCTAAGAATATAAGAGATGCACTACCTAATGCATCATTTATTGGATTTACTGGAACACCTATTGAAGGAACAGATATTAATACTCCTGCAATCTTTGGAGATTATATCGATGTGTATGATATGACACAATCAATTAAAGATAAAGCAACAGTTCCAATTTATTATGAATGTAGGCTTGCAAAGATTGGTTTATTAAAAGACCAAATCCCTAAGATTGAAGAAGACTTCGAAGAACTAACAGAATCACAAGAATTAGATTCAAAACAAAAACTTAAATCTAAATGGTCCAGGCTTGAAGCATTAGTTGGTTCAAACAAAAGACTTAAACTTGTTGCAAAAGATATCTTAAAACACTTCGATAGAAGAAGAGAAGATACTGGCGGAAAAGCTATGATAGTTTGTATGTCAAGAAAAATCTGTGTTGAATTATATAATGAGATCATAAAACTAAAACCAGAATGGCATAATGAAGATAACAAGAAAGGAAAGATCAAAGTTATTATGAGTGGAAGTGCTGCAGACCCACAATTTATGCAAGATCATATAAGAAACAAAGAAGGAAGAGAAGAAATAGGTAAGAGATTAAAGAACCCTAAAGATGAATTAGAAATTGTAATTGTTAGAGATATGTGGCTTACTGGATTTGATGCTCCTTGTATTGATACTATGTATGTTGATAAACCTATGAAAGGTCATAATTTAATCCAAGCAATCTCAAGAGTAAATAGAGTATTTAGAAATAAATCAGCAGGACTTATTGTAGATTATTTGGGAATTGGAGATATGCTAAAGAAAGCACTTGGAATTTATACACAAAAAGATAGACAAAATATTGGTATTGATACAACTGAAGCAATTGCTCTAATGCTTGAAGAACACGAAATACTAAAAGAGATGTTTCACGGATTTGATTATAAAAAATATTTCAAATTAAAGAAATCTTCTGAGTTATTACAATTCTTAGGACAGTCTGCAAACTTTATTCTTGGAGTAGATAAAGATAGCAAGAAGAGATATCTAAGACATACAATTAGATTGAAGAAAGCTCACTCATTATGTGCATCAAGTGATGAAGCATTAAACATTGCAAAAGAGATTGAGTTTATGTTAGGAGTAAGAGCTATTCTTTTGAAATTTGATAAACACGAAACTGGAGAAAAGAGTCTATCAACTATTGATGAGAACTTAAATCAATTAATATCTAAAGCAATAACTTCTGAAGAAGTAGTAGATATATTTGCAATTGCAGGGATAGATAAACCAGACATTTCAATTTTATCTGATGAGTTCTTGCAAGATGTAAAATCTATGTCATATAAGAACTTAGCATTAGAACTACTTCAAAAACTTCTAAATGATGAAATCAAATCTAAATTAAGAAAGAATATTGTGATGGAGAAAAAGTTCTCAGAGATGCTTGAAGAAGCAATTATGAAATATCAAAACAAAACAATTGAAACTGCAAAAGTAATCGCAGAATTAATAGAGATTGCAAAGCAAGTAAGAGAAGCTCACAAAAGAGGAGAGAAACTTGGACTTAATGAAGATGAACTTGCATTCTATGAAGCATTAGAGATTAATGATTCAGCGGTTAAAGTTATGGGAGATGAAATATTAAAAACAATTGCTCTTGAACTAACTAAAACAATTAGAGATAGTCTTACTATTGATTGGGATAAAAAAGAAAGTGTAAGGGCAAAAATGAGAGTATATATCAGAAGAATACTTAGAAAATATGGTTATCCTCCAGACTTAGAGAAGATGGCTGTTGAAACAGTAATGAAACAAGCAGAAAGGTCTTGTAATTATATCTATGAAGAATCACAAGAGCAACTATCTTCTGTGAGCACTTATCCAAGTTTTACAGAAACAACACCAATGGCAGTAGCGGAGGAAAAAGAGAAATATGGTAAGAAAAAATAAGAAAGGATATGCTCAAATAATATTAATCATTTTAGTGGTTGTTTTATTATTTATGGTTATTGGTAGTCCTAAGTTTTACAATAAAGTTCCTTTTTTACAAGATCATTACTTTCAAAAAATAGATATGCCAGATAATCTCTCAAGAAACGAAGATATTAATATTGAATTTCAAATAATAAATGATGGTAAAACAATAATCAAACCAGAATTAGAAATTGTTTATGATGATAATAAATGGAGAACATATAATAGATATGTAAGATTAAATGAGAAAATTGAACTTGACCAATTATATCCAGACCAGATAACAACTTATTCTATTGAATTTGAATCCAGATTATATGATAATGGTGGAGAAAACTATAATTTTACTTTTAATCTATATGAAGGTGACGAGTTATTAGATACGGAGGTGAAAAATGTCCAAATCAGAGAATAAACCAAAAGTTGAAAAAGAAAAGAAAAAGATTAATTGGACATTTTGGATTAGTATTTTAAGTATTGCAATTGCATTATTGTCAATAGGAGTTGATGTTTATCAAACAAATAAAATAAATGCTTTGGGAAAAGGTAGTTTAAATAATGACATTCTAATCTCCTCACCTCAACAAGACACAGCAAGAGAAAAAGATATGATGAATATATCATTACTTTTTAAGTCAAATTATGAGGGTTCAATCCCCGCAAATGTAAAAGTTAATTCAATTAAATTAGATGGAGAAGAAATAAAAGAATACTCAATACAAAGAACTGAAGATAAAGAATTAATAATCAACGGTAATGGAGAAGGAATATTCAATTACGAGTTTAATCCAAACAAAAAAGGACTATATGAAATACAATATTTATTCTGGTATGATTATAAGCAAGGAGAAGATGAGAAGGATGCAAAAACTAAACTATGGGACTTAAGAATTGAGGTAGAATAAATGAGCTGGTTAGATAATCTCGAGTGTGAGTGTTTTTTCTTAAACTCAATTATCAATAAAAAGTTTAAAGATTATCTCAAACAAAATAATATTAATGAAGGCGAATATGAAAAAGGTTATTATATGCTTATAGAATTAACAATAAATAATTTAATTCATTCTATGGAGTGTTTAATCTCTGATGACTTAGACGAACTTATTTCTTGGAGTGGAAACTTAACTTCCAAACATTTAGATAAAAATATTAAAACTAAAAGTAAAGATATTGATTTAATAAAAGGATTAGAAGGGTTTAGAAAAAAAATAGAAGATAAAAGGTTAAATAAATCTAAATCTGATTTAGATAATATAATTAGCAACTTTCTTAAAAAAATAAAGGAGATACAAAAATATTATTTTGATAACACTAAATACAAAAAAAATAAAGGTGTAAAAAAAGAAAATGTTTTTTTATTTCTAATTGCAAATAGCAAACCTTATTTAGATGGAGATTATGATTTGAAAACTGATAAATTTGAATACTCCGGACCAAAAGATTATTTTTATAATCTGTTGCCTTTTGAAGACTATGAAAAATACTCATTTTATACAGAGGAAGTAAAAAATAATGTTTCAAATTATATTAAAGGTTTCGCTATAACTATTGCATATTTATTTGAAAATAAAGTAGATAATAAATTGTTAAAATCTTTTAAGGATGCCTCAACATGGGGAGAGATACATCATTTAGGATGTAGAATTAGAGATTATGTTATTGCAGAATTAGATTTTGAATTTGGAAAAGATATATATGATGTAGACTATAGTATCAGCCATAAAAACTATATTGAAAAAATAACCTCAGAAAGAGATTTAAAAGTATTATTAAGAAATAGAGATATAATGCTTCAAAATATTGATTATATTAATGAATCATCAGTAAAACATGGATATGATGAAACATTTCCTATATTCTTTCAGCTTGTTCTCTTTTCTTTAATGAGAAACGAAAAAACAGAAATTATTGAGTTTAAATATAATACTTCAAAAGTTGATTATGCACATTCTTATTTAATTTATATCTATCAAGGAACAAGCCTATCAAATGGTTCTTATTGGTTATTATTTAAAGATACCGCTTTAAGTGCAAAAGATGGATATAGGTCAAATGGCAAAATGCGAATGGATATTTTATTAGAAGAGCATAAAGATAAGTTCAATTATTTAGAATATTCAATAGAACCTAAAATATTTCATAATTATTTATCAAAGCATTGTAGGAATTTTGTAAAAAAAGTAATGTTAGAAAACTCACTTAAAGATTCAAATAGTATGCTAAATGAGTTAATTCATTTATACATAAACATCAAAACAATTAAGGATAAAATAATTCACATTGACTGGGGACACGAGTTTGACAAAGGAGAAATTGATTCATTAATAGTAACTGAAAATGAAATATATGTAATACAATCTAAAACAAATTATGCAGATATAAAAACTGTAAAAAAACACTTTGATGATGTAATAAAATATCTTCCAAAATACTGTAAAGAAAGAAAACTTGATATGAATAATAAAACAATCATAAAAAAACTTTTCTTTTTTGAAAGACCATATCTTGATGATGAAGAACTGGCTAAATTAAATGAATTGGAAATTGCAGTATTATTTTTAGATGATATTGTTGAAAAAAACAAAAATATCTTAAATGAAAAGCAATATGATAAGATTTATAGAATAATGTCTAAAAATGGTTGAAGAAGAAATATGTCCTAGTTGTGGAGAATGCCTACTTGAAGAAGATTATGAAGATTTAGAAGATATGTCTGATGGACAACAAGCAAATTATCTTGCTGGATTCGAACATTCTTTTTCTTGTAGGGCTTGTGGTTATTCTACTTTTAGAGATGTAGATATGGCAGAACCAGATTTTGAGGATATACCTTCAGAATATTATCTTAATGCATTGAATGGAATCAAAGAGATAAAAAAAGCTGTTAATAATTTTGAACTTTTAGAATCATTAGAACAAAATGATTTTTTTATTAGACTCTTTTATATAAACACAATAACAATAATGGAAACTTACCTTGGAGATGCATTAAAATATAATGTCTTAAATGATTATGATTTTATGAAAGAGTTTATACTTAAATATAAACCATTTAATAACGAAATAAAGTTCACGCTCCCGCAGATATTAATTAAAACTGAAGAAAAGGAAATTGAAGACATATATGATTTTATGAGAGGAGAAGTATCTAAGGAATTAAACGAATTAATGTATCACAATCTTCCTAAAGTAAAAAGTTTATATAAAATTGTATTTGATATTAATTTCCCTGAAGACTTGAGTATTTTAATAAAAGGAGTAATGAATAGACACGACTTAGTTCATAGGAATGGAAAAGACAAAGATGGCAATGATATTACAATAACACTTGAAATGTTAAATCAATTAGTTGATAATGTTAATTCATTAATTGAAGATATTGAATCACAATTAGAAGTTATAAGAGAATGATAAAGCAAGGATTAAAACCAATAATAAATGAAACAACTAAGATATTAATCTTAGGTTCTCTTCCAGGAGATGAATCAATAGAAAAACAAGAATACTATGCAAAGAAAACAAATGATTTCTGGAAATTACTTGGAGATGTATTGAATGAAGATTTTAAAACAGATTATAAAACTAAACTCCAATCATTAAAGAAACATTTTATTGGTCTGTGGGATGTATTTCATCAAAGCTATAGAGAGGGAAGTCTTGATAGTAATATCAAAGATGAGGAATTAAATGATTTTTCAAAACTAAAACAACAATATCCAAACATAAAACTAATTTGTTTAAACGGAAAAAAAGCTGGAGAACATAAAAGAGTCTTTGAAGAATTAGGATATGAAACAGTTGTTCTTCCTTCATCAAGTGGAGCAAACAGGAGAGTTGATAGAATCCCAGAATGGGAGATTATAACTAAATGACCTCCAAAAACTTCTTGTATTCTTTTATTGCAATTTGCTTCTTAGCAAGATAATGATTTACTCCAATATTACTTGAAACACGACCTTGGATATAGTTAGCAATTTCCATATCAATCTCACAGTCAATCATTAAGGTAAATGCATACTTACGATAATATTTCATAGGCGTTAACTTATGTCTTCTAATATGTGTTATTAGTTTACAAATCTTGTATCCCTTCAACTCCTCTGTGAGCTTAACATATTCATTAAAAGTATTCTCACTCATAAACATAAAGTAAGAGTTCTTATTATGTCTAAGATAAGTTAGAGGATAACAAGCAACACCATTCTCAATTGTAACCAAAGAAGGATTAAATGTTTCAATAAAATACTTCAACTCAGTAATCCTACAACCACTTTCAAGCAAAACTCTCATAACTATATAGTCCATATAAGAATAATCTCTAACTTGAGCAAAAGAACTATCTACTTGAGTTTTTGACGGAACAAACACATCTGGTTTATGTTGCTGAGGGATTTTAAACTTCTTACGATACTTATGAAGGTTAAACTCATCCATTAACTCCTCTTGCTCACAGAAATTAAGCCAATTCCGAAGACATTTCATCGAATACTGTATATCTAATCGTTTCTTCTTAATAGTCGCAAGAATGTCCTTAGGTTCATTTATTGTTTTTATCTCTTTAAACAACTTTTGAATAGCATAAAACATAGACTTTCTATAACAAGGAGAGTACTGCTCAATATACTCTAAATACTTAGAATAATTTTTTTCGTATATACGATATAAACTAAAACTCCCTTCACTTCTCTCAAATCCCCGTTCTTGAGGCTTACAGCCGATTGCTGAGCGGTAGAGCGTTGCATTGGTAATGCAGAGGTCGCGGGTTCAATTCCCGCCAGTCGCTTCACATTTAGTTTTTTTTAGTTAACACAATTATCTTTTTAAATATTAAAGTTTTTTATTTTATATGAAAAAAGTTTTATCTTATACTTTTTTATCTTTATTTTTACTCTCAGGATGTAATATTGAGATTCAAACAAGTAATTCAAATTCCTTAGATGATTTAATTACAAAAGAAAACATTGTTCCTCAAAAATATTTAGGTGAATCATTTAAAATTGCTAATTGGAATTTACAAATTTTTGGGAAAAGTAAATCATCTAATTCAAATTTAATGCAATTTTATGAAAATACTTTAGAAAATAATTATGATATTATTTTTATTCAAGAAATCAGAGATAAATCTGGAGAATCTTTTGATTTACTTTGTTCAAGATTTGAGAGTTATAATTGTCAAATTAGTTCAAGGGCAGGACAATCAACCTCTAAAGAACAAGTTGGAATTCTCTCAAAAAAAGGAATTGATATAACTATTACTGATTATAACTATGGTATTTATCAAAGTCAATTTAATAGACCTCCAATTGCAGTTGATATTACTATTGGAAATTATAGTTTTAATGTGATAAATATTCACACTGATCCAGATTTAGTGCCTCAGGAGATGGGGTTTCTTGAAGAAATAATTTTAAAAAATGAATCTGAGGGAAATGTTTTAATCATTGGAGATTTAAATGCTGATTGTAGTTACTATAATTCTGCAATTCAAACTCACTTTGATTCATGGAATTGGTTAATTCAAGATGATGAAGATACAACATTATCAAAAAACAATTGTTCTTATGATAGAATTATATTAAATGATGACATGTCTCAAGAATATTTATCTCATGGGATTTTCAGAGATGGAATTAATAAAACTCATTCAGATCATTATTTAATCTGGGGAGAATTTAAAATTCAATAACTTTTATTTTAATCTAATCCTATCCTATATATATCTTTAGTGGTTGTATTTCCTGTCGTAATTAAATATTGCACATTAAAATTATTAGAGATATCTCTATTCCACATATATATATTATTAAAATTAAAATCAAATATTGGATTAAATGACCCTGGTGTGTGGCTTGGGCTAATCCAATCAAGAATAGATATATTTTTATTTTCACCAATTAAATTATTTAATGTAATATTTACAAAATACAATCCAGATGAAACATAGTTTATATTTTTATTTATTCTATTATGATAATTTTTAATTAATCTAAATCCCCATTCTTCACTTTGAGAATTTAAAAGTGTAGAATCAGATCCATTAACAAACCAACTATATTCTCCAGAATTTAGGGTTAAATTTACACTACAATTAATTCCAGTTATACATACTATACTTTGATTAAATATTCCATTAATATACAAATTTGTAGATATATTTGAATCTTCATCAGATACAATCCATTTTAATTCAATGGTTGAATTTATTATTTTTTTACTATTATTAATTGGACTAATTAAATTAAATGTTGGGGCAATATATTTTGTAATGTTAATTGTTGCAATTTGTGTCATTGTTGAATTTATAGAAGATAAATCCGATATAAATAATACGCTTACATTTTGTAGAGTTCCAATTGCTCCACTTGCATTTACAATCCAAGTAAATGTACAACTGCCATCTTCTCCTGGAGTACAATTTTGGTTTTGAGAACTACTTGTCCAAAGTGGTGTGTCTCCTACAATTGTTGAAATTAAGAAATCTTCTTGAGTCCCAATTGAATTTAAACTTGGTTCAGACACTACATATGATCTTGCAAAAAATTCACCTCCAAAGTTTCCTAGATTAAATGTTTGATATCCAGTCCCTGTATTTATACACATCTGTTGATCTTCTCCTCCAGCTCCTTCTATATGTAAATATTCTAGCCAGTAACCTTCACCAGAATTTAATGATCTACTTCCCTCAACTGCAACATTTGATCCACAAGGATTATTTCCGTGCCAGGCATTATATTGTGTTGTAATTACATCGTGAGCTCCATATGGGTGTGCAGTTTGATATCCTGATCCATACCCATCACTTGGAAAAATTGAAATTTCTGAGTCATCATCACTATATGTTCCAAATGAATATGTTGCATTTGAACTAGGTATAAATAATAATCTATATCTTGAGTAATAGTTATCATTTGCACCATAAGGGTTATCTCCTTGATCAATTTGAGTTACATATCCTTCTCCATCAATTTCCATCCCAGTTGTATTAATATTTGCTCTTAGAGTATCTCCTTCAGCATGGTTATCCATATCACAATTTCCACCTCCAGAACATCTCCCAGTTATTAGATATATCTGATCTTCTCTAAATGTTGCACTTGCATTACTTAGTGATTGGGCATTGTTATTATTATAATACATGTAAATTGAATATGTTGAACTTGAACTTTGAGCACTATTAGTTTCAATCCACACTTTTATTGTTTCATTAATTGTGTCACAATCTGAAATCCAATAATCAATTAATGTTCCAGATTCAGTAAATCTAATATCTCTACAATTATTTCCCCAGTTAAAATCAGGACCCAAATCACTTGAATCTAAATCAAGTAATATTTGATAATTACTAGGAATTGCAGAATTAATATCTATGTCAATATTTTTTCTATATAAAAATGAATTATCATCCCAATCACTTATTCCTTTAATTGCATATGCATTAATTGTTGAACATAATCCAGTACAATTAACTTGAGCTTCTAAATTAAATGTACTATTTTGACTAACTGGAGTCACACTTAATGGTGTTGGGTTTATTAACTGACCACTAATTGGACCATATATTGGTAAGACATTACAATTTATATTAAGTGACGAATTATATGGATTCCCATCTGAAGTTACAATATATGTTGCAGAATAATTCCCATAACTATTATCACTACATACAAAATCAATATTTGCACTATCTCCTTCAAGTAAATTAATTCCATTTGTAAATGTTGTTGTAATTTCGCTACAATTTCCACTAGTACAACTAACTTGAATATTATTATTTGTTCCAATATTTGAAATTATTTGAAGAGTTATTGTTTTATCTCCACTATTTTTTTCAAATGGAGTAAATGAATATATACTTTGATTGAATGCAACAATATTTGAATCTATAATTCTTAGAATAAATGTTGATGAATTAATACTTGATATTGCATTATTTGTTGAGGTACTCTCTAATTTTAAATAATAATAATTTCCTATATCTCCAGTTGCATTTATTACAAAATTTGATGAACATGAACTTCCAGTATTTACTCCACTACAGGTTTGAGGTTGAGAACTACTTGTCCAAAGGGGAGTTGTTGTTGAAGTAGATACACTATTAAATGTTCCACTTGAATTTTGAGTTAGAGATATACTTATATTCTCACAACTCTCACCAATTGGACCTACACAATCAATTGTATTATTTATGTTAAATGTTTTATTTTGGAATATATAAATTATTGTAAGTGGGTTTGGACTTATTTGAGTTTGAGTAATATATGCATAGTTAACTTCACTTGATATATTAAATAAACTAGGTTCATTTTCAACATATTGTCTTGAATAAATTTGATTTGGAAAATTTGCAACACTAAATGTATTATATCCTCCTCCCTCTCTAATACATAGTTGTGCAAGTTGCCCTCCTCCCCACTCATTCATAATAAAATCAAGCCAATACCCTTCTCCTGAAGTTAATGAAACACTCCCTGGAGTCCCTGAACTTCCACAAGTTCCAGTACCATGTAAACCATAATATTCTGCATATACACTTCCACTCCCATAAGTTCCAGTTGTTGCATATCCATCTCCAAAACTATCATATGGTAAATTAATTATTTCTGACCCATCATCACTATTTGTTCCAAAGTCATGGGTATTTGTAGAATCAGGTATAAATAAAAACCTATATCTTGAAAAATAGTAATCTGCGGCACCAAATGGGTTTGAGTTATGATTAATTGTTGTCACATAATCAGACCCATCAATTGTAAATGGGGATGTTCCTATTTGAGATCTAATATAATTTGTTTCAGAGTTATCATCCATTCCATTACAATATGTTCCAGAGTTACAGACTCCATTCATTCTAAATATTTGATCTTGTAAAAATGTATTATCTGCACTACTAATTGAGCTTGCCCCCGAATTTGAATAATACATCTCTAAATTATAATAACTAGATGCACTAATTGTATCTGGAATTTCAACCCATGTATATAACTCTTCTCCAATTGTGTCACAAGTTTGAGTCCAGTGATCAAGTAGAGTAATGTTATCTATTATAAACCTTAGATCATCACAATTATTTGACCAGTCAAAGTTTGCACCAAGCTGAGTTGAATTTAAATGAATTAAAAATTGATAATTACTTGGTGTTGCACTTTGAGTTAATATTTGGATATCTTGTTTATATCCCCAGTTTGTATCCCACCAAGCATATGACTGAAAAATTAACATAGTAAAAACTAGAATAAATAACATAATTTTTCTATTCCTATTTGTACTATATTTTTTCATTTAAAACGTACTATGTACGTTTTATATTTTTTAATTTAAAAATAAATATTTTTTAATTTAGTAGTGATTTTTTTATTTTTTCAGGATTCTTATTAATACTACTTTGAGATAACTAAAAATATATTTAAATGAAATATTTAAATTTTTAAATAATGACAAAAATAAATAATTTAGGTAGGGTTTTAGGAGGATCTAACAAAATTAATAATGTTTTTTTAGGTGTTGGTTTATGTTTATTTTTAATTAATATCTCTTCATTTATCTCATTTTTACCAGTTAATTACTCAGAGTTTGCATTTAATGTGTCTGTATTTTCTTCAATGATTATAATCTTAGTTGCTGTATATAATTTACATGAAAAAAAATGAAAAAATTAATTCACACCGTTCACAAAAAACACTTTGCATTTACAAAAAGAGAAACTGCACTATTTTTTTTAGGTATAGGGTTAGCTCTTTTTATATTAAATATGGTCTCCATGCTTAATATGTTAGATTATTTAGTTGAAATTAAAAATCAAGTTTCACAACCTTTTCTAGGGTTTTACGTTTCAACTCTTGCCTCTGTAATTTTAATGGCTTATTCCTTATTTAATATGCATGAAGAAAAGTGATTGAATATATTGTTTTAACAATAACTCTTCTATCTTTTTCTCTTGCTTCATATGAAGATATTAAAAAAAGAGAAGTTTATGACTACCTTAATTTTTTATTTGCAATTTCAATTCTCTCAATTGCAATTTTTGATTCAATTTTAACTAATTCTTTTGATCCTATAAAGTATTCAGGTTTTGGGATGTTACTTTCATTTTTAATTGGAGCTATTTTATATTTAATTGGAATGTGGGGTGGAGGTGATGCAAAATTCTTAATTGGTTTTGGTGCAGCAATCCCATATCTAAAACAATTTGCAGCAGATAGTGTACCTAACTTTTTATATAGTTATTTAATTTCTAAGAGTTCATCTTTAATGCTTTATATTACTGAGATTACTCAGATATATATTCTAGGTTTAAATTTAGTTGTTATTTTATTTATTTTTTATTTTATTACAAGAAAAAGAGAAAAGTTTATTTTATATAATGCAATTATTATTTTAGTTGTTTTAATTTTTTTATCTCTTGGTTTATTTTTAGAAGTTGATCCTTTTATTTTATTTTTATGGGGTTTAATTGCATTTAGTATTACTTTTTTTTCAGATGATTATTTATTAAATTCTCTTTATTTTGTTTTAAAGAAAAAAACTAATTTTTTAAAAGAAAGTGATATTATTGATTCAGATGTTAAAATAAAAAATAAACTTATTTCTCAAGAAGAATTAAGGGAAGGAATTCCAAGAAATTTATTTGAAGATATTAAACAAAATTATTCTCATAAAACAATTAATGTTAGAAAGATTTTACCAATTGGGTATATATTACTTTTAAATTTTATTTTATTTGGTATTAAAATTCTCTCAATTGATAAATTTAATTTAGAAATTTTAGCTTATCTTTTAAAATTTTTATTAGTTTCATTTTTCTTTGGAGGTATAATTGCAATTTTTATGATGTTTTTTTTCTCACTTCGTAACATGAACAAATTAAAAAAAGTATTCTCGAAATTAGAACTTTATTTACTTTTAATTTTACTTATTTTAATTCCAATTTTATATTTAATTAATATTGTTTTAATCTCAATTCCTCTAATTGGTTTTATTTATTACTTCATTAAAATTTCAAAAAACTTAGAATCACAGATGTTTATCCAAGATAAATTGGTTAAAGATTTAGTGCCTGGGGATTGGATTGTTGAGGATTTAATTATTGGTGATAAAACTTATTTTAAACAAGAAGATTTCAAACTAGGTGTTGATGAAATTCAATTAGAAAAAATTAAAGGTCTCTCTCTTAAACATAAAGAATTTAAATCAATTTTAGTTAAAGATGGTCTTGCTTTTCTTCCACCTCTATTTATAGGTTTTTTAATTTTATTAATTATTTAGAATTAGGTTATTTTTTATTAAAAGAATTAATTTTTAAATTAATTCTCCCATCTCAATATCATCTTCTTGAGTTTTAAAATCATCTTCTACCTCTGAATCAATTGATTCTTCAGTAACTTGATCTTCTTGAGTATCACTCTCAACCACTAATTCTTTTGATTCTTCTTCAACTTCTGTACTACAACCTGCAAAAATTACTGTAAATAAAAGTAAAGCTGCAATTAAATATTTTTTAATCATTTTATATTATACTTTCTAATTTTTATTATTTAATATTTAAGTTTCACTCTATAGAAACCACAGTTTCAACTTCTGCAGCAATATCTGCAACTTCTTCATCACTAATTTCTTCTCCTGCTAGATATCTCTGAGCTATTTTTTGTAACTTTTCTCTTTGCTCAGGATCTAAATTTTGAGCTTTTTCTTTTAATTCTTCTTGTTCCTCTTCAGTTAAATTATCAAATCTTTCTTGAATTTTATTAAAGTTTTTTATGTTTTCTTGAGCTTTATTCGCTCTTCTCTCTTTAACATTTTCTTTAATTTCTTCAATTTTATCTTCATGTTCTTCTTTAATCTCATCAAGTCTCTCTTGAGCAACTACTTTTGCTTTAGCTTTAGTTTCAGCAAGTTTTGCTTTAGCTTCTTCTTTTTCTTCATCAGTTAAATTATCCCATGCTTGTTTTAGTTCTGCTTTTACATCTTGAATTGTTAATTCTCCAGATTCATATTGTTCTTTAATTTCTTCAAGTTCTAATCCTGAAACATTAATATATGCACTTGTTAAAATTCTTAGATTTAATGCTTTTCTTAGAGATTGAATTTTATTTTCATTTTTTTCTTTAATTTCTTCTTTTCTCTCTTCAATTCTCTCTCTTAATTCTTCTTTTTTCTCTTCATTAATTCCTTTTCCATATTCAACTTTAAATTCCTGAGATAATTCAATTATATCTTTTTTATATTCAATATATAGGTGAACTAATTCTTCATTAGTTTGATTATCATTTAAATCAACTAATTCCATTTCATTATAAATTGTTTCTAATTGAAGAGTAATCTCGCTTAGAAGTTCTACATCAACTTGAGTCTCTTCAGGTAATTCCTCAATTAACATATTAACATTATCAATTCTTGCTTCAAGTCTTGTTAAAAGTTGAGTCCATCTAATTTTTGCACCTTCATTAGTTTCAAAATATTCTTTATCAGTTTTACTTAATTCATCTCCAATTTCAGTTTCTAATTGGACATCAACTTGAGTTTCAACTTCAACATTACTTGAGTTAATCTCAGCAGAGATAGTTGAATTAACTGTAGTATTAATTGAAGTTGAGTTATCTTCTTCTGCCATGATACTTAGTGGACTTGCAACTAATAATGCTGCAAAACCTACTGCTTTAATTTTTTTTGTGTTAATTTTAACCATTTTTTAAGTCATAGGGCTTATCTAAGCCATACTAATTTATATACGGAACACTATATAATATATACCTAGTTTTTACTCAAACAAACCGGAACATTGAGGAATTACTTTAATGATATATAATTAGTTGATCCAACTGATTCTTTTTTAATTATGCTTTTAATTTCCAGAGTTCTAACATTTCTAGATACTGAAGATTTAGGAATCTGCATTTCAATTTCAAGTTCCTTTTGAGTTATTTTTCCTTTCTTTTTTAAAATATTGATAATATCTTTTTGTCTTTGTGGAAATATTGAGAAATCAATTTCATTTTCTTTTTGATTTATTGTTATTACTTCTTTTTTTTTCCTATTTAATATAAATGTAATTAAAATTCCAATTATTACTCCTAATACTCCTATTAAATTTGGGTTTTTTAATATATTCTCTTTATTATTTTCATCAGTAATTTGATATTGCATAATTATTGTAACTTTTTTATTTTCTCCAGTTCCAATTATTTTAATTCTTCCACTATCTTCATCAATTCTAAAATTTGGAGTTGTTTTGATGTAATTAATTTGAGCTCCCTTCGGTAGAGTTATATCAAAGATAAAATTAGAATATATTTGATTTGAAGTTATATTAATTAACCAATATTTTCCATCCTTTGATGTATAATCAGGAATTCTTTGATTTAATTTAAATTCATTTGAGGAATCTACTCCGCTAATTAAAATATCTCCTTTTGAATCTACGTCTAAACTTAAATCTGCATAATATTCTTGAGAAAAAATATTATTAATTGAAATTAGAAATAAAACTAAAATAATTATTTTTCTCATCATTCTAATAGAAATTAGATATTTATTCTTTAAAAATATTTTGTGTTTATTTTTTTAATTAAATCTCATTATTTTTAGGTCTAATTATATTCATTATATATTTTTCAATTTTTTTATTTTCTTTTTTTATTTTTGAAATTAAAACTAATTTATGTTTAAGTTTTTTTTCTTGAATTTCATTTAGAGATTCTTTAATATTTTCTTTATTTTCTAATTTATCAAATTCTTGATTAATTTCATTTTGAATTTTTTTATATTTTGATTCTAATTTATTTACTATTCTTTGTACATCACTTTCAAATTCTTCTGGTACTTTTTCTAGATATTTTTTATCTACAATACCACTCTCCATTGTCTCCCATATTGAAATTGGGGATATGTTTGCAATTAATTTTGCAATCTTTAAATATTCCTCACCTTTAACTTTCACTCTTAAATTATTTGAGAATTTAATTACAAATCCTTCCAATTCAAAATCTTTTTTTTCTTTTAATTCTAATATTTCATTAATTGTATAGTTATATTTTTCAACTAATTCTAATTTACTTTCTTTTGAAATTAATTTTAATTCTTCATAACTTAACTCAGAGGAATCTTTTGTGTGAATTCCAGCAAGTAAAACTAATTTTTTATCATCTCCATAATTAATTACTATTTTATTTTGAGGGTAAATTATTTCAACCATATATGTATATTCTTTATTTAAATTTTTTAGGTTATATTTTTTTAAAATTTCTTTTGCAATTTTTGATTGTTCACTCTCAATTTTTCCTCTTGTTGATATTCTCCATTCATTATTAAAATAATATAAAATTCCTAGACTCCCATCCAGCTTATCATAAATTTCATAAGTTAAATCTTTTGGTAAATTCTCAATCCTAGATTCATCATTTTCTCCTAAATTAAAAAATTTGATAAATGGTCTTGCAACTATTTCTTGTGTCTTTTTATTAAAAATTAATCCTCTTGCAGATTTAGTATATTTATCCCACTTTTTTTCATATACACATTTATCAGAATAATTAAATAAAGCTAATTCTTGATTTTCATCTTTATTTAGAAATCCTCTTAAAGTTAAAATTTCATAAGGACTAATTGTGTTGTCATTTTTTTCATAAAAACTCTCATAATATTTTTTTTTTGCTTTAACTCTAAAAAACTCTTTTTTATTTTTTTGAATTAAACATGCCCTTAGTTCATTTCCATAGACGCAATATCCATCTAAAGAAAATACATTCTTTTTAATTTTAATACTCTTATGAAAATCATGTCCAAAAAAGATATTATTTTCTCCCTCATATTCTTCAAACCAATAAGGTTGTGTATCATCAAAAAAATCTTGATTTTTTTCATTAAAATGTCTAATGTAGAGTAAATGTTCTTTTTTTTGTCTTAGTATATTTTTTTTAGGATGAATTCCAGCATGTACTAAATAATTATTATTTATTTTAATTATCATGGGAAATGATTCTAATTCATTAAGTAATTCTTTTGCATAACTAGTATTAATATTGTCTAAATTTAATTGATCAATTGTTTTATCTAATCCTCCACTAATATTAATGTTATTTCCCCTAAGATATCTAATTAATTTCTCTTCATGATTTCCTTTAATTGAAAATACATTGTTTTTTGATTTAAAAAACTCCCAAACTTCTTTAATTTTTTCTCCCTTATCAAATAAATCTCCAATAAAAATAATTGCTGTTTTCTCATCTATTTCTTTTCCAAGGGGCTTTTCAATTAATTCTTTCATTTCATCAAAACATCCATGAACATCTCCAATAATTAAATAATTCTCATATTTATCTGTCAAATCAATTAAATATGGATCATATTCATTTAGAAATTCAACTTTATCTGCTTCATCTTTTTTTGGAATTTCATACTCTCTAAAATATAATCTAAGTGCTTTAATTCCATCTTCTTTAGAATTTAGAGTTGGATGTTTTTCTCTTGTCTCAATTCTATCTAAACAGATATCAATTTTTTCATTTAATACTACTATTTTAGTTTCATATCCATTTTTTTTTGCAATTTCAATATACTTTGTTCTTTGTTTTTCTAAATGGTTAATCCTATCAATTATAATTTTACTAACATCTTTTTTAATTAAATCAAGAAATAAATCAAAATGTCCTTTTTTACCTTGATCATCCTGAGAGATTCTAAAATAATCTTTATACTCTAAATTACAAAGAGTTGTTTTTCCAGCTCCTTGAGGTCCAACAAGTAAGATTATTTCTTTCATATTATATTTAGAGTTGAATAATTTTTATAAAACGTTTGCTTTTGAGTTTATTCTAATAAAATTAGTTTTCATGAAATATCCAATATTTAATTTTTTTAGATCCTCTTTCAAAGTCAATTTCTTCAGGAATTTCACAAGTTTGTATTTCTTGATTCAAACTAAACTTTTTTCTTACATATAATCCTAATAAAGAAGTTTTTTCTGAAAAAAAATTAGAAATAAAATTTTGATCTAATTTAATTTCTAATATTTTGTTTGTTTCTATTAATTCATCAGAATTTATATCAATTAGTTTAGAGTAAAGTCTTGATATAATATGTTGTTCAAATGGTTTATACTTCTCAAGAGAATTACCTTTAAATTCAAAAGGAATAATTAATACAAAGCAGCTCTCATCAGTAAGAGTTTTATTATAGGGGTAATTATAACTTAATACTGGGAATTCCTCTAACATAGTATTTTGTGAATGAAGCTCAGAGTAATTTACTAATTCATTAAAATATTTCTCAATTTCATTTGGAAATGAAGTTATTCCTCTTGAATCTATTTCATATTTTGTTCCTTTTGAAATACTTTCATTAATTAAAGAATTTAGTTTTGAAAGAACTGCCTCTTTTGATCTTCCAAATTCTTTTTGTGTTAAATCTGTTGTTTTTATCTCTTTAATTAAATTATCAGAATTTCTTTCGTAAAGTTGAATTAAATAATTTATTTCTTCTTCTCTCCAAATAGAATGAAGAACTGAAAATTTAGTTTTCTCTTGTAAAATTGATTCTGAAAAATTATATCTTTTTAAAAATCCTTGAACTTTTTTTTTACTTTCTTTTTTTAAAAATTCTTTAAATTGAATAGATTGTTTGAAAATTAATTTATTTTCTTCTTTGTCAGGACTTATTGAAAGATAATAAGATTTCCAAGAATACTCATATCTTCTTTTTAAAATTGTTGAAATGATTTTTTCTTGATTCTCAGGAGAATAAAAACTTAATTTTGAAGGATAAATACCTAAACTAACTAACTGAGTTAAAATCTCTAAAGAATTTGGCTTAGTTTTTTTCCAAGTAAAACCTAATGATGAGAACAATCCAGCATTTGGTTTTAAAAATTCACTCTCAATCTTTTCAATATTTTCTGGAAACATATTCTTAAATAATTCTGAACTTAAAAGAATCTTTAAGTTTTCTTCTTTGTCAGGACTTATTTGAAGGTAATAAGAATTCCAGTTCCCTCCACTACTTCTTTTTAAAATTGTTGAAATAATTTTTTCTTGACTCTCAATAGAATAAAAACTTAATTTTGAATGATAAAAACCTAAACTAACTAACTGAGTTAAAATCTCTAAAGAATTTGGCTTAGTTTTTTTCCAAGTAAAACCTAATAATGAGAATACTCCAGTATTTGATGTTATAAATTCTCTATCTATCTCTTCAATAGTCTCAGGGAAATATATCATTTGTTTAGAATATTCTAAACCTTTTTTTTCCAAGGGCCAATAAAACGAAGAGCAATATTAAATAATTCATTGAAATTTTTAAACTTAATAGGTAAATCTTCTTGGGTTTGAGAAAAATAATTTTTGATTATTATTTCAATTATTTCTCTAAAATTATCTTTATTAATATTTTCTTTTTGTGAAATTAACCAAGATTTAGTTTCTTCATATGAACTCATATTAGATTATACTTTTTTTAATTTAAAAACATTTATCACTAAAATTAACAGTATTCTTATATTTCAAACTCAAAACACACCCTAAACATTTATAAATACATTCTAATTAATTTTTTCTATCACTATGGCAGCAAATAATGATAAAAAGGTAGCTGAACTAATTAGGGTACTTGGAACAGATCT
>CAXPJQ010000013.1:0-11168 GCA_964217375.1 Bdellovibrionales bacterium | reverse complement strand
TATATTTACAAAAATCCTCAATTTCTTTTGCAATTTGTCTAACTAATTCTTTAGTTGGTGCAACAATTAAAGCTTGAACTCCATATCCACTCTCAACAATATTTGCAACATGAGATGCATAACATAGGGTTTTTCCACTCCCTGTTGCAGATTGAACAATTACATTTTTCCCTGAAAAAATTGAAGGAATTGCTTTATTTTGAACTGAAGTTGGTTGTGAGTATCCTCTCTCATTAATTACTCTTAATACTTCTTGGGGTAAACTTAATTGCTCAAATTGTGTTTTCATAATATAAAATAATAAAGAAGTATTTATAAAGGATTAAGTTTATTATTTGATTATGTTAGACCAAATTTTCTCTCAATTAGGAAAAAGTAAAAAATTATCTCAACTTAGACAAGATTTTCTTGAAAAAATTAAAAACAATGAAATTAATGGTAACTATGAAAAAGAACTTCTATACTATAGGGCAGAAATAAGAACATTAGAATTGACTTTAAAGATATATAAAAATTTTAAAGAATTTCTAAGTAAAGAACTATCAAATCCTGAGTTTAAAAAGTTATATATTTCAAAATCTAAACTTAGTATTGAAAATAAAGCTACCTATATTTTATTAAAATTCAAAGAAATCTTTTCAGATTTAAGTATTCCACATGGAGAGTTAGATCAATTAATCAATTTCATAAGTTTAGAAATTGATGAATTAAATAGGTTTCAAAATTCACCTGAGTATATCAGAGATAAAATAATTGAGATTCAAGAGATTTCTCAAGAAGAAAAATCAATTGAAGTTTTTGAAGAAAATATTATAAAAAAAATAGAATTATTTTTAAAAGAAACTAACATTAATAAAAAAGAAATAAATAATTTTTTAAAAATTATTCAAAAAGGTGGAAATTTAACAGTTAAAGCAGGAGAAAAATTAGAAGAAAAGGCATCTCTATTTGCTTTAACTGTAGTAACTCTAGGTCTAATCTCTTCAGTTGGTTCATCTTTAGGCATTCCAGGTGTTGCAGTATTTGGGACTCTATTTAGTTCTGTTGCATTTGGAGGAGAGTTATTACAATCAATTCCTTGGTTAAAAAAATATATTGAAACTCATAGATTAATTCATAAAGAATTCGAAGAAAAAAAAGATGAATTGTACAAACTTGATAAATAACAATAACTTTAAAAAGAATAAATTATTAAAATTCTTATGTCAACAATTAAACAACATCAAGAAATGGGATATGATAGATCTGCAGGTATGTTTTCACCTGATGGGTTAATTCTTCAAGTTGAATATGCTGAAAAAGCAGTTAAACTTGGAGCTACTGTTCTTGGAATTACAACAAAAGAAGGAGTAGTTCTTATTGGAGATAGAAAAATGAAATCTAAGCTCCTTGTTAAAGATTCTTTCAAAAAAGTATTTGAAATTGATGAACACATTGGAGTTACTGGAGCTGGTGCAATGAGTGATGGTAGAAGATTAATTGAAGAAGCTCAAGGTATTGCTCAAAAACATAAAGTTACATATCAAAACCCAATTGATGTTCTATCTTTAGTAAAAGATGTTGCAAATATTAAACAATATTACTCTCAAGCTGGAGGATTAAGACCTTTTGGAGTTTCATTTCTAATTGGAGGATTTGAAAACAATCAAGGTTATTTATATCAAACAACACCCTCTGGAGTTTATTTAAGATTCCTTGCATATTCAATTGGAAGTCTTGGAGATAAAATTAACGAAAAATTAGAAGAAACTTATAAAGAAGGAATGTCTACTAAAGATGCTATTAAATATGGTTTATCTCTATTTGAAGAAGTATTAGGAGATGAATTCTCAAAAGAAAGATTTGATATTGCAGTAATTGATAAAAAAGGTTTTAATAGACAATAAACCTTTTTAAAATAAATAAATTTATAATTCTTAATCTATTAGTAGTACTAATATGCAAAAAATTTATATCGTTCAAGGAGATATGTTTACTATTTGGCCATCAACAATTCCAAAAAGATATAGTAGAAGTTTTTTAAATTCCCTTGATTCATTAGAAGAACAAATTTTTGAAAAAAGATTCATATTTTTAAGTGATAATTCTAATTCTTCTGCTACTCTCTTTAATTCAGTAAAAAAAGAATTTAAATGGATTAAAAATATTGGGTTAAATAAAAATAAGTCCCTAATTCAAATTTTAGAATTACTTAGTAAAAATAATTTTAATAATATTATATATTGTCCGAGAAAATTTATAGATACAAGTTCAAATAGAGATTTAATAAATAATAGTAAGTATAAAAAATTTTTTTTTTCAAAAAATAAATTTCAAGAATTTAATTCAATTTATGAAGAACAATATCAAAGATTTACAACACTACCAACAGAAGAAATTCAAATTGATACATTTGAAGAAAGAATTAGGAATCCACCTAACCTAGATACTCTAAAAACATATACCACATATTAAATTTGTTAAATTAATTTACAAATTCTTTCATACTACAAGTGTTACAAATTTCTCTTTGGGAAGGTTCTCCACATTTTGAACAATGTGTTACTTGTCTTCCTTCCTCATCAAGATACATTTCTTTTAATTTATCTTGAATCTCTAAAAAAAAATTAATTACTGAATTTTTAACTCCTTTATGTTCATCTTCAAATTTATTTAACATCTCTGAGAGATTATCCCTAAATGATCCTCTGGAATATGGACATTCATCATACCCTACATCAAATCCCTTTAAGATTGTATATAATCTAACTTCCTTCTCAGTACATAAATAAAGTGGTTTAACTCTTGGAATAAATTTTTCATCACCTACAACCCCATTATATGGTCCAAGTCTTGCTAAAATTTTAAAGTTATTTTTAAATATATTAAGTAAAATATTTTGACCTTCATCATCAATGTTATGTCCAGTAACTACTTTTGTTGCATCCAATTCCCTAGCTCCAGTATTTAAAGCATTACGTCTAAAAGTACCACAAATATTGCAAGGCGAGATATTAGATCCTTTCTCTCTTAAAAATTCAACTGAGGAATCAAGTGTTTTCCCATAATCTTTTTTATATGATTTAATATGTAATTCAACACCTAAATTTTTTGTAAATCTTTCAGCAAATTTAATTGTTGCAGGCCTATATCCATCTATCCCTTCATCAATTAAAAGAGCTTTAATATTTTTTTGTAAATTCTTTCTAGATAAATATTTATGTGTTAAATAAAGTGCAGTAATTGAATCTTTCCCTCCACTTAAAGCAACTACTATTTTATCATCAAGCTCAAATAATTTAAATTTTCTAATTGTTTTGAAAACTTTTTCTTCAAAATATTTAATAAATTCTAATTTAGTTAATTTTTTTCCATTTTGTAATTTATACACATAAACTAACTTTTTTTTATTAGAATCTTTTTCCATAAATAATGATAATTAAAAATTATTTAAAAAAGAATTGGTTTAACCTCTAATTTTAATTACTTGATTTAATTCATCAAATTCCCTTTGAGATACATTTGGAAGAATATATTCATATTTTTTATTTGAAACCATTAAATCATAATCATTAAAAATAACCTTTAAATTATTTCCAGGAATTAAAGTGATTAAATCAATTTTGTTATATTCAATTTTATGAAAATTTTTATGTTTTGGAAATTTACTTTGTCTATTAATTAAGATTTTATTTTCATAACACTTAATCTGCGAACTATTTCTATAAGAAAAATAAAAAATATATACTAAAATTAAAAAAATATAAAATATATTTTTTATTTCAAATAACTCTGGGATATAAATATAGGAATATATTGTAAAAATTAAAGGACCAAAAAATATAAATCCTAAAAAAGCTAAAAATATTTTACTTAAAGAATAATTAAATTTATCAAAACTTGATTTGAATTTTATATCTAGGATTAAACCTCCTAAATTTGAATCAAATACTTTATCTAAATCATTTTTCATAATAAAAATTATAGTTTAAATTTTATAATATTTAAGAATAACTAAAAAGTTAAATAAGATTTAAATCTTATTTATATGATTTAACATCGTATTTTTTAAATACTTCCATTAAATTTTTAATTGCAATATGTACATCTTTATCAGATTTAGTTCCAGTACATACAATTTTTCCATTTCCAAAAATTAAAAATGTCGCTCCAGTTTCATCATTAATTTTAAATACTAATCCTGGGAATTGCTCAGGTTCATATTCAACATTAGTTAATTTAATTGCAATTTCATTTAAGTCTAACTTCATGTCAATATCTGAACTAGCAACTACATTTTCAACTCTTACTTTAGGTTTAATTGTAATTTCAATATCTACTTTTTTCATATATTCAATTAATCTCTCAAGAGCAAGTTCTACTTCATCAAGAGATTTTGTTCCAGTACATACTACCTTACCTGATGAGAAAATCAAAAATGATGCTCTAGGTTCTCTAATCTTCATAATTAATCCTGGAAATTGTTCAGGATTATATTCGGTATTAGGTAAATCCATAATTAATCTCTCTAAAGGAATTTTATGTTCAAGAGATGTTGAAATTACGATATTTACAATTTTTGTGTGTGGATTCATTTTTTTATATTATATTTTTTTGTATGTATTGGGAAAATAATCTATAAAGACCTTATAATCTATCCATTTTAGTTAAATTAACTTCACCAGCCTCAGCAATTTCAGATAATTTAACTTCTAAATCTTCAGATCCACAGTTTTCATCAATTTGTAATTCAACTGCAACTGCTTTTAATCCAAAACCAACTGGTTCTTCTCCAATTGATTTTAATTTAACTGAATCGTGGTGTGATTCTACGATTTCTTTTACTTTCGCTTCTAATGTAGCGTATTCTGTCTCACCATCTTCTGGCATTACTCTAAATGCAATAATCATATCAGCCATTTTTTATTTTTTATATTCAAAAGCGAATAAATATTCGTTGTTGAGTATAGGTTTTAATAGATTTTTAGGCCCAATTACCTAACCCTTTATAAATAAAGTGTATAAACTTATTTATAAATGTATTGATTTATAAGTAACCTCTATCCAATAATTCACTTGTTCTTAAATCTTCAGTTACTTTTTGATAACTCACAAGTCCTCTTGAAACTAAATCATTAAATTTAAAAATTAATTTTGAATACATAAAAGGAGATTTATCTCTTAATTCTTCCAAACCATAAACCCTATTTTGAGTTGTATTTAATCTTAATCCTGATAAATCAAAAAAATCTTTTTTGGAAACTCCTAATTTAGATCCACTTTCATTAAAAATAAAATAATCTCGTTTCCTAATTAAATTATTTAAATGAATTTCATTTCCTTCAAGATTTAATTTAGGCATTTGCATATAATATGTCTTTCCAACTAAAGAATTTCTAAACTCTCTTTGAAAAAAATTAAAGAAAGCTAATTGAGTACTTGGAGTTAATTTTCCTGAAAGTTTAATTAATGGATTTTGCCCAGCAGGACTATATTTATATAACTCTGCACTCAAATTTAATTCATTTATAGCAAAATCACAAATATTACTTAAATTCCCACTTCTCTGAGAAAAAGTATTTTTTCTAGAATTTCCTAGAATTATATCATAAAACAAAAACCTATTAAAAATAAAATTAAAATTAAATTCTGACTCTTCATTCATAAAATCTTCAGGAGTTTTAGTTTGAATCAAAGAATTTAATTCAGAATCATCTTCTTCTTGGAGGTTATCAAAAAAAAAATTACTACTTGAAAAATCTAACTCTGAAACTTCCTGAGATACATCAGGTTCTTCTTCAGAATAAAAATCTAATTTATTTAATTCTTCAATTAATTCTTCAATGGAATTCTTAGTCATAAATCTAAAAAAAATAAAGAATATTTCTTTATAATCCTTTCTAAAATTTCATTGGATCATCATCACTAAAAAAATTACTAACTTCAATTTCTGGATTTTTAGTTTTTTTCAAATGCCAATTTTTAGGAAATGATTGTGCATACATTGGCCAATAAAACCTATTATCCATTAAAACAACAACACCTCTATCATTAATTGTTCTAATACATCTCCCTCCAGCCTGAATAATTTTAGACATTGCAGGATAAATATATCCATAGAACTGTCCTTTTTTGAATTTCTTATCATAATGTCTAATAATGGTATTAGTTGTATTATCTGGAACTCCTAAAGGTAATCCTACAATTACTACCATCTCTAAAGCATCATTTGGTAAATCAAGACCCTCAGCAAACGAACCTGAAGTAATTGCAAATAAAACTTTTGCCTTTTGAGAAAAACCTGAGTTATCTTTAAAATCATCAACAATTTTCTCTTTATCTTCTTTAGTCATAAATCTTTGTTCTCTTAAAACTTTTTTATTTAAAGATACTACATTGATATGATTTAAAACTGATTGCATGAAATCATAAGATGGAAAAAATATTATTGAATTTTTATCTTCAGTTACACTAAGTAATTTTGAGACATGTCCTGCAATTTTTTTATACATGTCAAGAGATCTTGCAGAATATTTTGTAGTGACATCATCAATTACTAAAGTTAATTGATTATCTTTACTAAATGGAGAATCAAGTTCAAGAGTTGTTGCATTTCCAACCCCCAATACATCTCTATACATGTTAATTGGCGATAGAGTTGCTGACATCATTATAGTTGAAAATGTATGATTAACAACTTTTGCACTAATTTCACTTGGATCAATACATTTAATTTTAATTGAAATTGTTGTTTTATCAGATTTAACATTTTTTTCTAAAAGTCTTAGATAACTCTCTTCATCTAAATCTTGCCATCTATCTAGAAATGATGCAACTCTTCCCACATGAGAGATTATTCTCTCTTCTTTAACTAAAGCTTCAACTTCATATAATTTCTCAATTACTTCTTCAATTTTTTCATTTTTTGGTAACTTTGAAATATAGGTTTTAAGAACTTCATCTTTTGAAATTAAAAATTCATTTTTATCTCCAAGCCCTTTATTAAAATAAATTTCTTCAATTGTATCTCTTAGAAAATGTACGTAATTATCAATTACACTCCCTTTAGTAAAATCCTTTAACTCAGATAACGCATTTTTTAACATCTCAGTTGATAGTGTATATGTATATGCATTCCTAACTCTATCTGGCAAGTTATGTGCTTCATCAACAACTACAATACATTCCTCTAGTTTCCTTCCAATTTTCCCTAGAAATCCTTCTCTAATTCCTGCTTGAAATAAATAATTAAAATCACAAATAATTACATCTGCTTGAAATGCTTTTTCTGCTGCAAGTTCATATGGACAAAACCCACACTTTGATGCCTTTGGAAATTCTTTTGAATCTGGTTTATTTAATCTACATAAATCAACAAATCCTTCAATTGACATTCCTGCTTGAATTGAAGTATCAATTATAGATTGCCTCATTTCTTCATGTTCAGTATTTTTAGCATTTATGTAATGCCCACATTTTCCCGTTTCCCTTGACTTTTTACAAAATTCATTAAAATCTTGAGCTGGGTATAAGTCTCTATCATCATGTATACACATTGATCTCTTTCCAATAAATGCCGAATATGATATTTTTTTTCCAGATTTTCTTTGTATATCTAAAATAGTTTTAATTACTTGATTTGCCTGAGTTTGCCTTGAAGTTAAAACAACTGTTGAGAGTCCTCTTGCCTTTCCTTGATATATTGCAGGTGCTAACCCTGAAACTGTCTTTCCAAGTCCTGTTGGTGCTGAAACTAAAATATTTTTATTTGCTTTAATTGTTTCATAAACCTTTTTAATAAATTCATCTTGTCCAGTCCTAATTGAGTCATAAGGAAAATTAATTTGTTTGAAAAAGTCATCCATTTTAATAAAAATCTAAATAAAAAATAAATTTTATCTTATAATTAAAACTCAATTAAAATGATTTATAATATTTATGTGTTTAAAAAGTAGAATTAAAAAAATTAAAAACATAGCCCGCATCCAATGATACGCCATTTATTCCCATCAAACCTTCTAAAAATTACTGCCCTATCCTCATTAAATGCCATAACTGGCCTTTTTAATTTAACTGTAATCTCCTTTGAATTTGCTGAAGCTACAACTCCAACTGTAGTCATGGAATTTACAATAAGCATTAGAGGTTCTCCTTTATGAATTTCTTTTACTTCAAAATCTTGTGTTGAAGTTACCACTTTTTCAAATAATTCTGGTTTAAATTTTAGCATATCAGTTGGTTCAGGTAAAGTCCCTTTAGGTCCTGCAATTTGTCCAACTAAAGCATCAGTTTTAGTTAAAGTTGGATCAAGTTTAGTCATAATTGCAATTGATCCTCCTGGTCCTGCTTCATCTAATTTATCTCTATCTGACATTAAACCTTCAACTTTTGCATAAATTGGAGAATACACTAATTGTCCATTTAATTTTTTCATTAAACCTGGTCTAATTTCAATTTCCTCTCCAACTTTAATTGTTCCTTGTTTTAATGTTCCTCCTAAAATACCTCCTTGTAATTTTGAGTAAGAGTTTCCAGGTTTATTAATATCAAAAGATCTCACAAGATAAGTTCTTGAATCTGATTTTAAATCTCTTTGAGGTTCTTTAAAATTTTCATAAATTTGAGTAAGCAATGCTGAAACATTTGCCCCATGTTGAGCTGAAATTGGAACAATTGGTGCATCTTTTGCAAAAGTTGTTGATAAAAATTCTTTAATTTGTTTATAATTTTCAATTGCTTCTTCTCTTGTTACTAAATCAATTTTATTTTGGATTACAATAATATTTTTAATCCCTGCAATTTCTAAAGTTTTTAAATGTTCAATTGTTTGAGGTTGTGGACATTTTTCATTTGCAGCAACTAAAAGTAAAGCACAATCCATAACTGCAGCTCCTGAAATCATTGTTGCCATAAATGATTCGTGACCAGGTGCATCTACAATTGAGACTCTTTTTAATAGATCTCCTTTATTTTTTACATTATAAACTCCTGAATCGTTTGAAATTGTAAAGTTAGTATATCCTAGTTTAATAGTAATTCCTCTTTTTTTTTCTTCAGAGTGAGTATCTGTCCATTTTCCAGAAAGTAATTTTGTAAGTGTTGTTTTACCATGATCTACATGTCCAACAATACCCATATTAATAGTTGGTTGAATAGGAACTAAATTTGTCATAATATAAACTCATAGATTGAGATTTATAAATGTTTAGGGATTAAATAAATAATTACAAATCTAATTCTACTTGTTCTTTTGTATTTAAATTTTTTAACGTATACTTTCCTAAATCAATATCTTTTTCCCCTAAAATTATTAATTTCTCAACACCTAGATAATCACAATACTTAAATCCTTTCTTCATTGAAAATTCATAATATACTTCTACATTTAATCCTTCTAATCTATATTTATTTGCAAGCTCTTGAGATTTTTCAACACAATTAGAGTTAAGAGGAACAATTAATAAATTAGTTAATCCTTCTTTATTTTCAAATTTATTTAATTCTTCTAAACAAATTATTGTTGGAACTAACCCAAAAGAAATTCCAACTGCTGGAATGATTTCATCTGAATTCATATACTCTGAAATTACTTTATCATATCTACCCCCAGATCCAAGTGAAGATGTAACTTTTTCATCTAAATCATATGCTTCCCAAATATTACCAGTGTATATGTCAAGTCCCCTTGATAATGAAAAATTTAATCTAAATTTAACTCCTAAATTTGTAATTAATTTAGTTAAGTAATCTAATTCTTCAATTCCTTCAAGTAAAATAACATTAGTTGACACTTTTTTTAAATCTGCAATATTTTTTTTAGATAAAATCTTAATTGCTTCAGAACCAACTTCTCCATTTAATTTTTTTTCATTAATTTCAGAAACTACTCCATTAACTCCTATTTTTTTTAATTTATCAATTGAGAGAATATATGAAGATAAATCCTTTTCATTTGCCCCACATTGAAGTAATGCTCCCCTTAAAATTTTATTATTATTTAACTCAATTACTGCATTTACTCCTAGTTCAATATATGTTTTAAAAAATAAATCCATTAACTCAGATTCCACTTCAACTCCACTTTGACCAACAATATCTGCATCACATTGAAAAAATTCTCTAAGTCTTCCTTTCTTTAGAGGTCCATCTCTAAAAACTTTGGCAATATGATATCTTCTAAATGGTTTTTTCAAATGAGGGTTTGATGCAACAAATCTACATAGTGGTGTTGTTAAATCATATCTTAATCCTAAATTTCTCTCCCCTCTATCTTTTACTTTAAATATCTCATCAACAATTTCTGCATCATCATCATATTTCATAGTTAAAGTATCCATATACTCAATTAATGGACTATCAAAAGGTCTAAACCCAAAACTTTCATAATTTTTTTTAATAATATCAATTACTTTATTAATTTTAATTGCAAACTTTGGTTCAAAATCCTCAGTTCCCTTTAATGTTTCATAAGTCATAAAATAACAATATATATTTATTTTTTTAAGTCTTATGTATATTTTTAAAGTTATTACCCAAAATTACATCTAAAGTATTAAAAAACAAAAAAGAAATTTAAATACTATGAAAGCATTTTCAAGTGTAGATTTATTTTTTTTAATTGATGAAATCAAAAGTAATATTGAAAATTCAAGGATTGAGAGTTTTTATTTTGAAAACAATATATTTTATTTAAAATTATTTTCAAAAGGAATTGGTCATAAATTTTTAACATTTAAAATTGGATCATATATTTATTTAAATGATAAAAAAGATGAGACTAACCACCCTAACCCATTTATTTCATACCTTAGAAAATATTTAAAGAATGGATTTATTGAATCAATTGAGAGTATTGAGGGAGAGAGAATTTTAAAGTTAAAACTCTCAAAAAAAAAAGATTCACAAAATGAAAATGAAGAAATTGAATTTATTAAATATAATATGTATATTGAAATATTTTCTCCAGGTAATGTTATTTTAACTAATTCTGAGAACATAATTATAAATTCATTAACTAAAAAAAATTTTAAAGATAGAATTGTAAAACAAAAACAAGAATACTTACTTCCTCCCTCTAAAAATTTAACTTTATTTAATTTAGATAAATTAGAAGATGAAATTAAAAACTCAGATTTATCTTTAGTTAAATTTTTAGCTCTTAAATTTGGTATGGGGTCAAAATACGCTGA
>CAXPJQ010000012.1:0-11486 GCA_964217375.1 Bdellovibrionales bacterium | reverse complement strand
TAATATTTTACAAAATTATGGACTTTCAGACCATAACTTGGAGGCTTGTAAACGAGAATTAAAAATATTATGTTAAAAACTGCATAACTTCAGGATATAAACTTAAGCTTTTAAATAAATAATAATTATATTTAATTATGAGAATAGGAATAATTGGAGCAATGAGGGAAGAAATTTTACCAATTCTGAATCATTATGAAAAGTATGAAGAAATAATTTTTGGAAATCAAACTTATTATAAAATTCAATATGATGAATTAGAGTTATATATTGTACAAAGTAAGATTGGAAAAGTAGCTGCAGCAATGACTGCAACTATTTTAATTTCAAAATTTAATTGTGATAAAATTTTATTTAGTGGTGTAGCTGGAGGTCTTTCTCAGGAATTGGAGATAGGAGACTTAGTTATTGCAAATGATTTATGTCACCATGATGTTGACATTACTGCTTTTGGACATCCAAAAGGACATATCCCAGAGGTAGGAATTTTTTTAGAGACTTCTAAAGAATTAAGAGACTTAGCTCAAAATGTGGCTAAAAATCTAAATTTAGAAATTCATTATGGAACTATTGCAACAGGAGATCAATTTGTAAGTAGTGACTTAATTAAAAATGAAATTATTAAAAATTTTGATGCAATTGCACTTGAAATGGAAGGAGTAGCTGTTGCTCAAGTTTGTAGAGAATTAAAAGTTGATTGTTTAATTTTAAGATCAATTTCAGATAAAGCTAATGGTGATGCACCTGAGAATTTTGATGAGTTTGTAAAAGTTGCAGCAAAAAAGTCTTCAGATTATTTAATTAAAATAATTGAGAGTTTATAAGACTCTATTTTTGCGTAATTACGCTTCTTTAAAAAATATTTTTTCAATTTTATGTTATGCAATACTATAAAGAAGAAATTTCTAATATTTTAAATGAACTTGATTCTAATGAGAAAGGACTCCCACAAGGAGAAGCAAATATTAGAATTGATAAAGATGGCTATAATGAGTTAAAAACTGAAAAGAAAATAAATAAATTAAAATTATTTATAGATCAATTCAAATCATTTATTATTTATATATTACTTTTTGCAGTAATTTTATCTTTTTTTACAGGATATAATGAATATAAACATGAAATTGCAGAAATAGGAGAGAGTAATATTTTATTTCATTTTGTAGATGCAATAATTATTTTAGTTATTTTAATTGCAAATGCATTAATTGGATATTTTCAGGAATTATCTGCACAAAAATCTTTAGATGCACTAAAAAAACTCTCAATAGTTAAAGCCAAAGTATATAGAGATGAAAAGTTAATTGAAACAGATTCTAAATTTTTAGTAAAGGGTGATATTATATTTTTAGAGGCTGGAGACAAAGTTCCTGCAGATTGTAGATTAATTGAAGTTACAAAATTTAAAGTTGGAGAAGCAGCACTTACAGGAGAGAGTTTACCAGTTGAAAAAAATTTAGATTTAATTGAAAAAGATTGTCAAATTGGAGATCAAAAAAATATGGTCTTTTCATCAACTCCAGTTCTTGAGGGTTCAGCAAAAGCAATTGTTGTTAAAACTTCAATGGATACAGAGATTGGAAAAATTACAAGTTCAATTAGAGATACAAAAGAGGAGATGACTCCTTTACAAAAAAAGTTAGATTCATTTGGAAAAAAGTTGGGATATGGAGTAATTTTTATTTGTTTAATTGTTTTTGGAGTTTATTTATTTGAAGAAATTCATGCAGGAAATTCTTTTGATTTAACTTTATTTTTAGCAGTATTTATGGTAGCTGTAGCTTTAGCTGTTGCAGCAGTTCCAGAAGGGTTACCTGCAGTTGTTACAATTACATTATCAATTGGAGTTAAAAAATTACTTAAAAAAAAAGCTTTAGTTAGAAAGTTATCATCAGTTGAAACTTTGGGGTCTTGTGATGTTATTTGTACTGATAAAACTGGAACTTTAACTAAAAATGAAATGACTGTAAAAGAAGTTTTTACTCTTGATAATGGTGTTGCACAAATTAGTGGAGTGGGATATAATCCACAGGGAACAATTTCAAAAGAAGTTGATTTAAGATTATTTGAAATTGGAGAGTTATGTAACACATCATCAATATATAAACAAGATGGAATGTGGCAAATCTCAGGAGATCCAACAGAGGCAGCACTTCTAGTTTCTTCAAAAAAGTCAAAAGTTGATACTTCTAAATATAAAAAGATTGATGAAAATCCTTTTGATTCCTCAAGAAAAATGATGTCAACGTTATTTGAAAAAAATAATAAATTAAATGTTTTTTTAAAAGGAGCACCAGATCAGGTTTTAGATAAATGTGAATATGTAATTAAGGGAGGAAAAAAAGTAAAATTAACTAAAGAATTAATTTTAGAAATTCAAGAACAAAATGAAAAATTTGCAAAGCAAGCTTTAAGAGTTTTAGCATTTGCATATAAAGAGATTTCAAATAAAAAAGAATTTACTGAAGAGAAATTAATTTTTGTTGGACTCCAAGCAATGATTGACCCTGAGAGAGAAGATGTGCCAGAGGCAATTAAAAGAACACATGCTGCAGGAATTAGAGTAATTATGATTACTGGAGATTATAAAACAACAGCTGAGGCAATTGGAAAAAATATTGGAATTGAAGGAGGTGTTTTAACTGGGGATGATTTATCTAAACTCTCAGATAAAGAATTAGGAGATGCTTTAAAATCAGGAGTTAATATTTTTGCAAGAGTAATTCCAGAACATAAACAAAGAATTGTCTCAGAACTACAAAAAGAAGGACATATTGTTGCAATGACAGTAGATGGTGTAAATGATGCACCAGCCCTTAAGAAGGCAAATATTGGAGTTGCAGTAGGTTCAGGAACTGATGTTGCAAAAGAAGCAAGTGACTTTGTTTTACTTGATGATTCATATTCAAATATTGTAAATGCAATTGAAGAGGGAAGAGGAATTTATGATAACATTCAAAAAACAATTATGCATTTATTATCTGGGAATTTGTCTGAGGTTTTAATTATATTTTTAGCAGTTTTATTTCAATGGAATTTACCATTAACTGCAATTATGCTTTTATGGATTAATTTAATTACAGATGGAGCTCCAGCTTTAGCACTTGCAGTTGATCCATATTCAAAAGATACAATGAAACAAAAACCAAAAAAGTCAAGAGAAGGTATTTTACCTAAGAGGAAATTAGCATTAATTTCATTACTTGGAGTTGCTGCAACAATAATTGCTTTAACAATTTTTAAATTATTTGGAGGGTCAAGTAATGATCCATTAATTGCACAGACAATGGTATTTTTATTTGTAGTTTTATCTGAGACAATATTAGTTTTATTAATTAGGGATTATTACCATACGCCTTTTTTTGCAAATAAGTGGATATGGATTGCAATTGTAGGTTCATTATTTTTACAATTTTTAGTTATGTATACCCCACTTAGAAATGTTTTTGAAATTGCAGCTCTTTCATTTTATCAATTAGGAGTTGTAGGGTTTGGAGCTTTAATTTTAGTTGGAGTTTCACTTATAACTAAATTTTTTATTATTAAACCTCAAAATTAAAATTTATTTTTTCCAAAACTATTTAAATTACTTTTTCTATGTTATTTTATGGTAAAAAAAACAACTAAAAAAGTAGCTCAAAAAAAAGCTGTAAATGTTGAAAAAAAAGTAATTAAAGAAGAAAAAGAAAATGACGTCAAATTTAAATTTCCAAAATTTCTACAAAATGTCGAATTTAATTTATATATCATGATTTATCTACTCTCAATTGTAGTTTTATTAATCTCGGGAGTTTTATTTTATACTTCAGAATTACTAAAAGCAACAAATCAAGAAATAGTTTCATTAAATGAAGAGTTAGCTTTTGCTGATAATTATGTAGATTATAGAATTATGAAATTCACATTTTCAGAATTTTCTGAAGTTACAGAATTTGAAGTTAAAAGTATATTAAATTTAAAAAAATATGCTGAAGCTGAAAAGTATGATGAAATAATACTTGAGGGTTTTGAACTTTATGCTAGTAAAATTGGAGATTGTTTTGAAGATACACTTAGAAAAATTGATGTGTGTGAAATTGTTGAATTAAATTATGATGCAAGAGATCAAGATGTAATTTCTGTTTTATCTGCAATTGAAGTTGCAGAATAATTATTTTTTTAATTAAATTTATAATATTTAATCATCTCTTTATTTTTATGAATAATAAATTTTACATAACTACACCTATTTTTTATGCATCAGGTCCACTTCACTTAGGACATGTTTATACTTCAACTGCATGCGATATATTAGCTAGATGGAATAGACAAATAGGAAAAGAAGTTTTTTTTTTAACAGGTTCAGATGAACATGGACAAAAAGTTGCAAAAAAAGCACAAGAAATAGGAATTGATCCAAAAGTATTTACAGATTCAATTGTTAAAAAGTTTCAAAAAACTTTGAAAAAAATGAATATTTCTTATGATTATTTTATTAGAACAACAAATGATGACCATAAACAATTTGTTGCAGATATGTTTCAAAAATCATATGAAAGTGGAGATATCTATAAAGATACATATGAGGGATTATATTGTGTCGATTGTGAGAGATATTATAAAGAGGATGAATTAATTGAGGGGAAAATTTGTCCAGACCATAAAAGGGAAGTTCAATTAATGAAAGAAGAAAATTATTTTTTTAAACTCTCAAAATATCAAGATAAATTATTAGAATTTTATGAAAAAAATCCAGACTTTTTATCTCCAAAAAATAGAGCTCTTGAAACTCTAAATAGAGTAAAAGATGGACTTGAGGATATTTCAATTTCTAGATCAAAAGAAACACTTACATGGGGAATAGAATTACCTTTTGATTCAAATCATGTAAGTTATGTTTGGTTTGATGCACTTTATAATTACATTTCAGCTTTAAAGATAAAGGAGAAGGAAGATTTTTGGCCAGCAGATGTACATGTAGTTGGAAAAGATATTATGTGGTTTCATAAAGTATTTTGGCCTGCCTTTTTAATTAGTTCAGGATATGAATTACCAAAAAAAGTATTTGCACATGGGTGGTGGACAGTTGAAGGAGAGAAAATGGGTAAGTCTATGGGAAATCAAATAGATCCAGTAGAAGTTTCTCAAAAATTTGGATTAGATGAATTTAGATATTATATGTTTGCAGTGTCAACTTTTGGAGAGGATTTAGATTTTAGTGAGAAACAATTTATTGAGAAAATAAATAATGAATTAAATAATGATTTAGGAAATTTAGTTTCAAGAGTTCATGCTATGACAAATAAATATTTTAAAGGAGAAATCCCTCAATCTAGAGATTTAACTCAAAATGAGAGTGATTTGATTAAGACTTTAGATATTTTTGAGAGTTTTAATTCTTTTATGCAAAATTTAGAATTTCACAAAGCATTAGATTTATTATTTAAAACAATTAGAGATGTAAATGCATATGTAAATAAAGTTGAACCATGGAAACAAAATGATCAAGATAGATTATCAACAATAATTTATCATTTAAATTATAGTGTTAAAATTATTGGAGATTACATTAATTCATTTATGCCAGAGAAATCAAATGCATTAAGAAAACAATATAACTTTGAACTTGGAAATTTTAGAAATGAATTTAAAATTAAAGAAGGACATAAATTAGGAGAGAAAGAAAATTTATTTGAGAAGTTTAAATTAGAAAAAGAAGTTAAAAAAGAAGAAGTAAAACAACAAAGACAAGGATTTGCAGTATTGAATTTGAAAGTTGGAAAAATAATTTCAGTAGAACAACATCCAGAGGCTGAAAAATTATATGTAGAAAAAATAGATCTAGGAAATGGAGATATAAGACAAATAGTTTCAGGACTTAAAGATTATTATTCAATAGACGAGATGTTAAATAGAAAAGTAGTTGTTGCTGCAAACTTGAAACCTGCAAAATTAAGAGGGGTTGAATCTCAAGGTATGGTTTTACTTGCAGAAAATCAAGATGGAAAATTAGGATTTTTATATTCAGATGCTAAAGTTGGAACTAACTTGGAATGTGGTGGTGTTATTGCAGATAATGATGAAATTATTAAAATTGATAAATTTTTTAAGTATGAACTAAAATCAATTGGAACTCATGTTGAATTTGAAAATAATAAAATCACAGCTAAAGACCAGGAACTTCTTGTGGAAAATCAAGTAATTGGTAATGTTAGATAAATTATTTTGAAAATGAATATACCTAAAACTCCTTGTCAAATCCCAGAATTAAATTTATCATGTTATGGATGTTGTGGTAATGAGTTTAAAGGAAGAAATAAAGTAAAAAGAGATATTGAACAAAATTCTTTTGAATTTGAAGAATTAATGCAGAGAGGACATTCTTTAGAATACTTTAGAGATAGATTTGATGGAGATATGTTATCTCCTTCTGGAACTTGTTTAAATTTAGTAAAATTTAGTAATGGGTGTATTGCATGTCCACTACACCCCTTAATTAATGAATTAGTTTCAAGAGATGAAGTAATTGCACCTAAAGAAGATATAAGAGAATTTCCTTGTGATGTGAATTATGAATGTAAAACATTTAAGATCTGGGAAGTTATGGGGGATGAACAGAAATTAGAATATTTAAAATGGCTTAAAATTAAGAAAGAAGAATTAAATCATTACTCATATTCTATGGGAAATCATGATGGAAAATTTATTGAAGAATTTTTAAAAAAAAGAAATCAAATTTTAAATTAATCGTGAAGTGCTTCATCATGAGGTTTAATTTGGTTTTTATAATAAAATAATAATATCATCCCACATGAAATTAAGTAAACCATAATTTGAACAAGAGTAATTACAAAGTTTTCATCACTTTCAACTAAATTAATTACATACCATGCAAGAATTGAGTAATATGAATAGATAAAAAATAAAATTGGAGCATGGGTCATACCTTCTGATTTTGAATATATCTCAAAAGTAAATAAGCAAAATAAAACATATACAATAAAACCAATTGCAAAAGGGATTGTTTCAATCATAATTGATTTTTATTTATTTATTTAAAAAAGATTTGTATTCTTTTTTAGGTGTAACTCTAAATTTACAAATATTTTAAATTTTCTACCACTTCTTGAATTTCAATTGTTGATGACATTGAACCAATTAAAACACCATTTTCATTTGCAACAATACCTGAACTAATAAATGCAGACCCTGAATTAATTGATCCAACTCCTGCAATTTTTTTAACAAACTTTGAAACAACTTTTTCATTTAATTCTTGAGAAACAAAATATTTATCTTTTGTAAAGAAACAAACAGCACCTGCAGATGCAAACTCTGAGTGTTCAAGTTTAATTGCTTTTAATTTTGTTGCATTTTCTAGATGCTTAATAAAATCTCTTGAATAATTATAATTAATAATAATTTCATCTTTTCCAACACAGATATTATTTCCTAAAGTATTTAATTTATCTTCAATTTTAATTAATTTAGTTTCATGTTTATCACAAATTTCTTTAATTTTTTTAAATTCATGATCATAAAGAGATGGAACTAATAAGATTTCATTATTTCCTGCAATAAATACACCAATTAAATCAGTTCCAAGTACTTGAACTTGATAGATTGGAACTTCTAAAACTTCTTCAATTTGTTTTTTTTTATCTTTATCTACTTCTTTTCCAATGATTGCAAATTTATCATTTACAAAAAAAAATAAACCAATATTAGGATTTCCTTCAAATTCCATTAACGCTACATTGTTTGACATAGTAAAATGAATACTTTCTATATTATAAATCTTTATAAATTTTAAGTTACATTCTAATATATATGGCAAGCTGTGAAATGTGTGGAGTATCAGATCAACTTTTAAAAGAGGTAAGGATTGCTGGAACAAATATGAATTTATGTTCTAAATGTTCAGTTCATGGATCACAAAGAGAAGATAGGGGAGATATCTCTAAAACTTTTTATAAAAAAAAGAGACAAGATGAAACTCAACTAGATGTAGTAGATGATTATATTTCTAAAATAAATAGAGCTCTTGCTAAAAAAGGTTTTAATATTCATCATCTTGCAAGAGCAATAAATATTAAAGAAAGTTCACTTAGTAAAAATCTTAGTTCTAAAATTAAATTAGATATAACAACTGCAAGGAAAATTGAGGATTTCCTTGAAATTGAATTAGTAGTGGAATCTAAAAAAGTAAAAGTTGAGGACTATATGGATTCGGAAGAGGAAGAAGAAATAAATTCAAATTCTTTTGGAGATTTATTATTAAAAAAATTAAATGAGAAAAAATGATTGAAACATTATTAACATTATTAAATTATAAGATTTTAGGGAATGAAATTTGGAGAATTACTTTTGCAATTTTTATTTTATTTTTAACACATCCTGCAGGAAAATTAATCAATTATATATTAAATAATTATTTAAAAAAATGGGCTGCAAAGACAAAAGTTCACTTTGATGATATAATATTTAATTCAGTAAATCCTTCAGTTACAATGTTTGTATTTGCAGGTTTATTTTATTTAGGGACTTCCCAGTTAAATCAAGGACAATATGGAGAAATTTTTGATAGGGCATTTAATCTTTTGATTATAGTTCCAGTAGTTTATTTTATGATTAAATTTTCAACAGAGGCTGTTGGATATTATTTAAAGGGAAGTGAAGGGAATAAAAAAAATAAAAGAGTAAATGAAGCTGCAATTGATTTATTAATGCAAATATTAAGAATTGCATTATTTATAATTGGTTTTTTATTAATTCTCTCAAATCTAGGATATAATGTAACTGCACTACTTACAGGTCTTGGGGTTGGAGGTTTAGCATTTGCACTTGCAGCTCAAGATATCTTAAAAAACTTTTTTGCAGGAATAGCATTAATTTTTGATAAAACATTTGGAAAAGGAGAAAGAGTTAACTTTCAAGGGAATTCAGGTTTTATTGAAGATTTGAAATTAAGATCAACAAAGTTAAGAACATATGATGGGACATTACTTACAATTCCAAATGCAATGCTTGCAGATAACATTGTAGAAAACGTAACAAAAGTTCCAAGAGTTAAAGTTAAAATGACTCTAGGAGTTGTTTATGGAACTACATCTAAAAAAATTAGAGAAGCTAAAAAAATAATTCAAAAAGTATTAGATAATCATCCTGATGTAGATGAAACTTCAACTACAATTTATTTTAATCACTTTGGAGCATATTCACTTGACATTGATGTTTATTATTATGCAAAAAAATTAACAATGGCAGATTGGGCTCAAAGAACTAAAATGAAAGAAGATGTTAATATAGGTATTATGGAAGGTTTTGAGAAAGCTGGGATTGAATTTGCATTTCCAACACAGACAATTGATTTACAAAAATCAAAATAATTTTTTTATTTTATTTTTCCAAGGTGTGTTTCTTTGAAACTTTTTAATTTTAATCCATACCCAAAAACTCTATCTAGTGTGGAATGAGAAAATAAAATAATTGCAATTAATTTTAATATTTCATTTGAAAAATAAATTCCAATCAAAAATAACATAATAGATATTGCTCTAAAGTGAACAATGTTATATATTAGAGCTCCAAATTTATTATTAATATAATATCCAAGTATACTAATATCAGGAAATAAAAAAAATATAATTAAAACCCACCAAGAATAATTTAGTTCATTAAACAAAAAAAGACTCCCAATAAATAAAAATAATTCTTCAGTTCTAAGCATTTGATTGATTTGATTTTTTTTCATAATAGATTTTTTATTTAAACTTATTTAAATTTTATTGATTACAAATTTATATAAAGACTTTTTTTTAAAAAATTAAATATGGACTTAAAAAAATATATTAATACAATTGAAGATTTTCCTAAACCTGGAATTTCATTTAAAGACATATCTCCTTTGGTTTCTTCACCTGATGCATTAAAAGAAGTAATTAGACAATTTAAAGAGAAGTTTGATTTCTCTCAAGTTGATAAAATTGCAGGATTTGATGCCAGAGGTTTTTTATTTGGAACAATACTCTCAGTAGAGTTAGATATACCATTTATAATGATTAGAAAAAAAGGAAAATTGCCAGGGGATACAATCTCTTTAGGATATGATTTAGAATATGGTTCAAATGAAATTGAAATGCAAAAAAATTCAATAAATAAGGATGAGAAAGTCTTACTAATTGATGATTTACTTGCAACAGGTGGGACTGCACATTGTGGAGCTAAATTAGTTGAGAGTTTTGGGGCAGAAGTAGTAGGTTTTGCATTTGTAATAGAATTAAATTTTTTAGAAGGTAGAGAGAAATTAAATAATTATAAAGTTGAGAGTTTAATTACTTATTAATTGTTTTAATTATTTTATCTAAAGTTTCTTCAGGCCATCCATGTTTTAAACATTCATTTTTAATTACTTCAATTGAATACCCCATTTCTCTTGTTTTAATAATATAATTTAGAATTTCTTTTTCCCTTTCACTTAATACAACATTTATCTTTTTCTTTTTAGAAATTTTAATTACAGAGACTATTATTAGAATAAATAAAATAATAGTAATTAGACTAATAAAAATATTCCTAGTTAAATTATTTTCTTTAGTAATATTTAATTCTTCAGATTCTTTATTGGTTCCATTAATTTGAATCTTAGGATTAGTTATTGTAGTAATTCCAGATTCATTTGAGTTTTGAGTTATATTTTCTTCAATTGAGTTGGTTTCTTCAGTAATATTTTCATCTTGAATTGATTTACTAGAATTACTCTTGGTTAAATTATTTGTTTGAGTTGTTGGAATATAAACAGTAGACCCAGAGCTACCACCTCCACCTCCACCACTGCCAGAACCACTCCCACTATCTGGAGTATCTTCACTTTCTTCTTCAACAGGTTCAACATATTCAATTATTCCTGAGTGTTTTAATCCTGAAATAATATAGTTAAAAATATTTTTAGCACATGTATATCCCGCTTGAGTTGTATTGTTACATGTAATTATATATTCATTTGTTTGGTTACAACCTGAGGATATTTCTTCAGAGGAATTAATCTCTTGATCTTTAATACATACACTTGTTGAATTAATTGAATTATTTAGGTAAACTGTCTTAGTTTGATTAAATAGGTTTAGATTTTTAATAATTATTGAACTTCTATTTTCCGTTTTATTTTTTTTAATTTGGATGTTTGTCAGATCAAGAGAATATAAATTAAAATCAAATTCAAATTTAATTTGAGTTTTATTTGTTTTATTTTCAAGTATTGTTACATTTAATTTTGAAGTAAATCTTAAATTTAAATTTGTATCTTTGGAATTGTTAATATTTATTGAAAGATTATTATTATTTAGGAACTCTTCATTTCCAATTATATATCCCGTTGAATTTTTTTCCACTGAGTCGTTAATGTTATCATAATCTAAATCATTTTCACATGAGTCTTCAATTGCGTTATGATTTAGATCATTAAATGTATTGTTATATTTACATATTATAACTCTATTTACTTTAAA
>CAXPJQ010000011.1:0-13847 GCA_964217375.1 Bdellovibrionales bacterium | reverse complement strand
AGAGAACTTTAAATTGACCCGCTCCTTTTTTAATTGATTCAGTAAATGCTCTTGATAAATTAATTCCATAATACCAATCTAAATGATGTCTAGTGTCACCCGCATTTGCTTGACCCCATTCTAAATGGTTTTGTTTACTTTTATATGCTTTTAATAAATCAGGTTTAGTTAATGTTGAGAATTTCATCCTATTTGCATCTTTTTTCCCAAGAGCAAACCTAACAACATTTAAACCAATTACTTCCCCTTCAATATCAAAGTCTGAGGCAACAGTTACCTCTTCTGCATTTTGACCTAACTTTTCTAATAATTTAATGTAATCTTTTGTATATGCTAAATCTTTACTTGTCTTCCAAGTTGGTTTCCATTCAGTATCAAAAACAGGATATGTCCAAGATTCTCCACCTTTTTCACCAAGACCATATAAATGACCTACAGCTGAGGCAACTAAAATGTTTTTTCCTTCATGAGTTACCTGAAAATAATTTACTCCAAACTCTCTTAACTTTTGAGGTTTACCTAGTGATTCTGCAATTTTTTGAGCAGCTTGTGGTTTTTCAGAAATAATTAATTCGTAACTCATTTTTCATTTAATATGCACTAAAATTATCTTAGTGACTAACATCTAGAAATTTTAGGAGATGGTATTTTATAAGAGTTTGTTTTAGTTAAAGGAGAATTATTTAGAAATTGAAAGTATTGAATCCTCAAATGAAATATTAACTGAAATATTTTTTGAATTAAAAATATTTACTAAATTAATTATTAAATCTGAAGAATCTAACTCTCTCCTAAAATCAACTTCTTGCCTCCTTGAATTTAAAACTATTTTAAAATACTCTTTAAATGTTGATTTTATAACCATAAATTCATCTTCAGAAATATTTCTATCTATTACAATAGAGATCTTTTTAATTACTACCATATTGATTAATTGAATTTTATAATTTATAATATTTTGTTTAAAATCTCAATAACTTTACTAAAATCTTCTTTACCTGAGATTACTAAATCAAAATTTTCTTGATGTCCTTTAAGTCTTAAATTGTATTTTTCATTATTTTCTAAAGTATTTAAGAAACCAATTCTAATTACTTTCTCAAAGTTTGAACCCTCAACCATTTTATTATCGGAAATTGAATCTCCAATTAAAATACATAATTTTTTATTTTTTAACTGAGAATAAACGTATAAATGGGAAAGTTCTGAAAAAGTTTTATTTAAAGAATGAATTACATCTCCTTTTGTTTTTAAAAAATCACCATTATCATCAAATTCGAAAATATTTGAAACTACATGAATATTATCAAAATCTGAATTAATTTCTTTTAAAAAACCATGAATTAAATTATAAACACCTGCTGAGAAAATAATTGTAGGTATATTATTTTCTTTTGTTAAAATAAAAAAATCTTCTACTTTATCTTTTAATTCAATTAATTTTTTGGAAATAATTTCATCAAAAGTTTTCTGTGTTAAGTTATATTTTTTATATAACTCAAATTCTTTTTTCCACTACTCAACCATGTGATTTTCTTTAGTTTTATCATCTATATTTGGATCTTGTTCAATGTCATAATAATATTCAAATAATTCATTTGTTTCTTTAATATATTCTTTAGAGAGTAAATGTGAATTATTTATGTAGACTGAAAATGAATTAGAACCTCTTTTATTATTCTCTAAAACTCCTTTTGTCAATGTATCATCAAAATCTGTAATGATACAAATGTCTTCTTTTTTATAATTTTTAATTGTGTTAAATATCTCATCCACTTTTATTTGTAAATTTCTCTTTGAGGTAAATCTTTTGAAATGTTTTCTATCCAAATTTTATCTAGATAATCTTGTTTTTGTAGTTTTGCATTTTTTGAGAGTCTTAAAAGACCTTTATCAAATTTAGATCCATACTGAGCTGCTTTTTTTTGTCTCTCTAGATATCTCTCCTCTAAATTAGTATATTCTCTTGTAGCTTCCCTTAAAATAATTTTAGATCTAACCTCTGAATTTAGATATGGTTTTGCTAATACCTCATCTTTAATTTCATCAATTTTTTTAAGATCTAATTTGTATTTAGCAGGAATTTGTAGAGCATAATTAATTAAATCTTTATCTAAAAAAGGTACTCTCAACTCCTGGGTAAATTTCATAGTTATTACATCATCCCTATATAAATCTCTTTGGTGCATAATTTTTAAACCCTCATAACATTCTAGATTTGGATCTTTTGCTTGTTTGTGTCTCCTATATCCTGCAAAAACTTCTTCAGAACCAAGACCTGAAAACATAACTTCAACTCTATCTTTTGAAGCTTCTTTACATGCAAGAAAAAATGGAAGAGCAACTGAAGTTTTAATGTAATCATTACTCTCAATTAATTTCATAACTTCAACTGTTTCTTGTTCTAAATTATCAATTGAAGTAGTTGCAACTTTTAATTTTAAATTATGTAATTTTGAAATCTCTTTTGCAAAAATTAAATCTTCAGCTTCTTCTAAATTACCTCCCTTAATTTCTGCAGTGTAACATGTGAAATTAACTCCAAGCTGTTTTAAAATTAAAGCAATAACTGTTGAATCTATACCTCCTGAAAAAAGTAAACCTATCTTTTTATTTTTATCTGAGGGTAATCTCTTTTTAATTGACTGGGTTAATAAATTCCAAGTTTTAGTTTTAATTAAATCGTGAGATTCCCTTAATTCATTTTGAGGATATTTTAATTCTCTTGAAATAATTTTTGAGTTTTTAGTTTTAATATTATATTCTAAAATTTGATTTGGGAATAATTCAATTGAATTTTTATTTAATACTTTTTTTTCAGAGCTAAATTCTAAATTATTATTTTCATCAATAAAATACCACATAGGTTTTACCCCAATGATATCTCTTGCCAAATATAAAGTATCATCCCTTACAAAACATATCGCAAAATCTCCATCTAATTTAGTTATTGAATCTAAAAAATTATTTTCTTTATCAAATAAATTAAGTAAAGTTTGAGAATCATTATTAGTTGTAATATCTAACTCCTTATTTAGTTCAGTATAATTATAAATCTCTCCATTAAATGCTAAAATTGAATTATTTAATTGAATTGGTTGAGGTTGAAAACCTTCAATTGCGTGAAGATTGTGACCAATTGAAAAAGTTGAATTTGATTCTTTTAATTGAGTTGGATTTTCTTTAATTTGGATTTCTTTTTTATCATAAATTCCACTTGAGTTTAAACCTCTGGAACTAATTTTTTTTAGAGAATCAATTGTTTTAAGAGAAGAATTTTCATGATTAATAAAACCAACAATACCACACATATAAAGAAAAAACTAATACAAATATTTAAATATATTGTTAAACCTAAAACTTTAAAATGTATAGTTTTAAAAAAGGAATTGGTAGTGTTGTTGTAACTTCTTTAATTTTAGTTGTAGCAGTTATATCAATTACTTCATTTGAAACTTGGTTTGAGAGTTATTCATCCTCAATTGAAACTAAAATCCAAAGTGAAGAAATTGATGGACAGATTAAAATTTCTCTTCCAAATGATAAAAACTTAATTTTAACTTCAAAAAAAAATATAACTATACAAACTTTGAAAATACTAGATAAAAATAATAATGTGATGTGTGACTTGTATGTAGATTCAATATTAACTGATTTGAAACCATATGAAGTTTTACATTTTGATTTTGATAGCAAAAATTCTACTCATATTTTTGATTTATCTGGAAATGGAAACCACGGTGAAATAAAAAATAATACTAACTGTAACTATAAAGGATTTGATAGTGATTCTTGTGTGTTTGATGGTGAGGCAAATTTAATACAAATACCAAGAAATTCTCAACTTGAACCAAGGGCAATAACAATTGCAACTTGGTTTTATTGGGATGATCCAAGTAAATCTACATGGGGGAAAATTATAAATAAACATAAAGAAACAAATTCTCATCCATTTAAGTCATATGAATTTGGACATTTTTCAAATACTCAAGGGATGACTTTTACAATTAATAATGGGACTACTCACCACGCAACTCCATATTATGATATAAATGAAAAAGAGTGGCTTTTTTTAACTGGAACTTGGGATCCTGATTTAGGAATTTTATCATTTTATTTAAATGGAATTTTAGTTGCAAATAAAACAAATATAACTGGAGAAATACTATATTATAACACTGATTTAGTTCTGGGATGGGAAGATACATCTCCAATGAGTAATGTAAGAGCAATTGCAGGTAAAATGGATGAAACTTTTTTATATAATAAATCTCTTGATTCTAATGAAGTATATAAACTCTATAAAACAACTAAAGCAATTTTAAATCAAACAAAAACATTTACAAATTCTTTAGATTTGTCAACAACTACATGTTTACTTGAAAAGGGAGAATATGAAGTAGTTGTGGGTACAAAAAATGAAATTTATTCTTATCAAGCTTACCTCAATTAATTGTTTAATTTATTTTCAATATAGTGTTCAAGTAAAAATTTTAAATTTACAATATCTTCAATGTTATATTTAATTAATGTCTCAAGAGCTTCAAGGTTTCCTTGCTTATACCGTCTCCAAAGTCTAACTGCTTCATAACCATCAACTCCTGCAACTTCATCGGGTCTTGTGATTCCAAGCTGTAACTCAATGTTTTTTAAACCTCCACTTAAACCTAACTCCTTAAGTAAATATCTTAAATCTAAATGAACTAAATTAAACTTTTTTTTTGCATGATGTTCAATAAATGGCATGTCAAAAGTTTTTCCATTAAATGTAACTACAATATCAAATTGTTCTAAATGATCATATGCTTGATTTAAATCTTTTCCTTGAATATATACCTTAGGTTCAATACCATCATAAATTCCAATTGTTGTAATTTCATGAGAATATTTTGAGAGACCTGTAGTTTCAATATCAACATATGCAATTCTACCTAAATCTTTTAATTTCCAATGTTCTCTCTCTGCAAGTTTATCTTTAAAATAAAATATATTTTTATTATTATAATGCTCAGTGGCTTCAATAATTTGAGTTTTAATTTTTTCTAGTTTATTTCTAGGTAAAGAATTAAGTGTTTCAAATTTTTCTAAAAAATCTTCCCAACAATTAACTTCTTGTTTTAATTTTAATTCTGAATTTACAGATACTCCCTCACAAAAAGAAAATGAATTTTTTATCATAAATATAATTTTAAAAAAAGTCTTTTTAAATATTTTTAACTCATAAAAAAATAAGAATTTAATAATAAATTTCTTTAGAATCTCTCTCTTTAGTTATCCTTTGAATAAATTCATTAAGAGTTGTTGTGAATTCTTCATTTTTACCATTTTCAAATTTTCTAGATCTAACTGAAATTGTATTATTTTTTACATCATCATCTCCTAGAATTAACATGTAATTTGGTTTTTCATTTTCTCTTGCCATGGCAACTTTTTTACCAACACCTTCATTTGAAAAATCAGTTTCAACTCTAAATCCTAAATCAAATAATTCTTTTTTAATTTCTTCACAATAATCTTTATGTCTATCTGCAACATTAATTATTTTAATTTGAGTTGGGGCAAGCCATAGAGGAAACTTACCTGCAAAATGTTCAATCATAATTGCCATAAATCTCTCAACTGAACCTAAAACTGCTCTGTGAATCATAACTGGTTGCTCGGATTTTCCTTCCTTAGTTTCAAACTTTAACTCAAACCTCTCAGGTAAATTAAAGTCAAGCTGAATTGTTGAACATTGATGAACTCTACCTAAACAATCTTTTAATCTAAAATCAATCTTTGGACCATAAAATGCACCATCTCCTGCACATACCTCAAACTCTTTTCCATTTCTAATAATAGCTTCTTCAAGAGCTTTTTCAGCTTTTTCCCAAACTTCATCAGATCCAATTGCGTTACCTGGTTTAGTTGATAATTCAATTTCATAATCCATTTTGAAAACGTCTTTATATACATAATCAACAAATTTTAAGGCTTTATCAATTTCATCAACAATTTGTTCTTGTGAACAAAAAATGTGAGCATCATCTTGACAAAACTTTCTAACTCTAGTTAAACCGCTAAGAGCACCTGATAATTCATTTCTATGTAGAGCTCCAAAATCTGCAATTCTTAGAGGTAACTCTTTATATGACTTGAAATCATTTTTAAAAATTAAACAATGAGATGGACAATTCATTGGTTTTAGAGAAAACTTTTGTCCATCAACATCTAAAGAAAACATATCTTCAGCATATTTGGCGGCATGACCTGAAATTTCCCATAACTTTTGATTAAACATATTAGGAGTCATAACTTCCTTGTAATCTTGTTCCCTATAAATCCCCCTAATAAAGTTTTGAAGTTCTTTATATATTATGAATCCTTTTGGTAAAAAGAAAGCCATCCCTGGTGCATATTCATGATTCATAAATAAATTCATTTTTTTACCTAAAATCCTGTGATCTCTTTTTTTAGCTTCTTCCATTAATTTGAAATAATCTTCCATCTCTGACTTTTTCCAAAATGCAGTTCCATAAATTCTTTGGAGTTGTTTATTATCTGAATTTCCTCTCCAGTATGCTCTTGTAATTTTTTCTAACTTGAAAGCTTTAATTAAACCTGTTTTTGGAAGATGTGGCCCTCTACAAATATCACTAAATTCTCCTTGAGTATAAAATTGAAAACCTCCATTTTCAATTGAACCCTCATCTTTTTCTTCATCGCCTAAAGAGTTATTCTCAATTGCATCAATAATTTCTAATTTATATTCATTATCTTTAAAAAAATCTTTAGCTTCATTAATTGATTTAAATTCTCTTTTAATTTCTAAATCTTCTTTAATAATTTTCTGCATCTCAGATTCAATTTTGACTAAATCTTTTTCTTCTAATTCGTCTAAATCAACATCATAAAAAAAACCACTCTGAGTTGCAGGACCAATTGTAATTTTCGCATGAGGATATAGTCTAAGTGTTGCCTGAGCAAAAACGTGAGCTGTTGTATGCCTTAAAATCTCAAGAGATTCAATAGATTTAGAAGTAATTATTTCAATTTTAGAATCCTCTGTAATGGTTGTGGTTAAGTCAGTTAAATTATCATTTAATTTAATTGCAATAGCTTGTCTTGCAAGACCTGAAGATATTGACATTGCAACATCTAAACCACTTACTTGATTTTCAAAGTTTTTTTCTGTACCATCAGGAAGAGTAATTCTTACCATATTAAAGTTGAGATTTAGAAGTTTATAAGGATTTTGTTAATTTAAAGTTAAAAAGAAATTAAATCTTTTTTAAATTAGATAGACAATAATTTAAATCATCTAAAAATGGTGCCTCAAAGTTAAATTTCTTTTTTTTATATTCAAATTTAACTGAACTTGCATGTAAAAATTGTCTAGGTAAAATGTTTTCAAATTCTTTATTCACAAACATTTTTCCATACATTCTATCTCCAACAATTGGATTACCTAAATGTTTCATGTGAACTCTAATTTGATGCATAACTCCAGTTTTAATTTCAATTTCAACTAAAGAAAAAGTTTCATTGTTATATTTATATTCATCAATAACTCTATATATTGAATGAGAATCTTTAACCCATTCAGATTTAATTGATTTATTTTGTTCAATTACTTTCTCCCTTAACCCCTGTTCATTTCTTTGAAGTTTTAATTTAATTTCTCCAGTTTTATTTTGAAATTCCCCACAACATAGAGCAAGATATGTCTTAGTAATTGTTCTATCTCTAAAGATTTCATTTAAATCTCTTAGTGCCACTGGAGTTTTTGCAGCAACTAAAATTCCTGATGTGTCTTTATCAATTCGATGAACATGAAAATAATCAAAAGATGATAAATCTTTATTTTTGTTTTTTAAATATGATAAGTGAAGAGATAAAGATGTTTGATTATCTTGAGCTCCCTGAACAATTATTCCTGAGGGTTTATTTAAAACTAAGAAGTCATCATTTTCAAAAATAGTATCAATTTTTAAATTTCTACTTTCCCTTTGAACTCTAGTTTCTTGTCTTAATTTGATTTCATCTAACCAAACTTTAATAACGTCTCCTTTTTTTAAAATAGATTCTTCTTTTATCTTTTTACCATTTAAAGTAATTCTCTTCTCTTTAATATATTTAAATAATTTATTATAGGGTAAATCTAATTTTTTTTTAAGAAAATTTTTAGGTTTAACGCTATCAAATTCAGAAGTTACAATAATTTCATAAGTCATAATAATAAAAAGAGTAGAATTTGATTTATAAAATAATTTAATTATTTTAAATATTGGATTAATTTATTTTTTGCATTCTCAAGAGATTTTGAATTATGTTGGAATTTAATATTTTTTTTAATTGAATTTAATTCTTGATTTTTAGATCTTGCAGAAGGTAAAACTTTAATTAACTCAGTGATAAATGCATAGTAAAATGGAAATAATAAAACAAAAAGAATAACTGAGACAAAATTATATAATATTGGTACATAAATAATTATTGTGAAAAAAATAAGCATGAAAGTAATTACTCTAATTCTACCATATGTTTTTGCAAAAATCCCCTTTAAAAAACCAGAAAAAACTATACTTAACCCATAAAAAATAATAAAACCAGTAAGAATGGTTTGGGATAGAGTTACATCCACTGGAAAATTTATACCTCTTGATGTAATTAATTGTAGCCAAGAGAAACCAGTAAAAATTATTAAAGCACCATTTGAAATAGCATTCCCAACTGAGGTTCCAAACTCTTCTTGGTATTTATCAGTAATTAGACCAATAAAAAAAATAGGAATTATTAACCAGAGTATATTTGAATCTTGAAACCCTAAAATGATTTCTGTAATGTGAACTTTTGCCATATTTTATTTGGAAATTAAATCTCCCAATAAGTTTTATTTTTTAATTCTTTATTGTTAAACTCTTGAAGAGAAGAAACTAACCTTTGAGCTTTCTTTTTCATGGTATCATAATATGATCCAGTATAATTAGTTGAGTTTTTATGTTCTAATTCTTTGGACAGAGTATAAAATTCTTCAATTAATGACCCAAATTTTAATAAGGATTTATTTTTTGAAAAAACTTTTCTAAATAACTTTGGCATATCTTTTGGAGATGGGGGCATTTCCTTTTGAATCATAAGAGTTGCATGAACTTGATCAACTACACTATAATATAAATCCATTAGAGCTTCCCTAATATGAAAATCTGCCTCATCTAAAAGAGTATTAGATCTACTTGTGTATGTATCAATACTCTCTTTTGTAGGTCTAATTTTACCAATCTCAAGAAGATATTGCATAGGTTCAACTAAATCTTTATCAATAATTGGCATTCCAAAACGTAAGATGTTAATTAAAACAGGATCACCTTTTCTTGCCATGTCCCATAAATCTGAGAGATTTACAGTTAAAAGATGAATCTTTGGAGAAATGTCATTAATTATTCTCTTGGAAATAATTTGATATGCTTCCTTTAATTCAGGTGTTACAAAAACTGAAGTGTTATTTAATACAACCATGATATCAATGTCAGAATCAGAAGTTAGAGTATTTGTGGTATTTGAACCAAAAAGAACAACAGATCTAACCAATTCCCCCATCTCATTTAAAAGTTTTTTAGTAAATTCTCTACTAATTCTTAAATTTTCAATGTGATATTTTTCTTCATTTTTTGGTAATCTAGTTTTTTGTTCAAAATCCATTCTTTATTATCTATTTGCAAGTTCCATCTCAGCTTTTGCTAACTCATCAACAATTTCAAATAACCTTTGATTTACATCTCTTAATTGTTTAACTTCTAAATCTTTTTCAATAATTCTCTCCTTTAATAAATACATTTCAAGTTCATTTGAATGAATTTTCTCTTTAACTGATTTAAATTCAGAGTCATAATTCTTTGGTTTTGGTCTTGATTTAACATCTTCACTTAATTCATTGTGTTCTTTTTCTAAAGCTAAAATATGTTTTTTTAATTCCTTGAACTCTAACTTTAAATCATGAATTTCTTTAGGGCTTGAATTATTATTTGAAATTATACTATGCTTTGCACTATCTAAATGTTGTTTCATTTCATTTGAGAGTGCCTCTACTTTGTGAGCTAAATCTTTATGATGAACCATAAAGTCATCAAAGTTTTGAGAAATTTTTCCCTTCATAAAATCAAGATCATCTCTTACTCTTCTAAAAGCGTCTCTAATTTTGGAGAGTTCATATGGTAAATTCATAAAAAAAATTTAAACTTTAGTATTTTTAAATAAATATTTTAACTAATAAGGGAGGAGAGTGTAAAAGAAAAAATTAAATAATTAGAGTTAAAAGAGAATGGAAAATTGAAATCTCAAAAACTAAAAGAACTGATTTGAAACCAAGATTATAATTTCTAAATTTAGAGGGTTCATCTTTTAGAGAAGAATAAATACTTTGAAGTGTTAGTACAAATGAAAATAAAATAAATGATCCTCCCCATTTATATGCATCTGCCTGGCTTGTTTGAATTGCATTTAAAAAAAATAAAACTCCAACTAAAAAAGATACAAAAGATAATGTTAAAATTGCAGGTCTAATAATTGCTCCTTCTATTACATTTTCTTTAGAAAAATCTCTTTTAGATAATTTGAAAGTTTCTTTTGCTTTATGTAAAATTGGTTTTCTTGGTTTTTTCATAGAAAAAAATAATTTTTTTAATTTATAATTATTTAGATTAACTTAAAGTTAGGAAAAAGTAAATTTAATCTAGAGTATATGTTTGAGGATGTTCTTCAAGATATACTTTTGCATATTTTAGTTTTAATTTTGATTCTGCAAAAATTTCTAAAATTGTTTCTCCTTTTTTAACTTCATCTCCAATTTTTTTATGTAACCTAAGTCCTGCATTTTGTGTCTTTGGAGCACCTAAAATAAATGCAATTCTTGAGAGGTATTTATTGTGAAGAGATTTAATTACTCCCTCTTTTTCCGCTTTAATTTCAAGAGAAAATTTAGATTTTGGATTAAATTTTTTTCTACCTTGAGCATCAATAATTTCATTAAATTTAAGATTTGCTTTTCCTGAGAGTAATATCTCCTCAGCTAAATCTCTACCCTCACCAGGTCTTGAGACTTTTGCCATCTCAAAGATAATTCCTGCCATTTGTAGAGATTTTTCTTTTAAGTCTTGAGGTGCATTAGAATTATTTTCTAATACTTCAATTACATCAAGAGCTTCTTGAGCAGGACCTATTCCATTTCCAATTGGTTCATCACCATTTGTAATGATTGCTAAAATGTCTAAACCAATTGCTTTACCAACTCTCTCAAATCTCTTTTTTAATCTCATTGCTTTTTCATGAGTTTTAACTTTTGCATTCTCTCCAATTGGAATATCAATTAAAACATGAGTTGAACCTGCACATTTCTTTTTAGATAAAATAGATGCAATCATTTGACCCTCTGAATCAATTTCAAGAGGATGTTCAACTTCAATTATAACATCATCAGCTGGAGAGAGTGCAACTCCACCACCCCAAACTAAACAACCATTAATACTCTCAACAATTGAGTGCATTTTAGTTAAAGGAACATTTACATTAGCTAAAGTCTCCATTGTATCTGCAGTTCCAGCTGGAGATGTAATTGATCTTGAAGAAGTTTTTGGAATTTTAAGACCTGCAGCTGCAATAATTGGAATTACAATCATTGTAGTTCTATTATTTGGAATTCCTCCAATACAGTGTTTATCAACAATAATATCATTTTTATTTTTCTTAAAATCTAAAACTTTACCGGCATTAACCATAGCTTTAGTTAAACCAATTACTTCCTCATCTTCTAAATCATTTGCAGCACATGCTAGAACAAAAAAGGTTTTAGTAATATCTGAGAATTTATTTTCAAGCATTTCCTGAATAATTAAATCAAATTCTTCATCTTCAATTAATCTATTCTCTTCAAATTTTTTTCTAATTACTTCAAGAGATTTAGGTTTAGGAGCAGGAATTACACTTAATTTAGATCCTTTAGGACAATCAAGTCTAATTGAGGATTCTTCATATAAACCAAGTTCTCCTTCTTTTAATGTTAAGTTACAATGTTTGTCACAATCAAAAATTTCTAAGTCACAAATTATAGAATTTTTAGTATCATTACAAATTACTTTTATTTTATCTTTTGCATGTAGAGAAAGTTCTTTTGCATCTCTTTGATGCATTAATGCAATTAGTTCACGTCCATTAGTTATTGCAAAATTTTTAGGTTTAAACATACTTAAAATTAGAACTTTTTATTTTTAAGGAAATGTTAAAACTTAAGAGGAGAGGAAAAGAAAGAAGCTATCTATTTTTAAGCCTCAAGATATAATTCCCTTTTTGGTTTATCTTTTGAACAGCATTCTCATACCAATCTCTATCTGTAGTATATCTAGTTGGTGCTTTTTCAGGGCCTGAGGTGCCTATCTCTAAAGCCTTCTCAAGCCTTTTAGGAATAGAATCAATCGGTCCTTGAGTAATTTCACCAAGTATCCCCATTAATGAAGAAATTGCAGCATTTGGATTTTTTAAAAAGTTATTTACAATTAAATGAGAATCTGACCCTCTAGGTTTATTAGTATTAAATACATACCACAGTCCCAACCCAAATACACATCCAACATATTTTTTATTTTTAAATTCTTTACCCCACATTTCAGCTAAGTCAGAGTTAGGATATTTAGTGAACCTTGTGTTCTCATCTTGAGCATCAAAAGAATGACCATAAATATTTTCTGGATCCATAACACTTTCTTCATGAATCATTGTACCATCCACAATGATCTTACTCTCTCCAAAAACTCCCGAATCTAACTTTCTTAACCCGAAATATTCTCCTTGGCATTTCCTTAATGTAAATTGCATATTCATCTATAAACTAAAATCTATATATATTTATAAGTTTATTTAAGTATCACTACTAACTAAAAGTAAACTACTGCCAAGATATTTCAGTGTCAGATATAGAAAAAACCAAACCTGAAGTTATGCAGTTTTTAACATAATATTTTTAATTCTCGTTTACAAGCCTCCAAGTTATGGTCTGAAAGTCCATAATTTTGTAAAATATTATCAATAAATGAATATTTCAACTCTCTTTGTGTTTCACCACAAGAGATTGGTTTTCTCTTTGAGAAAACTAAAATATTGTGGGCAATAAATTGCATTAAAAAGTGTCTTTTAATACCAATTTCATTTCTAATAATACATTTTTCAAAACCAAAATTTTGTTTTAAATCTCTATGAAAAGTCTCTATTGGCCACCTATCTTTGTACTTAAGTAAAATATCTCTAGCAGAAAGTTCAATATTATTTGTACACAAATAATGAACTTCTTTAGCAATCTTTGTAATTGGATTGTAAAATTTTGTAAACAAAATTTTAACTTTTCCAACATCTGGCAAATATCCAATTTTTTCACAAACTAAATGATATTGGTTATTTACAAATATCTGCTCATATTCTCGATTATGAATATATTTATTTTGTTCTTTCAATTGTCTTTTAACATTTCGATTAAACTTAAAATTACGATTTTTCTTAAGCATTGTAAAGAAGGTTTTGCCTTCTTTTGAAATTCTATTTAGAATTTCTGCTTTTGAATACCAACTATCCATTAAAACATTGTCAACTTTATCTAAAAATTGATCAAGAAATTCTTGAACAATTTCTATTTTTGTTTTAAAAGAAGAGATGTTACGAATCTCTTCTTTTCTTTGATAAAGCTCACAATTTGTTGGATAAAAGTAATCTCCTTGGTTAATCCCTGCCGTGACTAGGGAGTGACCTTTTGAATAACCATTTTGTAAATGGTCATGATGTGTACCTAAACCATAAATATGCTCTGCATGTTTATGATGTTTAAT
>CAXPJQ010000010.1:0-2099 GCA_964217375.1 Bdellovibrionales bacterium | reverse complement strand
CACCAGGCTGTAAATCAAATTCTCTCTCTTGAGTTGAATAAGTATAAGAGTAAATACTAAATTCATCAACTTTTTCTCTCTCTTCATCATAATCATATGTATATTCAATATCATTATTAATAATTGAGAGTTCTAATTTTTCATACTCAATTTCTTGAGAATCTTGAGTTAAATAGGCAACAGCTGTTAAAATATATTCATCTCCAACTTTATCAATTGTTATCTCATCAATTATTAATTCTTCTTCAGATTCTTCTTTTGACTCTTCAAATCCATTAAAATCCACTTTAATTACATTTGAATGTACATACTCATCTCCCTCTAAAACACCTGTAATTCTATAATAATTTGTTCCATATACTGGAGAATGGTCAATAAATTCTTTTTCTTCCCAATTCTCTAAAACCCAAACTGCAGCATCTTGAGGATATTTAGGATCTGGATTTGTTGTAGAATGCATAACCTTATACCATTTTAATGTATCTAATTCATCTTCCCATTCTAATTTTATATATTCATCTTCAACCTCAAGTTCTAATTTAATATCTAAATCCTCCTCAGAAGTTACTTCCATTTGATTTAATTCTAAAATTAAAGACCCATCATTTTGATAAAATTTAAGTTCTTTGTCATCAAAATTAAAAATTAAATCAAAATTATCTAAATTCATTTCAACTCCATCAATAACTACTTTTAAATTACTTTCATCTTCATAAAATTCAACTTCATAACTTTTACCTCTATATTCTAAGTTATATTTTTTATTTAATTCAAATTCCAGATTTGAAATTTCTGAAGAAAGAATTTTCTCTTCTAGTACATTTTCAACTTGACTTTCTTCAATCTTTTCTTCAACTTCATCAATTTCAATTAAAGTCTCATCTAAAACATTTTCTTTTGACTCTCCAATTTCTTCATTTGAATTTGAAACAATTAATTCCTGAGAATTTTCTTGAATTTCAAATGAATTGCTACATGAACTAAGAATTATTGTAAATAACAATAAAAAAATTAATTTAACATTCATAATTAAAAAAATTAAAAAAATTGTTTATATAATTTTATTGTAACTCTCTATAGTATCTGAGACTTTTTTCTATTAACTGCAATTAAAATCAAGCCAATTAAAATTATAATGTAATAATAAAAAGGAACTAATTTTGAAAATGATATTTCATATAAACTCCAAAAAAAGAAAATTTGTCTAAACATATCCTGGGCAATTACAACTGGATTATATGAAATTAAATTATAAAAAAATTCTGGCATTAATTGTAAAGGTAAAATTATATCTGAGAGTAGAAAGAAAAAAAGCATTACAAAAGTTGTCACTAAAATTGAAATTTGCATTGATGAAAACCATAAAGCTAAAAACATTCCAAGTAAAATAAAAACTGTCAATACATGTAATGCAACAAATAAAACGTCCCAAAAAACAATTATTGCATTTCCCCCTTCTTTTGCTAAGAAATAAAATGCCGAGATATTAAATACAAATTGTAAGATTACAAAGAAAAATATTAATTGAAAAAATATAATTATTAGTGATGTGAAAAATAATGCTATTACAAAATGAAGTTGTGAAACTGGTGAAATTAAATTTCTAAAATATGCTTTTGATTGAACTTCAATTGATACAATTACATTTGAGAGTAATAATCCAATAAAGAGCATTATCACCACAATAATTGTTGGAGCTAATTCATGTATTCTTGTAAATTTATCAAATACTCTATGAGTCTCAGTTGAAATTGGGCTAACTATCCTACCTGAATCTTGTTTTGATAATTCTTCAAAATAAGAAAACTTTTCATCAATTTGATTTTTAACATCTTGAGTTTTTTCTTGTGCATCAGATATTGATGTTTTTAATAAATCATAGTTTTCATCAAGTTGTTCTATTTGTGGTTCAATTTCCTCCAAATTTTCAACTAAATTTTCTAACTGAGTTATTGAATTTGAAATATCTAACTCATTTATATTTTCTTGTAAATATAGAGTCTCATCTTTTAAATCTTCAATTTCAGATAAAATATAATTTGCTCTCCCCTCAATCGAATCTAAGTAATCCTCAACATCACTTGGTACATATCCAAAAT
>CAXPJQ010000009.1:0-8718 GCA_964217375.1 Bdellovibrionales bacterium | reverse complement strand
CATTTTAAATCAAAATTCTTTCATAATTAGAATTTAAATATTATATTAAAAAAATTAAAAAAAAGAATTAGAAGAATGCTATTAATTTAATAGTATTCTTCAGTATCTTCTTCATTATTATCTCCTTTTCTTCTAGCAATAGTAACTACTAGAGCAAGTAAAACAATAATTGCAATAACTAATAATACAGCTAAGATAATATTAGTCATATCTAAATCATCAGATCCTTCAACGTATGTATTAATTGAAATTTCTGAAGCTGAGTTAGTTCCTTCTTTAATTGATAAAACTAATTCTTTTTCACCAGCAATAGCTGATTTAGGTGTTACAGTAACAGCAAATGAAGCATCAGCTCCTCCTTGAACCATAGCTAAGGAAGGTGCAATTTCAACATCAGCCCAAGCAACATCTAATGAACCTAAAGAGATAGGTGTAGATTCAGCATTAGGGTTTGCAACAACAACGTTAAATGTTTTGGATTCTCCAGCAACTAATTCAACATTATTATTAAAGGAAACAATTAAGTTTTCTTCTGCAACCATCATAGGTGATAATACAGTCATAGTATAAACTTCAGAGGAAGCATCATATCTGTCATCATATTCTAATGTAACAACAACATCATATTCTCCTGCAGAAGCAGTTTCTGGAACAAAAATTAACATGTCATCTGAAGTAGCAACTTCATCAGCACCTAAGTTTGAAACATAAGATGATTCTGAAACTCCTAATTCTGGAATTGCAATGTTAACCCAAACTGATTCTTGGTTTTTTTGCCCTCTATTTTTCATTCTAACTTCAGCAATAACTGTTTGTCCTGGTTCAACACCTGAGGATGGAGTAATTACTAAGTCTGTAATGTCAACTCTATCTCTTTGAGTATCAACGTATAGAGTGTATTCTTTTTCTAATTCTGAAGCGTCATCTCTTCCTCTAATTTCTAGAGTATATTCTTCTTGAGAATCCATATCAGATGGTAATTCTAATGATAAAGTTACATACCTTTTAGTTCCTTCAACTAATTTAATAGGATCTTGGGAAACAGTATATAATGATCTGTGTTCATAACCTGAAACTAAAATTTCAAATCTTGCTTTATCAACAGTTTCGTATGCGTAAACTTCTAATTGAACCTCTAAGACATCTCCGTTTTCAACTGATAAAACATCAGAATTAAGAACTTCAATACCATTAACTTCAATTCCTTCAACTACAACATTTGATTCTGTTTCTCTTTCAGTTCCAAATAAGAAAGATACTTGTTTGGATGAACCTGACTCGGAAGTCACAGTTAAAGTGTAAGTTTCTCCTTTTTCAAGGGAATCGTAATCTGAAATTACATCATTTAAATTTGTATCGAATAATTGTCTTGTTGTGTTTACAGGAACTTCAATAATTGAAGTTTCATCTGAAATACCTAACTCATCAATTGAAAAAGTTAATCTAGTATATTCATCTCCAACAGTATTTGCTAGAGCAACAACAGCAACATATTCTCCACTTTCTTCTGAAATAGATAAATCTGTTACAGAAATCGTATCTGCTGAGAAAGCTCCTGAAATGGATGCTAAAACAGCTACAAATGTAATTGCCACTAAGTTAAATAGTTTATTCATTTTTAACAGCACACTAAAGTTTTTATTTAGTAGTAACAAAGAATAGTTTTTGATTATTTATAAACCTTTCGTATGTTGTCATCTTTAAGTGAACAAAACTAAATTAAACCTAAAATACATTAACATTAAAAATAATTAAGTAAATATATTATTATGAAAGTAATTATTAGTAAAAAAACCCAAAATAGAAATATATGGAATAATACTGGAGATTTACATACAAAAGAAGGGATATTAAAAGAAGAAGATATATTAAGTGATAATATTACAATTATTAATAATAAAGAGAGAGAACATATCAAATTTGATGCGCAGAAAATAGATAAAGTTGCAAAATATAAAAGAGGCCCACAAATTATTACACCAAAAGATTTAGGATATATAATATCTCGAACATTTACTGGGAAAAATGATAAAATTGTTGAAGCAGGTGGAGGATCTGGGGCTGCAACTTGTTTTTTTGCAAACATAGTAAAAAAAGTACATACTTATGAGATTAGGGAAGATCACATCCCAATTATTGAAAAGAATTTAAAGTTACAAAATGTAGATAATGTAGAATTAAAATGTGGAGATTTAGTTGATTTTATTGAAGATGAAGAAAATATTGATTTATTATTTTTAGATATGCCAAACCCAAACCCAATCCTTGAGAAAAATATTAAAGGGTTAATTTCAGGAAAATTTATTGTATGCTATTTACCATCAATTTCTCAAATCCAAGAATTAACTGAGTTAATCAAAGAAAAGGAAGAATATTATTTAGAAGAAATTTCTGAAGTTTCAATTAGAGAATGGAAAGTCTGGGATAAAATCTCAAGACCTATGCATAGAAAAGAAATTGATCACACTGCATTTTTAGTATTTATAAGAAAACTTTAAATTTAAAAAATATTTTTTTAATAAAGACAAATAAAAAAATTAAAGAGATTTTAATTTACTCTCAATTAAAGATAAATTGTTTTTAATTCTATCAAGTTTATTTAGAGGTTTTTTAGAAGCTTTTTTAACAACTTTTGGAACTTGAGTTTGATTTGCAGAAGCTGATTGTTCAACAATTTTTGATTCTGGAACTTTTTTAGATTTTTTCTCTTCAACTTTATTAAATTCTTTTAATTTTTCTTCAAGTGCTTCTTCAGTTTTAATTACTTCTTCTTCAGATTTAATAGAAGATTTAATAGAATCAATTTGATTTTCTAATTCATTTAATTCTTTTTGAGTAAATGATAAAACATTTTTAACATTTGGAAGGATTTTTTTAATATCTTGGTAAAGAGAATTAATACTATCAATATTTGATTTAATCTCTTTAACTAATTCTTTTTTATCTGACCTTAAATTTGAAATTTTTTCAAATTCTTCTTGAGCAATTAATGAATTTTTAAGAGCAATTAAAAGTAATTTTCTCTTAGTTGTTGCATCTTGCATACAAATATAGAGATCATCATTAAATTGAGGCTCTTTTTTTGTTGTTTTTCTAGTAGTTTTTTTTGTTGTTTTTGCCATTTGATTACCTCTTTTAAAGTGTTATGTGATCTAACTTTTGTTCAATATCTTCTAAATAATTACTTAAATTATCAAAAACTTTATTCTCTTGGTTATTTAAGTCTTCATACTCCTGAAATTTAGACTTGGTATCTTCTTCTAAAGACTTAATTTCTTCAAGAAGTGAAATAACCTCAGAGATATTTTGTAATTTAATAAATATCTCTCTTTTTTTTTCAATCATTTTCAAAAATTAAATTATCAACCTCATATAATTTATCTTCAATATATGTAAAATCTTTTTTTAAATTTTCATATTCAATATCTTCTTCTGATTTAATATCTAAGAGTCTTAAATGTCTCTCTGATGCTTCTTTTGTTTTAGATTTAACATTTTCAATTATTTCAAGTAATGCTTTAAATTGAGATGTAGTTACAAAAAATGGTTTATTGTCATCAATTTCTTTATGATGAGTAATAAATTGTCCTGAATCAGAACTACTCTCTTGAGGAATTGTTGAAGTTGAAGCAGTTGGAATATCTTCAGTTGACTCTTCTTCAACTTGAGGAGTACTTTCTTCTGAATTTGAATTGTTATCAGATCCTTCAATTTCTAAATCTGAGATGTCAAAAAGGGAATCAATGTCATCTTCTTCATTTGATTGAGGTTCTTGTGGTGATTCACTTGGCATTGAAGAAGGAGTTGGCATTGCTAAATCATTTTGAGATGAAATTGCAGGCAGACTTGGAGATTCATCTTGATTTGAATTAATTTGACTTTTAATATCATCTAAATTTGCACTTGGCATTGGAGGAGTAGGTAAACCTCCTGAAATTGCTTTTAAGTCATCACTTCCACTACTAGAAGAAGGAACAGGTGGCATTGAAGGTGCAGAGCTAGGAGGTGCTGCAGGAGCACTAGGTGGTGCTGCAGGAATAGAAGAAGGTGCACTTGGTGCTGCAGGTGGTGCTGCAGGTACATTATTATTCTTGTCTTTACTAAAAAATCCCATAATTACAAATTTTTATTTTTACTATAAATTATTTTATATTTATTAATAAGTGAAATAAAATTGTATTTATTCTAAAGGAAGAAATTAAAAATCTAATCCTTTCCTATTTTTTAACTTTGTGGGAGAAATTTTTAATTCTTTAAAAAAAATAATATTTTTAGAATGATTTTTTAATTTTTCAATATTTTCACTTTCAAAATTAAACGAAATTAAAGTCTCATTAATATTTCCCTCAACTAAATTTAAAAATGAATCAATATCAATTAAACCTAAATTTAGAGCAAAATCTAAATTATCAATAATTACTGGTGTTTGTTTTTTAAGAGCTGATTTTGCAAGCATTAGAGAATCAGAGATTTCTTTCTCATCTAAATTAGTATTAGTAATTCTTAAATTTCTATTTGTTAGTCTTGAATTCCCACTAATTAAGTAATCAAAATCACCATAAAAGTTAAATTCTTTACTAAATTGTTTTAAAGAGAGGAAAAATTTATTTTCACCATACATATTATCTCCTTTTTCAAAACTTACAATTTTAACTGACTTTTTTTCAATAAATTTTCGAACAAGATAACCATAACTAAGTAATTGTGAATAAGGTGAATTAATTATCAAATTAAGTTCATCTTTAGTTGTTAGAGAAGAATTTTCAGAAACTAAAACCTCATATATATTATCTGAAATCTTTTTTAGAGAAGAATTTTTAAGAGAATCAACTAAAATTAAAATCTCAGTTTCTTCTTGTTTTTCTTTTAAATAGCTCTCAAATTTAGAAGAATTTAAAAGAATTTGGGGAGGATCTATAAAAATAACATATTCAAATTTATATAATATATTTAGAAGTTTTTGGGAAGGAATAGTTTGAAATTCAACATTTGGCAAAATACCTCTTTGAATTTTTTCTTCTCCTTGATATGTAAATGTCTCAAAATGTAAATTACTATAATTTTTTTTAAATTTATTTGAAATGAAAAGATTTTCAAAAAAAGTATTAATCTTAGAAAATGTTGAATTATTTGACACTATTGCAATTTTAATGTCATGCCCAAAAGATCTAATTAGATTTCCAATTACAATCTCAGGAAATAATGCAGAATCTTTACTCCTAATTATAGTAACCTCTCCCTCAAGTCTTCTTTTAAGGGTAACAAAGTCTTGATTTGAAGAAGTTAGCTCTAATCTCATATAAATTTCTTATTTTTTTTGTTTTTAAAGTTTGTGTATAATAAAAGTAGAAAAAATAAATTATCTCTCTAATTCTTTAATAATTTCATCTGAATTCATATATTTATAGAATTGACTAATTACAATAATACCTAGAATTAAAATTATAATTCCAATCCATCCAAACTTTTCAAGACTTGTCCCAAAAAAATATCCAATTAAAGTAAATATCATAGCCCAAATATATGAAGTAATGTAGACTATAAATAAAAAAATAAATCTATTTATCTTTGAAAAACCAGCACATAGAGAAATTACTAATTTAATTGGATCAAGGAGTTTTCCAACAAATAAAAACCAAAGCCCTTTCTTTTTGAAAACTAACTTTAATTTCTTTAATTCAGAAATTGGAAATAAAGGATATTTTTTTAAAAGAAAATAAATAAATTTTTCTCCTTTTTGTCTTGCAACTTCATATTGAACATAGTTTCCAATAGAATGACCAAGTGCACCAATTATAAAAATAAAAAATAAATCAAGCTCTCCTGAGAATGCAAAATAACCTGCAAATATATAAATTATTTTTGAGGGCGGAAAAATACCTAATATTCCAACTAAAACCATTAAAAAAAATAATGCATAGTACCCATAGTTAATTAAAATAAGTTCAAAATTCATTTTATTTTACTTCTCTAATACTTCTTTTTGAGTTTTAATACATAAATCTTCAATAATACCTAAAAATTCAGTTGTTACAATCATATCAAAATTCATTTCTCTTGATTTAGATGCAGTTTTAAGATGAACCATGTCTAAAATTTCTTTTAATTGTGCTCTATCCAAATCTTGTTTTTTAACCACATCAGCCATTTTTTTTGCTGTTTGAACCCTTCTTTTAATAAAAATTAACATTTCTTCATCACAACGAAGCATCTGGTCTGTTAGCATTTCTAGCTGAGAACTTTGATTTAAATTACCCATCTCTATTTAAAAGTTAAAAAGAAAACTATTTAAACCTTTTTACTTACTTATTAATAGATGAGCAAAGAAAATAATTCACAAATTTGGGTAGATAAATTTAGACCTAAGACTTTTGATCAAATAATTGGACAAGAATATTTTGTTAAAAGAATTAAAGCATTCATTGATTCTAAAAATTTGCCCCATTTACTTTTTGCAGGAGCACCAGGAACTGGAAAGACTACTACAGCATTAGTTGTAGCAAGAGAGTTATATGGTGAAAATGGATTAAAAGGAAATTTTCTTGAATTAAATGCTAGTGATGATAGAGGAATTGATGTGATTAGAAATCAAATTAAAGAATTTGCTAAATTAAAATCATTAACAGATTTACCATATAAAATAATTTGTCTAGATGAAGCAGATTCCCTAACAAAAGATGCTCAACAAGCACTTAGAAGAACAATGGAGAAATATTCTGCCTCATGTAGATTTATTTTAGCTTGTAATGAGATTTCAAAAATTATGGATCCAATTCAGAGTAGATGTGTAATTTTTAAATTTAAACCACTTCCTGAAGAGAGTTTATCTAAATTAATTGAGAGAATCTCAAAAGAAGAAGGATTAAAGGTTGAAAATGATGCAAAAGAGATGTTAATTAATTCTTGTAGAGGAGATGTTAGAAAATTAACAAATGTTCTTCAAGCAAGTTCAGCAATTGAAAAAACAATTTCAGTTAAATTAATTGAAGAAATTTTAGATTCAGTAAACCCAAAAGAAGTAGAAGATATGATTAAATATGCAAGAGAAGGAGATTTTATGAAAGCAAGAGATAAATTAATTGCACTTAAATCAATTAAAGGATTTTCAGGACTTGAGATTTTAAAGGAAATATATAGAAAAATAATTTCAGATGAATCAATTGATGATAAAGTTAAAATTAAAGTTATAGATAGGATCGCAACAGTTGAATTTAGAATTGTTGAGGGATCAGATGAAGAACTTCAAATTGAGAGTTTACTTGCAATGTTTTCTTTGGTGAAATAAAAAATGAGTTTAGATAATAGATTTACTAATATAGTTGGCAATTTTGGAAACAATGGTAAAAGACCTAGAAGAAGAAATTATGGATAAAACAGCGATGAATTAAGTAGACCATATTTATTTCTTAGTGAAAATAATATGACTGTAGCAACTGCTAGCATTATAGAAAAAGAATTAGTAAAAGGACATAAATTTCAAGTTGCTCAGAAATGTTCTGAGTTAAATCCAGGAGATTTTGATAGAAAGATGAGAGAATATAATTATATCCCATTTTCAAACTACAATCCTAATTCTAAAGAAAATAATACTGTTGAGTATATATTTTCCAAATAATTCTTCTCTTTATTTAGTTAAATTTATATATTATTGCGACTTATTACTTACTATGGCAACAACAATTAATGTGAGTAATGAATTACAACAATTTTTAAGTTCTAGAAAACTATATGATAAAGAATCCTATGAAGAAGTTATATGGGATTTAGTTGAAGATTCCCTAGAATTAAATCCTCAGATGAAAAAAGAGTTAGAAATTGCAAGAAAAGAAGTAAATGAAAAAAAAACATTCACATTTGAAGAAGTTATGAAAGAAGCAGGTATTTAAATGAGTTCTAAAATATATGAGATAGAATTTACTGAATCTGCAAAAAAACAATTTTTAAAACTTGAGAAAAATTTACAAAAAAGAATTAAAAACTCATTACTTAGAATAAGAACTAGACCTTATTACTATGTTAAAAAATTAGTGGGAGAAAATGAATTTAGATTAAGAGTTGGAGAACATAGAATAATTATAGATATTAAAGAAAATAAACTAATTATTTTAGTTATCAACATTAAGCATAGAAAAAATATTTACAAAGATTTCTAAATTAATTTTTTTCAACCTCTTAAAACCTAAATATTTAAAAAGAAAAAATATGAAATTTTATTATTATGTCACAAGTTCAAACTAATTCTGAAAATTCTCAAATACATATCCCACTTCTTAGAGCATATGATGATTTGCCATTTCCATTAGGAAAAAAAACTTTTATTACATATATTAAAGGAGATTTAAATCCAACAATTGAAAAACATAATTTAGATGAATTTAATTCATATGGTTGTCTATTTAAAGAAACAATTGAAGTTATTGAAGAATTAGTTGATCAACTAATTAAAGCAGGATACCTTGAAGAGAGACAAAAAGGATATTATCAAGTTCTTGAGAGGACGAGCTTTGGAGTTAAAGAAATATTTACAAGAAAATTTGAATTTAAAATTAAATCAAATTCAACGCTTCAAAGTATCCAGACTAAAAATTTAATTGAAGATGAAGTAAATGATGAAGATAAAAAGATATTTACTCAATTTGATTTTTTTCTAAATAAATTTAATGATGAACAAAAAAAAGCAATAATTTCAAATTCTCAAAATATTTTATGTATGGCAGG
>CAXPJQ010000008.1:0-12332 GCA_964217375.1 Bdellovibrionales bacterium | reverse complement strand
GGTAATTCAACTTTAAATGTTGCCATAATTAATTAAGGGTTGTTAACTATATAAATATTAGGTTTGAATTTAGAACTTAAGAAAATTTATAAAGAATAAATTTAATATTAATCTTATGTCTCAAAAGAATTTAGAGAGAGCAAATTCATTTTATGATCTATTTATGCAATTAAAGTTAAATAAAAATTCAACTTATATTTCAAAAGAAGGAGAAGAATTTAGATATTATGAACTATTTGATTTGTTAAAATATTTTCTTAGTAAATTTTATGAAATGGGTGCTGGATTTTCAAATCAAAATAATCATGTTGAGGAATTATATCAAAAATTACCTGAACCATTTAGAAGTAAAGTGAGAAGTATTTCAGAAAATAAAGTTGATTTGGATATAATTAGAAACATTATAGTTAGAGGAGAGAATTTTTATTCTCCTTTTAAATCTCAAGAAAAAACAAAAAGATCAGGGTGGGAGTTATATATATATGGGAATGATTTTTTAGATACTTATAGAGTTTTTAATCTACTTTATAAGTATTTAATGCAAAATAAAATTGAATTTTTTTTATTTCCTGAGAAATCTTCTTCAAATCTGGAATATTTAGAAAAGAAAGTAATGCTAATTAAATTACCAATTAAATTATTTCATGAGGGAAGAGTTCAAAAAGTAATTAGTGAGTTAGATTCTAAATTGAAAAAAGATAACTACTATACTACAGAATTTAATTCTGCAAATATTTATATTAAGGATTGTACTCAATTTAGAGGTAATTCTTGTGTTTTTTCTTATTACTCTTTAACAATTCCAATGCCTTTTGATGGGATTCCTGAAGATGGAGGTAAATTTGAGAAATATTATCGTAGAGGTAGTTATAATAAAAATTTGCCTTTGAATTTTAATGCAATTGAATCATATAGAGATAAGAAATCTTTGTTTTCCAGATAGTTCTTTATTTTTTATCTCTTTTGAGTAGATATTTTATGAAAAGGTTTATATCTCTTAAAATAATACTTAAAATATGAGCAAATATAAAATTCCAAATTTTAAAGATTTAGATTTAGATGTAGAAAAAGAATTTCTAACATTATTAAATTTGGGAATTAGTGAATTTTCAGAAATTAAATTTGAAAAACAAAGAGATGATTCAAGCTTTATTCTCCAATTTCTTTTTTATGAACATCCTTCATTTCCTGAGTTAGTACCTGATTCTTTTTATTTATGTAATAATATTTTAGGATTTCCTGTAGATGGGGTTAGTTTTAAAATTAGTGAACAAAGAACAGGATTAGAAATAAATAAATCACTTCAAAATCCTTATTCTAATAACTTAGAAAATGTATTCACAATAACCCAAATTAAAGATAATCTTTTTTTTAAATATTTAAGCTCAAAATTAAATTTTGAACTTGAGGAAATTACAGAAGATTCTCCCGAAGGAGTGGAAATTGTTTATGCTCAAGCTTACCGTCAAATTGAAACAGTTTCAGAATTAGTTAATGTTTATTCTCAACTAGAAAAAAAGTTATTGGGTTTGAAATAAAAATTAAAGAATTTATTTATTCTTCAATTTCGTCATCTGTTGCAATTCTCTCAATTCTCTCAACTTGATCTCCTTCAGATAAATTTACAATTTTAACTCCTTTAGTATTTCTACCAATAATTCTCACATCACTTACAGGAGTTCTAATGATTTTTCCTTGGGATGTCATAATTAATATTTCATCATCTTCACTAACTGCTTTCATAGTAACTACCTTACCATTTCTTGCATCAGTTTTAATATCAATTACACCTCTACCTCCTCTTTTAATTGTAGGGTATTCAGATAAGAGAGTTCTCTTACCAAATCCTGCTTCACTAATTGTAAGCATTGTTTTACCAATTCTTGCAAGTTCAATTCCTACAACTTCTTCTCCATCTTTTAAATTCATAGACTTAACTCCTCTTGCAGTTCTTCCAAGAGTTGAGAGGTCAGTTTGTTTAAATCTAATTGAATATCCAACATTTGATTCAATAATAATATCTTCCTGGGCAGTTTTTGTATAAATAACTGAGAGAACAGTATCCCCTTCATCTAAATTAATTGCTTTAATTCCTCCAGATCTTGGTTTAGAGAAGTTTGCCATTTCAGTTTTTTTAATGATTCCTTTTTTAGTTAAGAAAATTAAGTAACCCTCATTTAAATTAGATACATTAATTACATTTGTAATCTTTTTACCTTTTAAATCAATATAATTTACAATAGGTCTTCCCTTTGATTGACCAGTAACTGCTGGGACTTCATATGCTTTCATCCAATTAATGTTTCCATCATTTGTGAAAATAAGTAGAGAATCTTTTGAATTTGCAACAAATAAGTTTTTAACAATATCTTCATCTTTGATATGTGCATTAATTCCTTTACCTCCTCTTTTTTGAGACCTATATGATTCAAGTGGAACTTTTTTAATATAGTCATTTTGAGTAATCATAATAACTAAATCTTCATCTTGAATTAAATCTTCAATTGAAATGTTAGAATCATCTGTAATTAATCTAGTTTTTCTTACATCACCATATTTGTCTTTAATTTCAAGACATTCAGATTTAATAATTTCATATTGCTTTGAATCATTTTCTAAGATAAATTTTAAACTCTCAATTACTTTTAGGATTTCATTATATTCTTCTCTAATTTTATCCATTTCAAGACCTGTTAATTTTTGCAGTCTCATATCTAAAATTGCTTGGGCTTGTAAATCACTTAAAGAATAATTGGTCATTAAACCTTCTTTTGCTTCAGGTCCTGACTTTGATCCTTTAATTAATGCAATCACTGCATCAATGTTATCAAGAGCAATTTTTAAACCTTCTAATAGATGTAATCTTTCTTGAGATTTTCTTAAATCATATTTAGTTCTATTTACAATAACATCTTTTCTAAATGCAATGAAATTATTCATATATTCAAGTAAATTTAAAATCTTAGGAGTTCCATTTACAATAGATAATAATTTTGCAGAAAAGTTCCCTTTTAGAGATGTAAATTTATATAGTTGATTTAAAACAATATTTGGGTCGACATCTTTTTTAATTTCAATGTAAATTCTAATTCCTTTTTTATTTGACTCATCTCTAATATCAGTTATATCTTTAATTTTACCCGCTTTTACTAATTCTACAATATTGTTAATTAAATTTAATTTGTTAACTTGATATGGAAGTTCCTCAACAATTACTGCAGATTTTCCTTTACCAATATCCTCAGTTGAACAAATTGCTTTCATTGTAATTGAACCCTCACCTGTTAAATAAAAGTCTTGGATCCCTTTATTCATTAAAATTGTAGCTCCAGTTGGAAAATCAGGCCCTTTAATGATATCTTTTCTAACTAATTCTTCAACACTTTGATTTGGGTTATCAATTACATCAATTGCTGCATCTAAGAGTTCAGTTACATTATGAGGCGGGATATTTGTTGCCATTCCAACTGCAATTCCTTGAGATCCATTTGCAAGAAGAGTTGGGATCTTAGTTGGTAGAACTGTTGGCTCTTCAACTGTATCATCGAAATTTTTTTGCATTGCAACAGTTTCCTTTTCAATATCTTGAAGAAACTCTTGAGTAATTTTAGCCATTCTAGCTTCAGTATACCTATACGCTGCAGCGTTATCTCCATCAATTGATCCAAAGTTTCCTTGTCCATCAACTAATAAATATCTCATGTTCCACTCTTGAGCCATTCTAACCATGGCATCATAAACTGAGGAATCTCCGTGAGGGTGATATTTTTTTAATACTTCTCCAACAACTCCGGCAGATTTAGAATATTTTTTACTTGGAGTTAAACCTTCTTTGTGCATTGCATAAATAATTCTTCTATGAACTGGTTTCAACCCATCTCTTACATCAGGTAAAGCCCTTCCAACAATTACACTCATAGCATATGCTAAATAAGCTTCTTTAAGTTCTTCTTCAATAAAAACCTCTTTTGTCCTTAAATCTTGACTCATAGTAACTTTTTTGTTTTGATTGTTTAATGATTTCGTTACTACTTTTTAAAGTGAATTTTATTTTTTTATAACTTTTTTATTTTTAAGCCATTTTTAGCTTCAAATTAAAGAGATTTTTATTTTTTATTTTTGTTACTTAATAGTAACATTTTTAAAAAACAAGATGTTTTTCTTAATATATTATAAAAATTTAAATTAAAAATGAGTTATAAACATAAAGAATCAGATAATGTAGTTGAATTAGAATTAAATAGAAGTAATCCAGAAGATAAATTAGGAGTAACAGGTTTATATGATTCTTCAGAAATGAAGAAAAAAGTACAAGAAACTCAAGATCTTTTGAGAAATTCTCAAGATCCTTCTAAAGATTTTAAAACTTATGGGTGTGGTTCTTTTGAAGAAAAAAGTTTAGAGACAAGATTAGGAAGTCCAAAAAGATTAAATCTAAAAGGGGGTATAGTAGGAGCTATTATAGTTTTAGGAGGGATAACTACAGTTTTAAACTTTTCAAGTTGTTCTGATAATTCAAATTCTAGTTATAATTTAGAAAAACCAAGTAGGATACCAGTTGATAAAATGCCTACAAAGAGTTATTTTGACCTAACTCAAATTTATAAATAATTAAATATCTATTCTATTTAGATATGGATTTAAATTATTTAAGAGATTACTTGATATCTTTTAATCTTAGTTCTGAAATTATTGATTCTTTTTTAGATAATAAAAAAATATTTCTAAAATTTAATCAGATTTATTTAGTTGATAAAGGATTTTCAGGAAAAAAAGTTTTTGATTCAAATTTAATTTTTATCCAACTTGAAAAATTATTACCATCTAAATTTTTACTTGATTTTATTTTAAAAAATACACCAAATAAAGTAAATCTACGTTCAAGAGAAGTAGTTTTGAAATTAGTTTATGGGAAAACACTTCCAAGGGGAATTGATTATGGAGTTAATTTTGAGAATGATAAAAGATATATTCTAGATTATTATTCAGAGTGTATTAGTGTACATAAAATTGAAAATGATAACTTTATTAATGAATTTAATATAGGTGAATATCTAAAAGAGAGTAATTAATTACCTCTTAATGTCTCAGCATCTAAAATTCTATTTATTGCAAGAGAATAAGATCCAGTTCTTAGAGAGTGTCCATGAAATTTAGAGTCAGCTACAACTTTTTGATATGCTTTAATCATATGATCTTTTAATTCAGATTTAACTTCTTCTAAGCTCCAGTATAAATATTGTCTATTTTGAATCCATTCAAAATAGGATACAACAACTCCTCCAGCATTAGCTAGAATGTCAGGAATAACTTCAATGTTATTTTGTTCAAGAGTTAGATCTGCTTCAACTGTAATTGGGGCATTTGCAAGCTCAACAATTACTTTAGATTTAATTTTGGAAGCATTTTCTGAAGTTATTTCATGACCAAGAGCTGCAGGGATTAATAAATCTACATCTAGTTCTAAAAGTTTAGAATTTGAAATTTTTTTAATTCCAAGATTTTCTTCATAGTCAATAAAGTGTTTTCTATCTTTTTTAAAGCCAATAAATTGGTTTACCTCAAGACCATTTTCACAATAAATTCCAGAAGTTGAATCAGAGATTGCAACAATTTTAAACCCAATTTCTTGAAGTAGTTTTGCAATATTTGACCCTGCATTTCCAAAACCTTGAATTGCAACTTTAATTTCAGATTTATTTTTTATATCTTTATATTTTTCTTCAATAATATAAAATGCACCAAGAGCTGTTGCAATATCTCTTCCTTTTGAGCCTCCAAGTTCTAAAGGTTTTCCAGTAATAATTCCAGGAGATTTAACTCCAGTTATTTTTTCGTATTCATCTAAAAGCCAGCCCATAACTTTAGGGTTAGTGTTAACATCAGGAGCTGGAATGTCAACATCAACGCCAATACATTTATGAATCTCTCTCATGTATGCTCGTGTAATTTTTTCAAGTTCATTTTCTGAATAATTCTCAGGATTAATTCTAATTCCTCCTTTTGCACCACCATAAGGAATTCCAATTAAAGATGTTTTTAGAGACATTAAAAATGCAAGATGAGTAACTTCAGCTAAATCGACACTTTCATGAAACCTAATTCCACCTTTAGTTGGGCCAAGGGCATCATTAAATTGAACTCTAAATCCATTTATTAATTCAATTCTCCCATCATCCATTTTTACAGGAAAATTAAAATTGAAAACTTTTCTTGGGTTAGATAAAAGAACAAAATTATTTTTTTCAATGTGTTCAATTTCACGTACTTTTTTTAATTCATTTTGACATGAGTTACATATTATGAATTGATTTTTATTATTTACCATGATAATTAATTATTCTTTTATTATTTAAATATTATATTTAACTGATAGATTAAAGAGTATATTTTCACTAATTAAATTGTTATTTATAAAAGATTTATTTCACTATTGTTAATTTAAGCAAGAATTTATAAATATCCTTTTTTAGAATATAAGTTGTACATGAAAGAAAGCACAAAAAAGAAAAAAACTACAGCTGCAAAGAAAACTGCAGAAAAAGTTAGCGTTACTCAAACTAATTCAACTCCAAAAAATGATAATGTATCAACATTATTAATTGTTGTTTTAGTTATGGTAGCTCTGCAATTAGTACTCTCAGTTGCAATTTTAATGGGAAGTGAATCTTCTTCAAATTCAGATTTAGGAGAAATCTCTGAACAAGTTGAGAGATTAGATAACTTCTTTGCAGCAAATGCTCCAGGTTATGGAGATGGAACTGCACCAAGTGTGGTTGATGATACTCAAGTTGATACAACTGCGCCTCAAGTTGGAGAACCAGATATTGAAAATAGACCTTTTATTGGAGATGTAGATGCACCAATTACAATTGTTGAATATTCAGATTTTGAATGTCCATTCTGTGGAAGATTTTACTCAGAGACATATGGTTTATTAAAAGAAAATTATGTGGATACTGGTAAAGTTAAATTAGTGTTTAAAGATTTCCCTTTATCATTTCACCAATTAGCTGAACCCTCAGCAATTGCATCCAAATGTGTTTTTAGAGAAGCTGGAAATGATGCATTTTTTAGTTTCCATGATATGATTTTTGAAAATCAAAACATGTTATCAAATTCAAAATTACAAGAATGGGCAATTGAAGTTGGAGTTTCAGAAGAAGCATATACTAATTGTATTGAAGATCCAACTGTAGCTGCAGAAGTTCAAGCAGATTTTGCAGAAGGTCAAGCATTAGGAGTTTCAGGAACACCATCATTTGTAATTAATGGACAACTTTTAGTTGGAGCTCAACCATTTTCAGCTTTTGAACAAGTAATTGAAGCTCAATTAAATTAATTTAAATAAAAATTAATTTTTATTTAGATGTGATTTTTCTTATATTCTAATTATAATAATAAATAATTTTATAAAACTAATATCTCAGTTTATCTTATGAAATTAAATTTAAATGATTTTTTTAATAACTTGAGAGAAGTTTTTTCTAATTTTAGATATCTTATTTTTTTCTTAGTTACATTTGGATTATTTTATTTATTTTTTGAGTTAATTACAAATTACGATTTAATTAAAGGGAATTTAGGAGTAACTCACTTTTATATTAATTACATTTTACAGCTTTTAATTGCTATATTTTTTGCTTCATTTTTAACTTTTTTTGTATATAAATATGTGAAGTTTTCAAGCTTTGATTCTAAAAATTCAGCAACTTCTTTTATAGGAACTTTTTTTGGGATTTTAGTTGCAGGATGTCCAGCTTGTTCAATTACAATTGCATCATATATAGGTTTAGCGTCATTAATTTCACTTTTTCCATACCATGGATTAGAATTGAAAATACTTGGATTATTAATGTTAATTTATGCAAATTATTCATCAATTAAAGATTTAAATCAATGTAGGTTAAAGTTTAAGTAAGTAATTTTTAAGTAATTCTATTTTTTTATAAATATTAAAAATTAAAATAAATATATGAAAAGAAAAGTAGTACCTACTATTTTTGCAACAAATTTAGATATTCTTAAGAAAAAATTTGAGATATTATCTTTTGCAGATTTAATACATTTAGATATTTGTGATGGGAATTTTGTTGAAACAAAAACAATAAATATTTTAGATTCTCTAAATTATAAAAACAGAAAACAAGATATTGAAGTACATTTAATGGTAAAACAACCAATCAAGTATTTAGATGATTGCTCAAAATTAAAGGTAATAAGAGTTTTTGTACATGTAGAATTATTTAAAGATTTAGATTCATTTATTTCTCTTAAAAAAGAATTCAATAAGAAAAATATTGAAGTTGCTTTAGTTGTAAATCCAGAAACTCAAGTTGGAGATTTTATATTTTTATTATCTCAAGTAAATGAAGCTATGTTAATGTCAGTATATCCTGGAGCTGAGGGTCAAAAATTTATTGGAGAAGTTTTAGACAAAGCATACAAAATAAAAAAATACCTTCCCAATTTAATTTTACAAATTGATGGAGGAATTAATTTGGATTCAGGAAGAGAATCATTGTCTTTTGGAATTGATAGATTAGCAGTAGGTTCTTTTATTTCATCATCTCAGAACCCAAAGAAAAATTTTGATTTACTTCAAGATTTATTGTAGTAGTAACTTAGATTTTTAAATTACTAAATTAATTTTTATTGTAGGATGAAGTTATATTTAGATACAGGTAATTTGGAAGAAATTCAGAAAGCCTCAAAAACAAAGTTAATTGATGGGGTAACAACAAATCCTAGTTTAGTTTCTAAAGAGGGAGAAGATTTTAAAAAATTAATTAAAGAAATAAATTTAATTTTAAAAAAAAATTTAGATGATGATTTCACAGTATCTGCAGAAGTAATAGATACAAGTTCAGTTGAGTCAATTTTAAAGGAAGCAAGAGTTTTATCAAAATTAGATAAACATGTATTAGTTAAAATACCTCTAACACAAATAGGTCTTGAGGCAGTAAGTATTTTATCAAAAGAAAAAATTAGAGTAAATGTAACTTTATGTTTTTCTGCAAACCAAGCGTTACTTGCAGCAAAAGCTGGGGCTTGGTGTGTGTCTCCTTTTTTGGGGAGAGTTGATGATGAAGGGTATGATGGAGTTGAATTGATTAAGGAAATTAAAACAATTTATACTAATTATAAGTTTGAAACTAAAATCTTAGCAGCATCAATTAGATCTCCACACCATATACATGAATGTGCTGAAATTGGGTGTGATATAGCAACAATGCCATATAACATTTTTGAAAAATTGTTTTACAATCCATTAACGGATTTAGGTTTAGTGAAATTCCAACAAGATTGGAGAAAATATAAATTGGGTATTAAAAAATGAAGAATTATTTAGATATAATTGAAAAAATGAATGAAGATAACTTGCCATATCTTCATGAAGTTGTAATGGCGGCATTAGAGTTATTCTCAAAAAATAAAATTGGAGATGTTAAATTTAGAGAATTTAAAAAACCTTTAGTTGTAGGTTCAGGAAATGCAATTGCTACAGCTAAAATTCTTTTTGATTCAAAAGATGCAGTGTATGCAGATGAAACCAACTTTAGAGAAAAATTAAATGTATCAGGAATTGATGGAGTAATAGTATTTAGTGCATCTGGAGGTAAACATGCTCCAATTATTGCAAAACATGTAATTGATGAAGGATTTGAATGTCAATTAGTTACATGTACTAAAAATTCCCAAGGAGAGAGTGTTGTTGGTTCTAAAAATACTATTGTAACTCTAAAAAATAGAGAACCCTATACTTATAATACTTCAACATATTTAGGTTGGATTTTAGCAAAAACAAGAGAAGATCCAAATAAAATTATGAATTTTATTTTAGAGGAAATTGAACCTATGATTCCAAAGTTTTTTGATAAATATTATGGATTTCTCTTAGTGACTCCAGATCAATTTAGTTCAGCAAATCATTTATTTGAAGTTAAATTTATTGAATTATTTGGGAGAAGAGTTGCAAGAGATGTAAAAACATATGAAGAAATGAGGCATGCAATTACAGTTGTTCCAAGTGATAGGGAGCTTGCAATTCAATTTGGAGAGGGGTCTTTTGATTTTCAAGGACAAGTTTTTAGTATACCTCTTCCAGAAAATTGTGACATTGGAACTTTTGTTGCAATAGGATATTATGTAATTGGTAGAATTCAGGAACAATTCCCTCAATTTTTCAAAGAAAATATTAAAAATTATATTGCAAGAAATTCAAAAGGAGAATTTGGAAAGGCAATGAAAGTTATTGTTGAATAAAATTATTCTTTTTTATTTTTTAATTAAAAGTTATATTTATATAGTTTTAATTTAATATTTTTTATATGAAAGTTTTTCTTGGGTCAGACCATGCAGGAGTTGAAGTTAAAGAACTAATTAAAAATATTTTAGAAAATTTAGAATGTACTTTTGAAGATTTGGGAGTATATGATAAAAATTCAAATGATGATTATCCAATAACTGCAAGATTAGTTGCAAGAGGAGTTTTAACTCAGGAAAATAGTTTTGGGATTTTAATTTGTGGCTCAGGAACTGGAATGGTAATTGCTGCAAATAAAGTTAGAGGAATTAGAGCTGCAATGTGTTATGATGAATATTCTTCAATGATGGCAAGATATGATAATAATGCAAATGTATTATGTTTAAGGGCAAGAGAATTTGATTCAAATAAATATGAAGTAATTGTAAAAACATTTCTTTTAACACAATTTTCAAATTTTGAGAGACATCAAAGAAGAATAAGTTTACTTGAAAAATGAATATGAATTATTATCAAAATTTAATAGAACTTGAGGTGGGAAAACTTGAGAGGAAAGAAATTAAATTTACTAAGGATTTGCAAGAGAGTAGCTTAAATATATTAGGGATTTCAAATTTAGTTTTAAGGAAATTAAAAATAGAAGAAATTTATTTAAAGTCAAGAGAAGAACAATTTGAAATTTTAGTTTCAGTATATAATAATTCAAATATATCAGAGGTGATAACTTGGATTTTAATGGAATTAGATAAATTAGATATAGGATTTTTAATTGAAAAAAAAGAAACTATGATTAAACTCTCAGATAAAATTGAAAACTGGTGGCATAGTGACATTCTAACAAAAATATATGCAAATATTTTAGATAGAAGAAAATCTTTTCTAGAAATCTTAACAATATTTTCAAATTCATCAAATAAATGGCATAGGAGATTATCTTTAACTTCACTTTTTTATTATTCAAAACAGAGAATAAACCCAATTACTTTTGAGGTTGCATCACAAAGAATTAAAATGCTTTTAAATGATGAAGACTATTATGTTCAAAAAGGATTAGGTTGGACAATAAGAGAGATGTATAACTTATATCCTGAGAAAACAATTGAGTTTTTAGAGATATATATTAAAGATATTTCATCAATTGCATTTCAAAGTGCAGTTGAGAAAATACCTGAGATTAAAAAGGAAGAATTTAAAGAAATAAGAAAATCTGATGTTTCAAACCCAGATGAATTTGAAAAGAAACCGTTGTATGAGCACTTTTAAGTAGTCAAAATATAATAAAAATAGTTTTGGCTGGCAATTTATATATGATTACTAAAAATATGCTCACTAGAGTACTACAATTAATTTTTGTAGTATCTATAGGAATTGCTTCATCATACTCAGCTGCAGCTTTAGTTGATGTTTCAATTAGGGAAACGGTTTCAGAAGATGTTTTATATAACCCTTTAGGTTCAACTTCTGGATTACATGCTGATGCGGGTGAAATTCAAAATACATATACTGCAACAGGTTTAATTAATATTACAAATGTACATGCAACCCAGGCAGCTCAAGATATATTAATTAACATCTCAGGAATTTCTTCAATTTATAATGTGACTAATTTGTCAGGATCTCAAGGATTTGTTAGTACATTTAATACGGCCTCAGATTATATGTTGTTATATATTCCAGATTTAGGAGCAGGACAATCAAGTATTTTTTCTTATAATATTAATACAACTTCAGTTGCACCTCCGCTTAATTTAACTGCATCATATTCAGATTCAAGAATTTTTGCAGGACTTCCTCTAACAATTACAGATTCTGTTGTTAATGTTATGAATAATGTAAGTTATCCAAATAATTGTATTTATAACATTTCATTAATTCATAATGCATTGACTCTAAATAGTTCAGGAAATTTATTAAATGTGACTTTTGATAATTTATCAATTGGAGGTACAGATTCTGCAAATGCAGTATTCTCTCCAGATAGTAGAACAATTACATGGTCAACACTTGCAGGAGGATGTTTAAATTCATCTCAAACAACAACACTATCTTATGATGCACAAACTCC
>CAXPJQ010000007.1:0-3653 GCA_964217375.1 Bdellovibrionales bacterium | reverse complement strand
ATTCCAAAAGGATTTAATTCAGAGGGACTTATTTCTAAACATGAGGTTGAAAGTTATTGTATAAATGCTTCAAATTTATGGGATGGAGGGGAAAGAAATTTAACTTCTTTTGTATTACCAGTAAAATATTATAGTAAGGGGGAATTATCTTATGCACTTTTAGTTGAAGATTTAACCAATTGGGGAGTTAATGTTTTTGAAGGAGATAACATTTCAGGGGAATTTAAGCTAAAGCTTAAATTAAAATCAGGTGAAATTAAAGAATATTATGTTGATTTAGGACCAAGATCTTATCAAAGTTATAGTTTCTATGGAATTGGAGATTATAAATTTACAAAGAATGCTATAGATTTAACTAAATAATTATTGTTCTAAATTTATTTTATTTCTCACATTAAAGTAAAGCTTAATAAATAAAACTTCTAGTAATTATACTATGGAAGAATATGATGTAATTATTATTGGGGGAGGTTGTGCAGGATTTCCAGCAGCTGTTTATTCTAAAAGATTTAATTTAAAAACCTTAGTTATTGCAAAAGAGAGAGGAGGGTTAATTACAACAACACATTTAGTTGAGAATTATCCAGGATTTGTTTCAGTTACAGGACAAGAATTAGGAGATGCATTGCAAAAACATGTTGAGGCAAATAATGTTCCAATTAGTGATGATGAAGTTTCAAGTATAGAGAAAATTGAAGAGGATGGAAAAACTTATTTTATAGTAAAAACTGCTTTTTTGAAAAAAGAATATAAAACAAAAACAGTGATTCTAGGGACAGGTACAAAACATAAACATCTAAATGCACCAGGAGAAAATGAGTTTGCTCATAAAGGAATTTCATATTGTGCAACTTGTGATGGGCCATTTTTTAGAGGAAAAGTTGCAGCAATTGTTGGTGGGTCAGATTCAGCTGCAAAAGAGGCGATGGTGTTATCTTCAATTTGTTCAAAGGTATATATGTTTGTTAGATCAACTCTAAAAGCTGAGCCAATCAATTCAGATAGGGTAAGAGCAATTGAGAACATTGAAATAATTGAAGGAGTTAATTTAAAAGAAATTAAAGGAGATCAAGTAGTGAAGTCAGTATTATTAGATAATGGAGATGAAATTGATTTATCTGCAGTTTTTATTGCAATTGGAATGCTTCCTCAAAATGAACTTGCAAAACAATTGAATTTAGATTTAAATCAAAAAGGAGAAATCATTATTGATAAATTATCAAGAACTAATGTTGAGGGAGTTTATGCAGCAGGAGATGTGACAAATTCTGAGTGGAAACAAGGAATTATAGGTTCAGCAGAGGGTTCAGTTGCAGCATATTCAGCTTTTGAACATATTCAGAAATATTTTTAATTTCTTTTTTTAATTTAATTACCCAATTATGATAAAAAAAGTTTTAAATGATAACTTTTTAATTTATATTATAATGGATCCAAGAATGTTATTTTTTTATTCTTATTTACTTTTAGGTTTATCGTTTGTTATTTTTAACAAATCAATTGGATCTTGGGTATATAAATTAACACTTCTTTTTACAGATAAGTTAAATTTGTCAGAATTATTTGTATTTAGAATAGATGAAAAAAATAGAGATTCATTTTTTTTCTTAATGAGAACGTTTTCAATTTCATTTGGACTTATGATTATGGTTTTTGTAATGTATGTTTTTTTCACATAGAAAAACTAATTAAGGGTTTCGTGAATAATTGAAGGACAAGATTCAATTACACCTTCAATTTTATTTATTTCTTCTAATAAATTTGAGAGTTCTTGGGTATTTTTAATCCAAACTTCAAACATAATCATGTGATCTCCACTAGATGTTGTTAAATTTTTAATTTCTTTGAATTCTTTAAGTAAATTAATTACTTTAAAATAATCTTTAGATGTAGTATCAACACCTAGAATTACTTTATTTGAGAATCCAAGCTTTTTATAATTAACGTGAGCTTTATATCCTAAAATAATTTCCTTTTCTTCTAATTTTTTAATTCTTTTCCTAACTGCAGCTTCAGAGATCTTTAATATGTTTGCAATTTGAGTAAATGGAGTTCTACCATTTTTTTCAAGAATTTTAATAATGGTTTCATCTTTATTATCAATCATATCTTTATTAGTACTTATTTTTTTATAAATGTATCTATTTTGGTTCTAATTTCGAATTATTTTGTGAAAAAGTTCTTTTTAATTTCACAATTACAACTAGAAAGTACGAAATTCTTACCAATAATTTATAAATATTGGAATACTCTATATATTATGGTACAATTAAATACACAAGCACCAGAATTTAAAGCAAATGCTTATCATAAAGATGAGTTTATTGAAGTAAAGTTAGATGATTACAAAGGAAAGTTTGTAGTTTTATTTTTTTATCCTGCAGATTTTACTTTTGTTTGCCCAACAGAACTTGAAGATATTGCTGAGGCATATACAAAAATTCAAGAATTAGGAGGAGAAGTTCTTTCAGTTTCAACTGATACACATTTTGTTCACAAAGCTTGGCATGACGCTTCAGATAGAATTAAAAAAATTAAGTTCCCAATGGTTGCAGACCCTGAACATAAAATTTCAAAAGCATATGAAGTTTTAAGAGAAGAAGGAGGAGTTGCAGATAGAGCAACATTTATTATTGATCCTGAAGGTTTAATTAAAGGAATTGAAATTACAGATGAACCAATTGGAAGAGATGCTCAAGAATTAGTTAGAAAAATTGAAGCACTTAAATTTGCAAGAGAACATCCTGGAATGGCATGTCCTGCAAAATGGCAACCAGGTAAAGATACATTAAAACCAGGTTTAGATTTAGTTGGAAAATTATAAATTCCAAATAAAATTTATTTTTTTAAATGATGACTTTTTTGACATTTTTAAATTAATAAAATTCTTTTTATTCTATTATTAACTATTATATTTAAAATGGTAAATGAAACTATAAATTTATTAAATACATTAATTGCTACAGAATCAGTTTTAACACAAAATATTAAAAATTTTCACTGGAATATTCGTGGAAGTAAGTTTTTAGAATTACATTCATTTTTTGAAGAGTTATATAACTCAAAAATTGAAATTGTGGATGAATTAGCTGAGAGAATTAGAGCAAAAGATGAATTCCCAATCTCTTCATTTTCAAAATATCTTGATTGGAGTTTAATTTCAGAAGAAGTTGAAGCTATCTCGTCTCAAGATGAAATTTTAGAAAAATTAGAGAATTCATATAGGGAATTAGTTAAAATCTATAGAGAATTCATTGGAAAAGTTGATGAGGAAATGACTGCTGATATGTTAGTTGAAATTAATTCTAAACATGAATTAAATTTATGGAAAATTAGCTCTTTAAGAGCTTAAATTAAACTTTTTTTCTATCTCTTGAAGGGATTTATAGAAATTGATCCCGGGACAGGTTTTAAGTCTATTAAATATGTTTAAGAGTTCTTCGTCTTTTGATTGTTGAACTTCAATATCTATTTTTTTTAAAAATGAATAATATTCAATATCATTTGTAATTGAAATTGGTTCAATCTCAGGTAGTGTTAATTTTTTACTTCCCTTTAATAAATCATATATTGCTTGATTATGTCCAATTACTTTCTTAATATTTAATTCTTTAGTTAAAATGTCAAGAACTTTATTTAGAGTTTCAATTTGT
>CAXPJQ010000006.1:0-8582 GCA_964217375.1 Bdellovibrionales bacterium | reverse complement strand
ATATCTAAAAAAGAATTTTAGCTTTTAATTAAATCAAAATTCGATTGAATTTTGAATATAACCTGATATTTATATCAATAAATATTGAGAATTAATCTTTTTGAAATCAAAAAGGTTCATCTACTGTTAATACATAAAAATATATAAATAAATTAAAACTATAAATATAATGGAGAAAAAAACTTTAGTTAATATTTTTTTTATTACATATAGTTTAATCATTTTAGTCATGTTTTATCTAGTTTTCATCTTAGATAGTTTTAGTAGTTTATCTGAAGTTTTTTATGCAATTGGTAAATTCAGTGGTCTTGTTGCATTTTTATTTTTAGCAACATTAGTAATTCTTGGAGATTTTGGGAGATTAGTTGATAAAGTAATTGGTCTTGATTCTATTATCAAATTCCAAAAGAGGTTAGCTCTAACTACTTTATTTTTTGTTTTATCCCATCCTATTTTTTTTATTTTATCAGATTCATATATGGCAAATTATTTATTACCTGACTTCTCATATCTACCTCTTGCTTTAGGAACTTTATCTCTTTACATGTTTTTAATTGTTGGAACTTGTTCAATTTTATATAAAAGAATTTCATATAATGTATGGCAAGGTATTCATATTCTAACCTATGTTTTATTTTTATCATCTCTATATCATGGTTTTGAAATTGGAACTGAGAGTAAATATTACTTTATGCAAATTTTATATGGAATTTTATTTATTTTATTTATTATCGGAGTAATTTATAGAACAAATATTAAATTAAAGCAGAGATTTAGAGGAAATTTTCAGATTAAAAAGTTAATTTGGGAAACTAAAGATACTTACTCACTTATTCTTGAAAATAAAAATAAAATTAAAACTAATTTCAAAGCAGGTCAATTTTGTTTTCTAAGAATAAATGGTCATAAGTTATATGCAAGACACCCATTTACAATTTCTTCAGCTCCTCATAGTGATTTAAGATTTACAATTAAATTAAATGGAAAATTTACAAAGATTGCATCTGAATTAAAAAAAGGAGATGAAATTATTTTAGAGGGACCTTTTGGAATATTTACAAATAAAACTAAATATAAAAATTTATTATTTATTGCAGGAGGAGTTGGAATTACTCCATTTATGAGTTTAACTCTTGACATTGAAAAAAATAAAAATAAATTTAATCAAAATGTAAATTTAATTTATTGTACAAGAACTAAAGAAGATATTATATTTAGAAAAGAATTTGATAAAATTAATCATTCTTGGTTCAAAAAAACTTATATTCTAAGTAATGAAAAAACTAAATTAAAGGGTGTACATCATGGTAGAATTAATTTAGATATTCTTAAAGACAATTTATCTAACTTTGAAAATACCATGATTTATTTATGTGGTCCTGAACCTCTTAAAGATGCAGTTAAAAGAGATTTAGAGACTTTAGGTTTCCCTAAAAAACAAATTAAATCAGAAGACTTCTTCTGGTAAAGATGTATTATAAGTATATCTTTTAATTCCTTTTTCTTTATATATAAAATAAACCCAAATATTATTACAATGAAGAAAAAGCCAATAGTTGAAATTAAAAATGTTTGGAAAATTTATAAGATGGGAGAAATTGAAGTTCCCGCTATTAAAAATATTTCTTTAAAAATTTATGAAAATGAATTTGTTGCAATTATTGGTTCATCTGGTTCAGGAAAATCTACAATGATGAATATTGTTGGATGTCTTGATAGGCCCTCAAAGGGAGAAGTTTATCTTGATGGAAAAAATATAGATGAATTAGAAGAATCTGATTTGGCAACACATAGAGGAAAAACTGTTGGTTTTATTTTTCAACAATATAACTTAATTCAAACTCTAAATGCTTTTGATAATATTAAATTGCCTCTTGAATTTCAAGAATATGACGAAGATAAATCAAATAAAAGAGTTGAAAAGATGTTAAAACTTGTAAATCTTGAAGATAAAAAAAATAACTTACCATCTCAACTCTCAGGAGGTCAACAGCAAAGAGTCTCAATTGCAAGATGTCTTGCTGCAAACCCTAAAGTTATTCTAGCTGATGAACCAACTGGAGCTCTTGATTCTCAGACAGGTAAAAATGTTCTTGAGACTCTAAGTAATTTATGGAAAAAAGAAGAAAAAACTGTAATTATGATTACTCACGATTTAAAGTTAGCAAAACACGCATCAAGAATTATTGAATTAAAAGATGGTGAAGTTATAAAAGAATATGAAAATAAAAATATCACAAATATTGAAATTAGTTAAAAAATGAAAAACAAAATAAAATTTTTTTTAGGAATACTTATCTCAAGTATTATGTTATCTGCAACATTTGCAGCAGAAGATGAATTAAAAGCTTTAGATATTTCTCTAATTAATCAAAACCCAGATCCTGTATATGCAGGAGATGTTTTTGAAGTAACTATTGGTATTGAGAATATGGGCTATGGAACAATTGATAATGTTATTTTAGAAATTGAAGAAAATTATCCATTTTCATTAGTTTCTGCAAGTGATATTGAAATTGATAATGTATATTCAAGTGATGAATATACAACAACTGAGAAAATTAAATTAAAAGTTGAAGCTGGAACTCTTGCAGGCGAATATAATTTAATTATTAATCAAATAGATGGAAATTCAGTAATTGAACATTTAATTCCAATTAACGTTGCATCAAATAAAAATATTGAAATTGTAAGTATTGATAAAAATTCAATTATTCCTGGAGCAATTGAAAACATTTCTTTTATAATTAAAAATGTTGGTAGTACTAATTTAAGAAATATTGAATTTTCTTGGGAAGATGAAGATAATGTTATTTTACCAGTTAATGGGGATAATAAAGTTTTTATTGATAAATTAAGTTCAAATGAAGAAAAAGAAGTTTTTTTTACTATTAGTTCAAGTAATTTAGTTGATGCAGATTTATATCAAATTGATATTAGTTTATCTTATGAAAATACAAAAACTTCTGAAATTACAACTGAGAGTTCAAATACTGGAATTTATGTTGGTGGTGAAACTCAATTTGATATTATACTTGATGAAATTTCAAGTGAAGAATATGTTTTCTCAATTGCAAATATTGGTGCAAATGATGCAACTTCAGTAAAAGTTAGTTTATCAAAGGAAAATAAAATGGATGATATAATTAAAACTGCTGAAATTATTGGAGATTTAAATAAAGGAGATTACACTACTTTATCTTTTGAGATTTCAAATTTAATTGGCAACTTAATTTTAGATATTGATTATACAGATACTGCAGGAAATAGAGTTAGCGATTCTAAAGTAATTGAGATCTCATCAACTTCAAATACCAATTCAACTTTTGGAGGAAATAGAGGTATGATAGTATCTGGAGATTTTCCTCAAGGAGGAATGGGAGGTGGTCCAATGTCAGGAGTTACAAGTGGAATCTCAACACTTAAATCTTGGTTAATCTATCTAGGATATGGTATTGTTGGAGTTTTAATTTTATTTTTTGGTTTTAAAACTCTAAGAAAAAGAAAAGCTAAATCTTCAAAGTAAAGATTTAAATTTAAAAATTAAAAATTAAAAATGTTTTAATTTTTGAAATATATATAATAAATTAATTTAGGAGTTATAATATGAAAATAAAAAAAATAAAATTAAATCTAAGCGTATTAAAACATTTTTTAAAAATAAATATGATTGAGAGGTATTTTGTACTATGAAATTTAAAAAATGTTTCAGAATGGCTTTAAATATGGTTTTTCATTCCAAATTAAGGTCCTGGTTAACAATTTTAGGAATAGTTATAGGTGTTGCCTCAGTTATTGCAATTGTTGGAATTGGAGAGGGTTTAAATCAACAAATAACAAGCAATTTAGGAGATTTAGAAGCTGACATTATCACTATTACTCCTGGTTACTCTCAAGCTCAAAGTTTTGGTCCAGGTAGAGATGGAGGTGGCCCAGGTGGAGGAGTTAGTTCTTCATCATCTTCAACTGATCCTCTAACAGATAAAGATATTCAAACTCTTAAAGGTATTAATGAAATTGAAATAATTAGTCCTTTAATTTCAGGAAATGTCGATTTGGAATATCTTGGAGAGGAAGGTTCTGTTTCTCTAACAGGTGTTGATCCTAAAGTGTATGACGAAATTGAATCTCCTGAGATTTTAGAGGGTAGAACTCTAAGTTCTTCAGATAGTAATGTTATTTTAATTGGAGAGAGGTTATCAACTCAATATTTTGAAAAAGAAATTAAATTAAACCAATTACTCTCAATTGAGAGTAAGAGTTTCAGAGTTGTTGGAATCATTGAAGATGGAGGAAATTCAATTATAATGCCAATTGATTCTGCATTTAGTGTATTAGATGTTGAAGAAGATGAATATGATTCAATTGAAGTTAGAATTTCAGATGTAGATAAGTTAAATCAAACTGAGGAAGAAATAATTACTGATTTAATGAGATCAAGACATGTTGATGAAGATGATAGGGATTTTAGTGTTAAAACAAATACTGAATCCAATGACTTTAGAGCTGAGATGACTTCAACATTGACTTCATTTTTAACAGGTATTGCAGCAATTTCATTATTAGTTGGAGCTGTTGGAATTGCAAATACTATGTTTACCTCAGTTTTAGAAAAGACAAAAGATATTGGGATCATGAAATCAATTGGAGCTAAAAATGGAGATATTTTAACTATTTTTATTTTAAATTCAGCTTTAATAGGATTAGTTGGAGGAGTTTTGGGTACTTTAATTGGATATTTAGTTTCAACAATTTTAACTTTTGTTGGACTAACAAGTATAATTACTTTAAACTCTGTAATTGTAACTTTATTTATCTCAATATTTGTAGGAGTTCTCTCAGGATTTATTCCTGCAGTAAATGCCTCAAAGTTAGATCCTGTTGTTGCTCTTAGAAGAGATTAAATAAATTATTTATTTAATTTTTGAACTTCGATTTTTTTCTTCTCAGCAGACCAACCAATTAAATTTGCACTAATTTGAATTAAAGATCCAATGCTTGAAATTGCTAATATTAAAATAAATATTTCTCCCTTTGGAACTAAGAAATTAATTATGAATACAATTAATGTTGCCCAAATTCCAAAACACCAAGGACATCCAAGTAAAGATTTTATTGTTGCAAATAATCCAGTTTTTTCTTTAATTTCAAAGATATCTCTTAACCATTTCATTACTTTATCATATACAAATAATCTAATTAATCTAAATGTTGCAAGAACTAAAATTATAAATTCAAATAATTGAATTTCATTTAATAAATTTTGAGTTTCAAAATTATTAATTGTAATAACTAAAATTACTAAAAATAATATTGAAAAAATCACATTCCATATTTTTGTTTTATTTTCTTCATTCATTTTTTATATTAATAAATAGTTTTTTTAAAATTATAAAATTAACTATTTTCCATTTTCCATTTTCTAATTAGAATTGGCAATATTATTGGAATTGAAATTGTAAATATTATACTTGCCCCAATTAAAATTGAAAATATTTCTTCAGTAATTAAATTATTCTCAAGAAGAATTGAGAGTACTACAATTCCTGTACTTAATTTCACTGTAAGTCCAAGTCCCATAAATATTGATTTTTTTAATCCAAATTCTTTTTTAGATGATATGACTGCTCCAAGTACTTTTGCAATAAGAGTTACAATCACAACAAATAAAATTAATTCAATGTTATTAAATAGAGATTCCAAATTAAGAGAGAGTCCAACCCACACAAAAAACATTGGAGCTAAAAATCCATAAGATAAAACTTTAATTTCATTTTCAATAAAATCAAGTTTAGTTTGAGGAACTAAATTTCTAAGAGATACACCTGCAAGTAATGCACCAAGTGATGCAGAATCAATAAAACTTCCAATCCCTACAAATAAAAATATAAAAAACAATACAAATAAAAATAGAGAATTTGTATCTTTATATTTAAAATTTTGAATATTGTTATGTACCTCAAATAATATATATACTAAGATAAATAGTAATAATAAAATCCCTAAATTTAATAATATGCTAAAATTTTGATTTCCAGAATTCCCAACAATCATCGATACAATTATAATTACAAGAATTTCAAATATATCATCTAAAATACCTATACTTAATATTCTTTGTCCAATTTTTTTTTTAGTTAAATTAAATTCATTAAGTATTGGAAGTAGTACTGCCTCACCCACAGTTGCAAAAGATGATGAGACTATAATTGCCATAAATAATGTTAAATCAAATAAATGGTATAAAAGAATTGTTCCAAAAAGTATTTCAAGAAAAATTACATATATTGTTGTCTTCAAAATTTCTTTTTCTTGTTTAATAATTGTTTTTAAGTTAATTTCAAATCCAATTATAAATAATAAAAAAAACATTCCAAGTTCTGCTAAGAAATTAAATGTACTCTCAGTTAATAATTGATTTCCAAAACTTGAAAAAGATAGAATTAATCCTACAAAAATTCCTGAAAATAACCAAGGAATTCTCATTTTTTCAAGTATTTTTCCAAGTAAAAATGAGAAAAAGAAAATTCCAGAATAAAATAAAAATATATTTTCCATTATAATAAATAGAATTTAATAAAAATTAATTATAAAAATTATTCTTAACTCTAACTAAATTACTTAAACAAACTTAAATATTGTCCATACCCTTCCTTTTCAAGATTATTTTTTGAAATAAATTTTAATGAGGCAGAATTTATACAATATCTCTGCCCTCCACTCTCTTGAGGTCCATCATCAAATACATGTCCTAGATGAGTATCTCCATCCTCAGATTTAACTTCAGTTCTTTGCATACCTAAAGAATTATCTTCTTTTTCAATTATTGAAGTTGTATCAATTGGTTTTGTAAATGATGGCCACCCTGAACCTGAATCATATTTATCAATTGAAGAAAATAGTGGAACTCCTGTTACAACATCTACATATATACCTTCTTCATGGTTATCCCAATACTCATTTTCAAATGGTTTTTCAGTTCCACCATGTTGAGTAATGTATACTTGATAATCTGTTAAATTTTGTATTTTATTATTTTTATTTTCTAAAGCCATTTTTATTTTTTCTTGATTCTCTTCTATAAATTTTTTTCTTCCTGACCCAATTGAATATAATTCATAATGTCCACTTTGTTTTAAATAATAATCTTGATGATACTCCTCTGCTGGATAAAATGTAGTAAATGGTATAATTTGAGTTACAACAGGGAGATCATATATTTTACTCTCATTTAATTTCTTTTTACTCTCTTCTGCAAGTTTTTTTTCATTTTCATTACTATAATAAATTGCAGTTTTATATTGATTCCCAATATCTCCAAATTGTCCATTCTTCTGTGTTGGATCTATATGTTGCCAATATATTTCAAGAAGTTCTTGATATGTTATTTTAGTTTTATCATAATATACTTGAACTCCTTCTCTATGTGTTGTTTTTCCTGATGATACTTCTTCATATGTTGGATTTGTTTCATTTCCTCCTACATATCCTGAGATCACTTCAAACACACCTTCTTGTTCTTGAAATGTACTCTCCGAACACCAAAAACATCCTCCACTAAATGTTGCAATTGATATATCATCAATTAAATATTTTTCTTCATTATTTGGACTCTTCATTATTGCAACCCCTAATATTATTACAAAAATTATTATTATTATTATTAATATTGTTTTTTGCATATATATAATACCTTTTTATTTTTTATAAATAAAATCTTTAATACTTAAAACTCGACAATAAATAATAAGATTAATAAACTAAGAATTTTAATTTTTTCTATGGATAGAGATCATCACATTAACATTTCAGATTACATTGATAAGATTTTAAATTCTGATGATCCAATTAAAGAGTTCAAGGTAATACCAAAACAAAGAGCAGCACACGTATTTCTTGATTTAAATTCAGAGTTGCAAGGTAAACTTGAAGAGAATCTTAGTGTTAAAGAGATTTTGAATTTATTTAAATATCTTGACCCTGATGAAGTAACTGACTTTATGCAAAAGTTATCTGAAGATAAACATTCTTTAGTTGCTAAAAAATTAGATGAAAATATTAAAGAGAAAGTTGAATATTTACTTAATTTTGACCCACATTCAGCTGCAGGTTTAATGAGTTTAGATTATATTATTGTATATAAGCATTCAAAAGTTGAAACCCTCTATAACAAATTAAAAAAATCTTTTGCAAGAGGTAAAAAAACTCCAACAGTTTTAGTTAGGGATAAAGAAAACCATTTAATTGGATATATCCCATTTAAAAATTTCGTATTACATAGACCCCATTCTCTTGAACACTGTATTGAAGAAATTCCTTTTGTATATTACGATGAACACTATGATGACGTTATTAAAAAATTTAGAACTTATGATCACAAAAATTTAGTTGTTGTTGATTATGAAAATCATATTTTAGGTATAATTGAGACTCAAGATATTTTAAGGTTAATTGAAGAGAGTAAAACTGAAGATGTATATGGTCTTGCTGGAGTTAATAGGGAGGAAGATATTTTAGATTCTGCACTCTCAAAATTCAAATCAAGGTATTCTTGGTTACTTCTTAACTTAATTACTGCCTTT
>CAXPJQ010000005.1:0-2458 GCA_964217375.1 Bdellovibrionales bacterium | reverse complement strand
TTAAAATTTAACTTCAACACCTAGGAAAATATATGCTTTTCTTAATTTTTCTTTTTCTTTTTCAGGAATTAAAGATAAATCAGTAAAATTTTTATATCTTGATTTTATATTTGAAATTATAAGTCTTGCATCAGCTTTTGAGAATATTTCAATTTCTTCATCATTTTCTTCAAAAATATTTATTTCGTCTTCTTTATGAAAATCAACTAGATTTTTAGGTTTTTTAATCTCAGAAATATCTTCATTTTGATATTGTTTCATCACAAGATCTAAATCTTTAATTCCTCTTGTTATTTGTCTAACATCTTCTTGAATAGCTTGAGCAATTGCTCCCATATTTAATTTTAATTCTTCTTGAGAGTTACAAATAAATGAAAATTCTTTTTTATTAATCTCCCAAGTAACTTTAACTCCTTCATTAAGTCTTTTAATTTGAATATATTTTTGAGAGACTCCAATTTTAAAGAGAGCATTTATAATTTGTTTTTCATATTCTTCAATTGATAGAGTTCCTGAGAAAATAGATTTTTTAATTTTGATTTCATGACCATTTACAAGATATGATTTCATAAATATAAATAATCAAATTTATATTTATTAATGTTATTAACTATAAATAAGTTTTATAAATACTCAAGTTGTATATATAGACACTATGAAAACAAAAAAAGTTAAATCAAATTTAAATTGTTCACTTTTAATTGCAAGACTCTCAATTGCTTTACTATTTTTAGTAAGTCTATGGGGTAAGTTAAGTGGATTCTCAGGACAAGTTGGTTGGGTTGGATCAATGTATCCTGCTGCAACATTTTTAGTTTTAGTTGCAATTTTAATGGAATTATTTGGAGTATTTTCTCTAGTACTTGGATGGAAATTAAAACAAGGTGCTTTAGTTTTAGCTTTATATACAGTTTTAGCTACATTAATGTTTCACATTGGAGATGGAGAAATGATGAATTTCTTGAAAAATCTTGCAATCTTTGGAGGTTTAATTGCTTTATCTAATTTATCTCCAGGGAAATATTCTCTTGATTTAAAATAATTAAATCAACTTTTTTTATTTTAAAATATTCAATGCCTCAGAGATTGTTTTAACATCTCTTGGTAGCATACCCTCTTTGTATAAAGCTTTTATAACTTTTTTATCATCCTTACTAGGATTTGGAGTTAAAACTTTTTCAATAAAAAGTTCTTCTGCAATTAAATCTTCAGTAGTCTCATTTTCAAGAGTTGTAGGTAAACCCATATTTTTTAATTGAATAACTAATTCTTGAGATGCTTTTTTATATCTTTTTTCTTTATTATTTATTTCAGGTTTTTGATAGTTTTTAGTTTTAAATATTCCATTAAATAAGTTATGTTGTTCTAAAATATCATAAATTAAATTTAATCCTTCAATATTTTCTCTTTGGTCAAGTAAACCTTTTTCAATACCATTTAAATAAATCTTAACATGATTTGATTCCAATTCATTAAATTCTTTCATGCCAGAAACATTTGGATCAATTGCTCTAATTTTAAATTCATTTCCAAGATAATTAACACTTAGAGTTAAAGTTGAAATATCAGAATTTTGATATCTAATTGACCAAACTTCTTTTGAACCTTCATCATTATAACCCCAAGCATGAAATCTATTTCTTGTTTGTCCATAAGAATCACATTGATTGCATAGTTTTTCAATTTGAGAAAAATTAAAATTTAATTCTCTTTCCAATTGAGTTTTAGGTTTCATAATAATAAAAAATAATCTTTTTTTTATAAATTTTTTTAGATTACAAACATATAGTAGTAACAGAATTAATTTCAATTTATTTTATAAACTAAAATTAATTCTTATTTATTATAGGTGCCCTAACTGTACCTGGTTAATACGGTTAAAAATGACACAACAAAATGAAACAAAGTGGGATATATATACTACCACTAAAGAAGATTTTTTAAAAAAGATTGAAGGAAAATCAAGAAAAGATTTTGAATTATTAATGCCTGCAGGTTCACTTGAGAAAGCAAAATATGCAATTGCTTTTGGAGCTGATGCAATTTATTGTGGAATCCCAATGTTTACACTTAGAGGGAAATCTACAATGTCAATGGATGATTTAAGGGAACTAGTTCCATATGCACATAAAAGAGGTGTTAAAGTTTATTTTGCAGTAAATATATTTCCACATTCATTTAAATATGAACAATTTATGAAAGATATGAAATTAATGGTTGAAGAAATTAAACCTGATGCTTTTATTATGGCAGACCCGGGGTTAATTGATTTAACTAGAGAGAACTTCCCTCAAGCTGAAGTTCATTTGTCAGTTCAACAAAATAATGTTAATTGGATGAGTGGAAAGTTTTGGCAAAAACTAGGAGTTACAAGAGTTGTTTTAGCAAGAGAGCTAACACTTAGAGAATTACAGTTATTTCATGAAAAAGTTCCAGATATGGAAATTGAATTTTTTAT
>CAXPJQ010000004.1:0-5528 GCA_964217375.1 Bdellovibrionales bacterium | reverse complement strand
CCTCAAAATTCAATTTTTTGTTCAATTAAAAATCCAAATAACTATGAAATGTATAACATTGAAATATGTGGATCTCAAGAATGTAATAAAATTGAATTAAAAGTAAATGAGATTAAAACAATTGAATTCAATACTCAAAATTTCAAAGAAAATATTACTTACCTCTATAATAATAATTTAAATCAAGTTAATTTGGAGATACCAAAACCCTCATTAATATATGATACAAATATTTCTAAGAAAAATTTTTTATTAAATTATTCTATTTCAAATTATAACTCAAAACTTGAAACTCTAATTTATTTAAATGAAAGTTTAATTGAAAAATCTACATTAAAAGAAAATAATTTAAATTTGGATTTAAACCCAGGAAATTATTCCCTTGAAATTAATTTAAATTTAGGTTCAAATATTATAGAATCTAAAGAATTTAATTTTATAATTGAAAAACCTACTTTTATTGAAAAAATTAAAAATTTTTTCTCAGAGATATTTAAATTACTTTTTTAAAATGGAATTATTAAAAAAAGGATTATATGAAGAAAAAAAATCAAAATTTTATTCATATTTATATAAAATTGAAAATTTTGGAGAATATAAAGAAATTATTGAAATTAACAAAAAAGAACACAAAAAAGCAAATCATCATTGCTATTCAATCATATTTAAATCTGAAACTAAAATTACAAATGACTCTGAAGTTGGATCTCCTGGGAGAATTATTTATCAGTATTTAAATCAAAATAAATTAAATTCTCATATGTTAATTGTTTCAAGAATTTTTGGTGGAATTAAATTAGGTCAAGGTGGAGTTGGAAGAGCATTTAGAAAATCAATTGATAATTTAGATAATCTCTAAAAAGTTAGCTATACTCTTTTTTGATTCACTACATAAATTTCCTTAAAAAAGTTATATTTTGAAGTATCATTTAAGATATAATTAATTATAAGATCATAATAAATTATATTTATCTCAGATATATATTAAACTAAATTTCAATATAAACTTATTTATTTTGAATTCTCAAATTTATCTAAATATACATTGTATTTTGAATCATTTCTTCTTAGTAAAGCAATTCTTGAATTTGGAGCTGAATCAATATATGAATAATTTCCTAAATAATTTGCTAATTTTTTTGCAAATTCAACCACTTCAACAAATTCTGGCATTTGTTCCTTAGTATGTCTACCTTGACTCATTCCCAAGTGCATATAAGCTTTAAGTTCAATAAAATCAGGATTCCCTCTATCAATTAAATTTTTATAATTTTCAAAATATTTTTCATCATCATTTAATCCTTTAATTTGAGTAAATCTAATTAATCTTCTACAATCAAGTTTTGAATAAAAGTTAAGTGATCTCTCTAATCTCTCCCAACCATCTTCATATAATGACATATTTACTTTATCAAAAATTTCTTTAGTTGGTGCCTCTAAAGAAATATATAATTGAGTTGGTTGAGCTTTAGGATTTTTTTCTAATTTTTCAAAAAATTCAGGTATTTGTGCATTAGTTACAATAAAAATACTTTTTGTTTTAGGTAATGTTTTCAGATATTCTACCATTTTATCTAAATGTGGATACATTGTAGGTTCTCCACTTAAAGAAATTGCAAAGTGACTTGGATCTTGAGCTTCTTGAATTTTTTTAGAATCTGCTCCATGATTTACATTAAACCCATTAAGTAATTTTTTTCTTTTTACCATTAAATTATCTACAATATCTTTAAAATTATCTACCTTATCTGCATCAATTTCAATGTTTTTCATAAACTCCATTGGTCTCCAACAAAAAGAACAATTTTCCTGACACCACATCACAGCAGGAGAAAATTCCATACATGAATGACATTCAATTCCATAAAATTTTTGTTTATAGCAAACACCTTCATTTTTAATTGATTTTTTTGTCCAACCACATACTTGAACTCCTGAATGTCCATATACTCCATATTGTTTTTTCTCTAAATCATCAACTACTTTCTTAGGAAGTCTTAAAACTTCGGTTCCATCTGATTTTACTTCCTTTTCATTATCCCAAGCCCTATAATAAAGAGATTTATCTTTTTTTTCTACAACTGGAGTTTTTTGCATATAAATAATAATATCTTTTAATTTAAAAGATTTGAGTTCTAAATTCTTCTAAGTCCTAAAGTTTCAAGTTCTATTGCAAAATTCTCAAGTAACCCACTTTGAGCTGCTGGACAAAAATTATCTGCAATTGTAAAATTATTTTTAAATAGAAATATTGGAAAATCTGAACAAATCCTAGGTCTACTTGGATTTTTATGAATACCACATAAATTTTGAGAATTAAGATGTCTACATTGACCCCCTCCTTCATAATTAAATTTAAAATTTCCTTGAACTGTTGTTGGTTCTAAAATTTTATTTTTTAAAAATTCTTCTTTTTTATTTCCTACAATAATATTTACTTCAGAATTACTTTGTAATAAAAGTGCTCCAAACTTACAACACTTTGCTTGACAATTATTAATACAAAAATCAGAGATTGAATTTCTCCCTCTATTTGCTATATCCTCTGCTATTTCCCTTATCACTTCTAAATTGATAAGCAAGAGGACATTAAACTCAATATGAGTAAATAAATTAAAAATATAATTAAAAAACCTAAATTAAATAGGTGGACGAGAAAAATAAACTCGCCTCTTTGCTTTAGAATAAATAATTTAAATAAGTATATAAACTTATTCTAAAATTGTAACACTCTCAACAATTACATCATCTCTTGGTTGATCAAACGCATTAGCAGGTGTATTTGAAATTTTATCTACAATATCCATTCCCTCAACAATTTCTCCAAATACTGGATGTTTACTTTGAAAAGGTTTTTTATCAAAATCTAAATATTCATTATCTACAACATTAATAAAAAACTGTGATGAACCTGAGTTAGGGCCTGAATTTGCCATAGAAAGAGTTCCCCTTTTATTTGATAATCCTCTAATAAATTCATCTTCAATAGGTTCAGAACCCCCAGTCCCCCATCTTTTTCTCATATCCTCTCTTTTAGATAAAGGATCTCCTCCTTGAATCATAAAATCTTTAATTACTCTATGAAATCTAGTTCCATCATAAAATCCACTCTCAACTAATTGTTTAAAGTTACCCGCAGTAATTGGAGATTTATCAGTATATAATTTTACTTTAAAATCCCCCTTATTTGTCTTAAATAAAATTTTAGTATCTACCATAGTAAAAAAGAATTAATTTGTATTTATAAAAAATATTATTAAAAATAAATGAAAAATTATTTCAGATAAGCATTATTTATAATAACATCATCTACTGGCCAATTTTGATATGGTCCATTATTTTGAGTTTTAACTCCCTCAATTAAATCAATCACATCCATTCCAGAAATCACTTTTCCAAATACAGCATATCCTGGATTTGTAGGGCCCTGATAATTTAAAAAGTCATTATCTACAGTATTAACAAAAAATTGAGATGTAGCAGAATTTGGAACATTTGTTCTTGCCATTGCAATTGTCCCTCTAGTATTTTCAAGCCCATTAAATGATTCTAAGATAATTGGATCTTTTGTTGATTTTTGAGTTGAATTTGGATAGAAACCTCCTCCTTGAACCATAAATCCTTCAATTACTCTATGGAAAATTAATCCATTATAATATCCTTCTTCTACATAAGAAATAAAGTTTTGAGTAGTAATTGGAGCATCTACAGTATTTAATTCAATTTCAAAGTTTCCTAAATTAGTTTCAAAAACTGCAATTGGTAAATCCTCTTGAGATTCTTCTAAGGTTTCTTGAGTTTGAGCCAAATCAATTTCTACATCATTATATTTTAATTCAAAATTATATGATTGAAGAGATAAAACAATTCCAATTAAAAATAAAACTGATAAAATACTAAATATAATAGTTAAATTTTTGTAAGTATTTTTTTTCATGGTAAAAAAAACAAGTAAAAATCATATATAAAAGTTATTATTAACTCAAAGAAAATCCATATAAAATATAAATATTTATTTTATATTAAAATTTATGGACCAATAAATCCACATTTAGGACAAGTATACTCTTTCCCTAAAGCTCTAGCTTGTTTTGATCTTCCAATTTTTGCACCATCGCATTTAGGACAATCAAATGTAATATCAGCTGGATCATTAACTAACTTAACTCCATTATCATCATATCTTAATTCTGTCATAAAAAAAAGTAAGAAAAAACCCTTTATAAAGCTATTTATTTGTTTTAGGTCTTCTACTTAATTTATATAAGAAATATTGAATACCTTGAGTTGGAATTGCTACTAAAAAAAAAGTAAGTATTGGCCAAAAATTACTATAATTAGAAAAAGTTAATTCTTGAAAACCACAAATTTCAAAAATACAATTAACATTTCTTGAGGTAAGAGTATAAGTTATAGTTCCCGCATATAAAAAGGTAATATATAAAAGTGAATAAAATGCACTATAAATATTTGGCTTTTTCTTATAAGTAAAATAAAGTGCCAAATTAGTCGAAAATATATGAATTCCTATTGGAAGTAAAACCCATAATCCATTTGGGTTATCAAAAACATAATTTGTCATATTAAAAAGATTATATCCAAGAAAAATTCTACTTAAAAAATCAATAGTCCAAACAAATTGACCTAAAAAACCTACATTAATAAAGCCCTTAATTAAATTTTTATTTTTAGTAAAAAAAGCAAAAGCAAAAAATAAAGGTGTATGGTTACAAAACCAAAAAAAAACATCATACCTCTCAGACATGTAATTTCCAAAAATTACAAAAAATTGCATTAATAAAAAAATGAAGCAATAATTAAAAATTTATTATCTTCAATTTTAATCCATTTTTTAAATTTTTTAATAAAAAAATCTATTTTCATAACAATAAATAAGTAGTTATATTTAAAAAATTATCTTTGAGCAAATTCTGCTAAAGGTTTTCTTCCTCTTGAATTTTGTTCAAATTTTTCAACAACAGCTTCTGCTTCATATGAATCTAGTGTTAAAAATGAAAATTTGTCACATACCTTTACATCTTTAACTTTTCCTAATTTAACTCTTGTTTCTTTTTCAATAAAATGAATCAATCCTTTTTTATCCATGTTATCAAATCTTCCTTTTGCAATAAATACTCTTTTCTCTTCACCTGACCCACCTCTATTTTTTGATCTTGGATGTTCAAAGTCATCTTTTTTATCTGATTTTTTTTGTTGAGTTTTTGAATTTAATTTTTCAAGTAAAGCTCCAATTAATCTAATATGATCATGTTTTGAGAGTAACTCATCAATAATTGGCATATGTTTATCTAAATTTACTTTAGAAACATTTTCATTAATTTCATCTAAAAATTTACTTTTTGTCTTTAAACTAATTTCTTTATCTGTTGGTAACTTTTTCCCTTCAATTTTAATTTTTAATTCTCTCTCAATTTGAGTAATTCTTCTAAGTTCTCCTTGAGTCACTAAAGAAATTGCCTTTCCACTTTTACCTGCCCTTCCAGTTCTTCCAATTCTATGTGTATATG
>CAXPJQ010000003.1:0-6257 GCA_964217375.1 Bdellovibrionales bacterium | reverse complement strand
TTTGATTAAATATATCTATCAAAACTAATTATTTAATATTATTACTATTAAACTTATTGTAGTATGAAATAAAATACTCAAAAAAATTCCTTTTTTTGAAAAATAACAGACCTCTTTAAAACAAAGTGGGATAATTTGATCAAAAATAAGAGAAATACTAATAATTAAAGTAAAATTAAAAATATAACTAAAATTTAAAAAAATTATTGAAATTATAAATAAAATAATTCCAAAATGTATATGGTGAAGGTCAAGGTTATATTTATTTCTTATTTTTTGAGTAATTGTTTTAGACTTTTTAGGATTTTTGAGATTATGTAAATTATGACTTAAAAGACGAGTTATAATTAAATTAGTCCATAATAAAATAATAAAATGACTTATACTATTTTTATTATTTGATTCTTTATTAACTTACCTTTTAAATTTTAATAAAAAGTGTGATTTTTAGATCTTCATTAGGTTTATTTTTTCTCAAATTGATTAAAAATTATTAGTATTAATTATTTTATTTTAATACTAATCCTCCCTAATATATTCCTTTTGATAGTTAATTTCTAGCAGATTTTTCTAATTTTTTAATTAAATATTAAGGGTGAAAATTACATGCTCATATTATTTTATTTGTAATTTTTAGTAATAAAAAATTAAAATTTCTTCAGAAACTAGTTTATGCCTAAAAGAACTGAACTCTGATATGACTTGTCACTTTTCAATAATATAATTTCTTATATATATTCATATTTTAAATCTAAGTATGGAAAAAAAAGTGTATAAAAAAGATAAGGAAAATCCCTTTTATGCTAAAGATACAACAACACTTCTCAAAGAATTTAACTCCTCACTTGAAGGATTATCACACAAAGATGTACGAAAGAGACTTGAGAGTTCAGGTAAGAACTCGTTTATTAAAGAAGATAAGTACAGGCTACTTAAAATTCTTCTAAGTAATTTCAATAATATCTTAATGTATGTTCTCTTTTTAGCTGCTCTTATTAGTTTTATAACTAATCAGATGGTTGAGTTTTATGTAATTATGGGAATTATTGTCCTTACAATTGCTCTAAGTTTCTTTCAACAGTACAGTGCAGATAGAACTCTTAATGCTCTAAAGAAACTTAGGCCAAATGATGTCTTCGTTATAAGAGATAATAAAAAAGTAAAAGTTAATCCTGAAGATTTAGTTGCTGGAGATATTGTACTTTTAAAAAGAGGAGATCTTATTCCCGCAGATATGAGAGTGCTTGAAGAAAGTGGACTCTCAATTGATGAATCAATTTTAACTGGAGAAGCTATATCTAAATCAAAAACTTCTACTACAATTTCTAAGACATCTCTTCCTCTAGCAAGTAGAGATAATATGCTCTACGCATCAACTTCAGTTACCTCAGGTACAGGAAAAGCCTTAGTTATTGCAACAGGATTTAAAACAGAAATAGGGAAATTATCTTTAGATGTTCAAGAAGCAGGTCAAGAAAAAAGTCCTCTTCAAAAAAAAATTGACGATATGAGTAAACAAATTACCTTCATCATTGTAGGAATTTGTCTTCTCCTTTTTGGTTTTCTCCTCTACAATTCAGTTGATCTAAGTTATGCACTTTTAATCATCAGTGTCGTGGCAGTTGCTGGAATTCCTGAGAGTTTTCCACTTGCTTTAACACTTGCACTCTCAAAAGGTGTGAAAAATATGGCAACAAAAAATGCTCTTCTTAAAAATCTCAATTCAGTAGAAACACTTGGAAATACAACTGTTATATGTACTGATAAAACTGGAACATTAACTCAAAACAAAATGAAAATTTCAAAAGTATTTTTAGGTCTTAAAAGAGAATTTGAAATTGAAGGTGTACCTTATATTCCTGAATATAGGATTAAAGAAAATGGATCTAATGTAGAATTCTCAAAACATCAAGAAAACTTTTTTATCTCATCAATTTTATGTAATGATTCTCTGCTCTACAACGATGATGGACAATGGAAATTAGATGGAGAACCAACAGAAGGTGCATTCATTGCACTTGCCCAATCTCAAAACTATGATGAAGTAGAAATTAGAAAATCTCATAAAAAAATCTCAGAAGTATCATTTACTCCAGAGAAAAAATATATGGTAACACTTCATGAAATTCCAAATAAAAAACAACTCAGAGCATCAATTAAAGGAGCTGCTGAGAGAGTTGTTGAAAAATGTACTCATTATGTTGATGAAAAAGAAAAAGTTATAGGATTAACACCTAAATTAAAACAACAGTATTTAGAACTCATAGAGTCACAAACCTCTCAAGGATTCAGAGTAATGGCAGTTGGTTCAAAACATACCAACCATAAAGATCATAAAGCAGATAAAAATCATCTAGAACACTCATTTACACTTGAAGGAATTGTAAGTATTAAAGATCCAATTAGAACTGAAGTCTTTGATGCTGTAAAAGAATGTAGGGCTGCAGGAATTTCATTAGTAATGATTACAGGAGATCACAAATTAACTGCAACTTCAATTGCAAAAGAGTTAGGAATTATTTCAAATAATTATGACATTGCAATAACAGGTGAAGAACTCTCAGAACTTTCTGATCAAGATCTTGACTTTAAAATCTCAGATATTAAAGTATTCTCAAGAGTAACTCCTAAAGATAAAATGAGAATTATCTCATCCTTTCAAAGAAAAGGAGAAATTGTAGCAATGACTGGAGATGGGGTTAATGATGCTCCTGCACTTAAGAAGTCAGATATTGGAATTAGTATGGGAAAAAACGGAACTGAAGTGGCAAGAGAAGCATCTGATATGATCTTACTTGATGATAATTTTGCAACAATTGTAAGTGCAGTAAAAGAAGGTAGAACAATTTATGATAATATTCAAAGATTTATTTACTATCTTCTTACAACAAATTTTGCTCAAGTTGGAATTATTTTCTTAGCAGTGCTTTTAGGATTTGTATATTCAATGCCGCTTAGTGCAATTATGATTTTATTTATCAATATTGTAACTTCAACATTCCCTGCTTTAGCTTTAAGTATTGAACCAACTAAATCAAATATAATGTCTTATATTCCAAGAAATCCAAAAGAAAAATTACTCTCTAAATATATCTTTACAAAGATTATGGTAATTTTTCCAATTATGATGTTTAGTGCTCTACTCTTATTTTTATGGGAATTACAAATCCAACAATCAAACTTAGAAAAAGCAATGACTGTGGTATTTTTAGTAATGGTGTTCTCAGGATTATTTCATACCTTTAATGCTAGAGAATTACATCAGTCAATATTTAGTGGGAAATTTCTTGAAAATAGGTACATTTTTTACACTGTTGGATTCTCATTATTACTCACACTCTTAGCAATTGGAACTCAGCCAGGAAGGGAAATTTTTGGACTCTCAACTCTTGGACTCTATGACTTTACAATGGTTATTATCTTTAGTGCTTTAATTGTAGTATTTGCAGAGATATTAAAATTCTCGATAAAAATGGAAGTTGAAGAACAAACAGCTCTTAGGGGACTTAAAAATTATTTAGAATAAATAATTTGTACTTATTCTTGTCGAGTAAAAAACCTTTGCTTTTTTACTCGTATTTATATTGGTGGATTCCTTGGGTTTCAAATTTCTCTACAAAAGAATATCTAATTATTCTTTTTGTTTCATTAAATCCATAGAGATCATTATGCTTAACATCAAGTAAAATAAAGAGATGTTTATCTCCAGTTTTAAGGAATCTTAAAGTTTTACTGCTTGTGTATAAGGAATATTTTCATCTTGTTGACATTGTGCATATCAATTTTTCCATCATATTTTCAGAGCCAATATGGTTTCATCTAATTCTTTATTAACTTAAACTTTAAAAGCTAATAAAAAGTGTGAATCTAACTTCTTTTTTAAACTAATATAAAATGAATGCAAAACAAGAAAGTTTAAATCCATTTTAATTTTATCTTACTTAAATGTGATTGAATATTGTTAGCAATAATAATATTATTTTGATTTCAAATATTATTGAAAATTATTAGTTTTGATAGTTTTTTTTAATCATCATCTAATTATATATTATTATCAAAACTATAAATTTTTAATTTATGAATTGATTTTAGATTAATAGAAAAAATATTTTTTTATTTACTAAAGATTATCTTTATTTTAATTACTTAATGAGCATAAGTACATCTAAATCCAAAGAGATTGGCAGAATGCAAAGGAGAATTACCTAAGTATAATGAAAAAGCACCTGCAAGTACTCCATTTCCTGAATCTCCACCTTGTAGAAAAGCATGAATTGAACCTGAAGGGTTTGCACCATTTACATCAGTATAAACTCTACCTATACCATGGTCTGCGTTCAAAGAACTATTAAATGGTTTGAAATAATCATGTCCAGAAATACTTGTCCAATCAACCCAATTACTACCTAATTGACCTAAAGAACTCTCAGCATTAGAATTAAAGGTATCATTTGTCCATTCCCAAACATTCCCACTTAAATCCCAAATTTCTTCTCCATTAGATAAAGTAAACATTGCAAGAGAATTTATATCTAAACTTCTATCAGCTGGATCACTTGCAGCATTATAGGCACCACTTTCAGTAAATCCAACATTTCCTCTCTTTAATCCACCACCGCTGGCAACTGTTGAACCAATTGTACCATCAACCCAATTGAAAGTAACATTTTCAATATTTCTTGCAATTGTAACCCATTGAGAGTTAGTTATTAAAGAATAATCCGAACCTAAATTTTCACATAATTGTCTTGCTTCAGTTTGATAAATTTGAGTTAAAGGTTTTGAAGAATCTTTTGAAGTAACATTGACACTACCATCTGTTAAACAATTATTACCTCCTCCCTCAGTTCCATCTCCACAGTACATATTTACAGAATCAAATAAATTTACTTCAGAGGCAGTTGTAGCTTTTGCTTCATATTTCATTACACAAAAATCAGAAGTACCAAGTGTTGGATTTCCAGGAACAAGGATCCAATCACCATAAGGAATAGTAGAACAGTTAAGGGATAGGCTTCCTTGAGTTACATCAGGAAGAGTTGTTAAACTTTTTAAATAAATTTTTTTATTGAAAATACCTTTATTGGTGAATACCACAATTTCAGGAGTTGAACTTGTTGCATTTTGAGTACAATTTCCAATATTAATTTCTTTGATTCCTTTTGAATAACTATTAGGAGTAATAATACAACTAACTCCATCAATTTCAATATTTTTAATTGTCAGATTGTTATATCCATTTTTGAAATAAATATTTGATTCAATTACTGTTTCAATCATAGTATTTAAAGAATCAGTTGAACTTTGTTGTTGAATCTCTGTGTAGGTAGAACTTGAAAAACTTTGAAACCAATTTTGGAAACCAACAACTGATATAACTGAAATAACTAAAAGTAGGGCTGTTGCAACAACTGGAGACATAGTTTTTTTTGAATTAATTTTTTTTAATTTTAAATTAAAAAAAAATAATGACCCTAATAAATACTTTTTTTTCATTTTAAAATAAACTTTGATTTTGAATCATATAATATAAAAAATAATTTTTTTTATTTATAACTATCTACTACTCCTGTTTTGTAAAAAAATAAAAATCCTATTTTTCTCTCAATATTTTAAATTAATTTTATATATTTAAAAAATAATATATTAGTATGAATAAAAAAAATGTATTTATTTTAATTGCTTTGATTTTAATTACTCAAATTGCTGGGCTTGTCTGGGTGCCTTTTACTGATACAAGTTCTAATTGGTATTTGAATTTAGAAACCCCATCATTTAATCCACCTTCTTGGATTTTTGGACCTGTTTGGACTATTTTATATTTATTAATGGCAATTTCAATATATCTGGTTTACAAGTCTAAAAAAATTGATATTACAACTAAAAAAAGATTATATTCTCTATATTCAACTCAGTTATTTTTTAATTTTTTATGGACTCCAACATTTTTTATATTACATTCTCTATGGGCTTCATTTATAGTTATTTTAATTTTATTGATATTTCTTTTAATTATTGCAAAAAAGTATCTTAAATACTCTAAAAAAAGCTTTTATTTGTGGATTCCTTATGTACTTTGGGTGAGTTTTGCAACAATTTTAAATTTGGGTTTTTTGATATTAAATTAATTATTATAATTTAAATCCAAAAAACTTTTTATTTAAATTATTCAAATCCAAGATTTGAATTAAAATAAATATTAAGTGAACTTTGAGGAAATACAATTAAATTAGGAGTCATATAACTAGAGTTAAATG
>CAXPJQ010000002.1:0-5679 GCA_964217375.1 Bdellovibrionales bacterium | reverse complement strand
TTTTAACATAAACCATAATGTAAATACAAATCCAATTGCATACACAATTCCATACCAGTATATATTAATTGGTCCAAGACTTATTGCAATTGGGTTTATATCCATTTTTAAAAGTTAATTGGGTTTTTTTCATAATATTTTTCAAGTAATTGATTTAGATTTGAATTTGTAAAATCTAATTCTTTTAATTGATATTTTTCATATAATCTTTTAGATTCATCATGAATATTTTTAGTATATTTAATCAAATCACAACTAAATTCTCCATTTATTGATATATAATCAATTAAAGAGTTTACATATTCTTCCCTTAATATTTCATCTGGAAATCTAGTTGTAATAGATACTTTAAGAATTTCTTTTAATAAAAATAAAATCATTTCTTCAGGTAATATTGAATATTCAACAGTTACTGGTTCTGAAAAAGATTTAAATTTTTCACCTCTTACTACAAAAAATTCATATTCTTCTCTTAATTTAAATCCTAGTTTTTCTTCAATTAATTTTGAATTTTTTTCAATTTCTGGAAGTAATGCTAAAAATCTATCCTTATCAGATAAAAGAGATGCAAAATTTTTAATTTGTTCTTCTTCGCTATAATTTTCATTTAATATCTTATTATATTCATAAGAGTAATTTGGAATTAGTTTCATATTAATAATTAAGAGTTTAATTCTTTATAATATTTTTCTTATATAAAAGAAATGTATCTAAAATACATACTTTAACTTCTTTTTCTTTATATATAAACTAAATCCATAATTTATTATTGGTTCATCCAAAGAATAAGAAAAATGACTAAGGAAATAAAAAAAAATTCAAAATTTAGCACAAAAAAAGTTTTAAGTTCAATAATTATGGGGGGTTTTATTTTAATTACTCCCTTCACTTCAGTATACTCTACTTCTGGAGATTCAGGAGAAGTTTTAATTTCAAATTCTAATTCAAAACCAAATCCAAAGTTTGCTTTAGAAAATAGAATTTTAAATTTAAATTTAACAAAGGAAGAGTATTTAGATTACTTAAATTCTGATGCTCAATTAAGATTAGATTATGCTAACTCTTTAATTGAAGCTTTAGAGGAAGAAGGAGTTGATGTAACTAACTTTTCAACAATTCTTGAAGATTATTCTGAGTTACTTAATTATTTAAATTCCGTTGATTTAAACTCTGTTGCAAAAGAAGATTTAATTTCAACTTTCTTTGAATTATTACCTCAAAGAGAGGGGATGGATGATTTAAAAAAAATTTTAAGGGAAACTTTTAAGAGAGATGATATCCTGGAATTAAATGCAAATTTTAAAGATTCAATCTCAGAATTAAATCAAGAATTTAATTTAAATATTAATAGAGATTTTCACAAATCTAGTTTAGATAAAGATAACTTTGAAAAATTTAATGAAATAGATTTATCTGATGAAGAATATTTATCCTATATTATTGAAGAAGTTGAAAATAAAATTTCTAGAACTTCAAACATTATTAAAAAGTTAGATTCTCAAGGTATCTCAAATGAAAATTTAGATGGAATTTTAAATCAATTTAGCGAATTATTGGATTATTTAAATACTGTTGATTTAGATGAAATTACTCGAGATCAATTAATTGAAGATTACCTTTCAATGCTTCCAGAAAATGAAGAATTAAAAGAATTCAAAAATACTTTACGTGAAAATAAATCAAGAAAGTAATATTTTATTATTAACCATTTTAATTATCTTTTTTAATATAATACTCTCTATCTTTTTTTAATTTTTAAAAAAGCGTCAGGACTGGGATTTGAACCCAGAATTCCAATGGAACTAGATTTCAAGTCTAGCGCAATACCGGATTATGCGATCCTGACATTAAGAAATATCAATTAGCATATTTTTGTACTGTCTTCTAATAAAAGAAACTTGTTTACCCTTTAAAAAGATTTTGGATTTTATTTTTCATCCCTAATAAGAAAGAATATAAATGTAATTAAAATTTATTTTAATATGGAAAATGTTAAAGAATATCCCTTGGAGCCAAGAATTGTTGAGACTTACTTATATTTAGAATCCAATAGAAGTTTAGATCCTAAATTATTTAAATCATTAAATGGCTACTTAGATCTTTTTGACAAGAGATGTGAATTTCAAGAAAGAATTGGTTATATCTCAGAATCTAATTCATATATTTTAAATCGAGATTCTTTTAGAAAGAGAACAATTTTATTAAAAAAAGCATGTACTCAATTTCAAACTCAAGGTCCAACTCAAAGAGAGAAAAATGTCCCTATCTGGAAAACTGTAGTAGGTTATATATCAGATGGAGTTAAAGATTTAGAGGAAGCAGTTTTTGGTAATTTATATAAATAATCTTATAAAAAAAAAGATATTACTTAAATTATGTTACATTTAATGGGTATTGGTTATAAAAAAGAACACATTAGTTCAGAAATGCTTGATATTTTAAAAAAAGCAGATGAGGTCTATTTAGAATATTATACTTCATTTTATCAAAGTGATTTTGATGATTTATCTAACTTTATTGGAAAAGAAATTACTATTTGTGATAGGGAAGATATTGAATCTAAAATTGAAGACAAAATTATTTTACCTGCAAAAGAAAAGCAAATTGTTTTAATGGTAATTGGAGATCCTTTAGTTGCAACAACTCACACAGATTTACTTTTAAGGTGTTCAGAGTTAGATGTTGAATCAAAAGTATATCACAATGTTTCAATTGCAAATTTTATCACAAGAACAGGTTTACAATTTTACAAATTTGGAAAAATTACATCAATTCCATTTTTTTCACCTAAATTTATGCCAAGAACTCCATTTCTAGTTTATCTTGATAATCATAAAATGGGAGCTCATTCTTTATTTTTACTTGATTTAAATCCATCAAATGATATTGCAAATAAGGGACATGATAAATATTTAACTGCAGGTAAATCTCTACAATTCCTTTTAGATATTCCTAAATTAATGCTTGAAAATGAAGAAATTGAAGAAAAAGATTCAATTTCAATTGATGAAGAAGATAAAGCCATAATTTGTTCAAGGCTTGGAATGGATGGAGAAAAAATAGTTTATGGCTCAGTTAAAGATTTAATTAACTATGACATTCAAAATACTTTAAAAGAACCTTTATGTGTCATTATTCCAGGAGATATGCATGAAATGGAAGAAAATTATTTATCTCAATTTCAAATTTCTAGCTTTAAAACATATGAAGAATAAATTTATTTTATTTTTCTCTTAAGATAATATAAATAATTGCAGTTAAAATATTAAAAAAAATTGCAAATAGTGACCAAATTACTTTAATCCAAACTTTTTTTTTTGAATTCCAGACATCTAAAATTACTCCAATTGCACAAATAAATGCAATAAAACTTAATATCTCTAATCCAAAAATCATTTTACTTGAGTAAGCTCCAAAATTTGAGTTAATGATTTTTCAATTTCATAACATGAAATTTTATTTCTATTTAATTTTCCATATAAATTTGATAATCCTTTCCTTATTTCAGATTCATATTTCTTATTTTCTAATAAGTTTATTTTCTCATATAGTTCTTTTTTTAATAAATCAGAAAAAAATTCACTATATTTTTCATTTAAATAATAATTTCTAATGACAATGCCTTTTTTTATTAAATTGTTTTTATTTTTAGAAACTTCATTTAATTTATTTAAAAAAAGTCTTAAATTCTTTTGAAAACTCTCAGGAATATTTTCTACATTTGGAGTTGAATGTTCTAAATAAAATTTTCTATCTGCATCATTTCCTGCTGCTGCTGTTGAAACCATATTAATTTAATTAATTTTAAAATTTATAAGTTTATTTAATTTCTAAATAACTTTTTTGTCTCATATACATCACTCTTGCAGGTATTTCCCATAACTTTTTTCTAAGTTCTTTATCATTTGTTGCAATAATTACTCCATTTTGAGCATTTTCAATTATTTGATCATCAATATAACTTTGTTTAGATTTAATAATTTTAAAGTTATATCTTTTAAGCATTGTTGAAATTAATGGTAGAAACTTTTTATTTTTATCTCCTTTTCTCTCAACACTCTCAAGTTCACCAAGAGTCCCCTCATAAATGTAGAGGGTATAATTAGTTCCAACTAATTTTTGAATTTCTGAGACTACATCTAATCTAAATTCAAAAGTTACAAATAAAAAGTTAGTATCAAAAATAATTGGATTTTCATCATTTAATATTTCTTCAATTTCAACTTTATCTAAATCTATAACTGATTTATTAAATGAATATTTTTCAAATTTTTGAGGTTTCATATTTTAAATAATAAATTATTATTTTTAAATATTTTTAATACTCACTTTTTCTAAATATTGTTTTTATATAATGAAGTGAAAATATTGCTATCCCTATCAAATAAAATATTGTTGAGAAAAATAAATTAATATAATTAATAAAATTTAGAAATGATGTTTTTGTTTGATCTCCAGACATATTTGAGAGATATTCTTCTTTTCCTTGGTTATATCCTTGAATGATATCTTCATTAAATTTGATAATTATTTTTTCTTTATTTCCCTCATTATAAAATAAAACATTTGTATTATTAACTAATTGATTTTTACTTTTAATTAATTCATAATTTCCTGAAAAAAATAAATATTTAACTTCATTTTTATTTTTATCAACTCCATTAATTTCAAATATTCTTCCTTTAATTAAAATTTCATTTTCTATATTTAATTCATCAGTTAATTTAGAATATTCAAAATATTTTGAATTTGTAAATTCGATATATTTTTCTAAGTTATTTTCGTTCTCTTGAACTTTATTTCCTCCTGTTAGGAAACTTTCATTGTAATCATAATAAAAAGTTAAGATATAAAATATGAAAAATCCAAGTAATATTAAAAAAGAAATTCTCTCAAAAAAGAATTTATATTTTTCAAATCTAAATAATAAAATTAAAATTGTAAGTATGATAAATAAAATTAAAACAGAGATTGTATCTGAAAATTCAATTTGGGTCAAATTCCCATTAAATATACTATTTGTTTGTATATCCACTCCAAGCACATTCACATCTTGAGTTTGTGTAATGGTTAGTGGGATTGAGATGTTACTTAAAAAAAGTATACTCATTAAATAAAAAAAACTCATTGAAAGTATAAAAAAGTTAATTTGTTTTGATAGGTTTATTTTTTTATTATGTATCCTTCTATAAATATAATAAAATGGAAATATTAATAGAAATAAAAAATATATATATGTTGATATGTATATTAAAACTACAAAAATAAATTGAATTAATTTCAAAAATAAATTTGATTTGTTATCTTCACTAAATATTGAACTAATCTCATTATAACTCTGAGAATTTGAAAATTCAAAGATGTTAAATAATGGGACATGTGTTTCTTCTCCAAGTGATGAGAAATAAAGTTGAGAATTTGTTCCAAATAAATAAGGAATCATATATACTCCAACATCAACTAATAAATGTAGTGTTAATAAGAAACTAACTCCTATAAAAAAAGTCTTTTTATTTGAAAATGAATTAATTATTGACTTAAAAAAGTTTGACCCAGTATTTGAAATATCTCTTAAAAGCATTGATGTTTTTTCATTTGCAAAGTGATGATAAAAAAAGTTTACAGTATAATAAATTAACCCTGCAACTAAAATAATTGAATCAACACTTAGTGCAAACC
>CAXPJQ010000001.1:0-9139 GCA_964217375.1 Bdellovibrionales bacterium | reverse complement strand
TAAATCAACCTGTTGATCAAAATTAACTTTACTCTCTAGCATAAAAGAAAAAGTAACATCTACATCATTGTTATAAATTTCTTTTTCAATTGAATCAATTTCAACTAAAAATAATCCCTTTTGATTAATTTCATCTGCAAAAACACTTATTGGCATTAGCATTAAAAGAAAAAAAAAAAAAACTTTTAAAATCCATTTTCCTCGTCCTCTTTAGATTTTGCTTTAATTTTCTTAATCTCATCTTCAAGGTCTAATTTTGTGATAATTTCTTTATATCTATTTCTAATTGTAACTTCAGTTACTCCTGAAACTTCAGATATATCTCTTTGAGTTCTTCTCTCTCCTTCTAAAAGTCCTGCAATATATAATGCAGCTGCTGCAATTCCAATTGGACCTCTTCCTGAAGTTAACTCAAGAGATAATGCCTTAGATAAAATTTCAATTCCTTTAGATTTAGTTTCAGGTGAATATCCTAGAACTGATGCAAATCTTGAGATATAATCTACTGGGTTTGAAGGTAAAATTTTAATTCTAAGTTCTCTAGTTACATATCTATATGATCTTCCAATTTCTTTTTTATCAATTCCTGAAGCTTCTGCAATTTCGTCTAAAGTTCTTGGAATATTTTGTCTTCTACATGCAGCATATACAACTCCTGCAACTACGCTCTCAATTGATCTTCCTCTAACTAAATTTTTTTGTACTGCCTCTGTATATATTTTCCCAGCTTCCTCTTCAATTGAAGTTGGTAAATTTAAAAATGAAGATAATCTTCTAAGCTCTCCAAGTGCAATTTTTAAATTTTTTTCCATTACTGTTGAGAGTCTTTTTTGCCATCTCTTTAACCTTTGAAGTTTATATCTTTGTTTCTTATCTAATGAGAAAGAATCATAATCTGAACCAATTGCAGTTCCCATACCCATATCATATTTTGTATAAGAAGTTGGAGCCCCAGATCTTCTCATTTCAGAATCATCACTTTCCTCAAAATCTCTCCACTCTTTTCCTAAAGAAATATTCTTTGAATCAATTACTAAACCACAAGATCTACAAACAATTTCTCCTTTATCTTTATTATTATAAAGGTTAGTTCCCCCACATTCAGGACATTTTTTAATATTATCACTACTCATTTTACTAAATAAAACTATATTTTTGACTTCTTTTATGAAGAAAAGTTTTTAAATTTAATTAAAAATAAAAAAAAATAGAATATAAATCTTTGTCGTAATTATTAAGTCATTAAAAGATGACAACAACTTATTTAAATTAAAGATTATTCTTTTGCAATTAATAGATCTCCAGAATTAATTGTCTTTCTATTTGCGTGACCTGCTATTTTTGAAGCTTTAAGAGAAAGTTCATATAAATATTGTTCTAAAATTTTTTTTAATTCTTCTTTACTCTCCTCTGAAACTCTTTCGGCTCCTTTTTCTTTCATTAAATTCTCTAATGCGCTAAGAGGTAAAGTCATTTTTATAAGTCCCTCTTAACTTGATTGTATGCAAGTAAAATATCTTTCCCTTTAATTGTTTTTCTTCCACTATGGTCTGCAAGTAATTGGGCTTTATGTACTATTTTCTCAGTAACTTCTTCTAAGATTCTTGCTGCGGTTTCTTTTGCTTCTTGTGCGACTCTTTTCCCAGTTGCATCTTGAATTAACCTTCCTAAAGGCGCATAAGGTAATATATTTTCTCTTTTAGCCATTATTCCTATCTAAATATAAAATACTTTTCTTTAAATAGCTTTGTTATTCCACAAATTAGTTAAAATATCTTCAATTGATTTATTAGAATTTAATGAACTATGATATAATCTAGTTAAATAAGAAAAGTCATCTATAGAATTAACATTTCTAGAATCATATAGTGTTTTGGCCAATCTATATGAAATACAAAGGGGATTTGATAGTTTTTTATTAAAGTTAAATAAAGCACTAAAATAAACATTTTGAAATTCTTCTAAACTATCATTAAATGGGAATTTTTCATCTCTATCAAAAGCTTCTCTCCATAAAAATTGAAATAAAAATCTTTTAGTATTATCAAATAACTCTGAATTAAAACTATTAAATAAAATTTCAGAATAACTCTCGCCAAATTTATAAATCATAAGTCCTATATCCTTTCCGTAAATCAAATCAGGTTTATCTTGTAAAAAATTAACTCCTTTTCCTTTTTTAGATATTTCTCCTCTTATTTCATCTTGAGTTTTTTTAGTTAAATATTCTAAAGATTCACAACACTCATATATTATTGATTTTGTTGAAATATCAAAGTTCATTTTGAAAAGAAAAACAATAAGCTTTAAAAAAGCATCTTTTTTACTTTAATTATAACCAGATAAATTAATTCTTTATTGGGGACGTAGTATAACCTGGTTAGAATGGCAGGCTCCAACCCTGCAGATGGGGGTTCAAATCCTTCCGTCCTCATATTTTAGATAAAAATTCTCTTTCAAAATCTCCTTGAGATATTAAAAAACTAAAATCTCGAGAAGATAATTGCTTTTCCAAAGTTACTCTTAGATAATAATCTGGATTTGAAAAATCAAATATTCTTCCATCTAAAAAAATTTGATTTGGAACTTCCTTTAAAATTTTCATTAAAATAATAAAGAAAAGATAATTTTAAAAAATAACTAATCGTCAAAAACTAAATCTGGATCTTCTAAATCATTTTCCGAAACATTTCTTCTTGTTTTTTTATTTCCATCATGTTTCTTTTTTGCTGCCAATATTTCTCTAATATAGACTCTCCCAATATCTTCTTCTTCAATTTCAAGTTCTTTAATATATTTTTCAACTTTTTCATAAGAGTCACTCTCAATTTCAAGAATTGGGTCTAAACCAATATATTCATCTATATCAAAATTAATATCATCAATTCTATATTCAGTTCTATACTTAAACAATTCAAATATTTTAATATACCCAAGTTCATTTAATATTCTCTGCATGGTTCTAAAATTAGAAATCTTAACTCCAATTTCATCTCGCCCAATTATACTTTCTCTTGATTTCTTTTTACCCTTTAAATTCAAATAAATATATTTTCCTTTCTGTCTAATTCTTAAGGCTTTTCCTTGTCTAGATAAATCTCTATCTGGAGTATCAAACCTAAAATCAACAACTTTCCCACTAAATACTTTTGTAGCACCTAGAGCAACTATTTTCTTAATAATGTCATCTTTTTCGATATTTCGAATTTTTACTTCAACTTCTTTCATTTTTCAATCCATTCTAGTCTAACAAATGTAGCTAAAATTATTTTAATCTTGTAATTATTGTCTTTTCATTATTTTCAAAAACAACAACATCTTCAAATTGAGCAACTATTTCTCCATCTACAGTTCCAAGTTCATCATATTCATATAAAATTCCATATTTTTTTAGAAGATTTACTCCATAATTTACTTTTCTTTTATCAAAACCTTCCAAATTAGTTTTTCCTTGTAAATCTTGATTTAATACTTCCTGTACTAACCACCTTTTAGAGAAAGGTAATTTTGGAAAATTTTGTCTAATATGTTTTAATAATTTCATAGCAATTGGATCTCTAATTGGTTTATCTTTAACCAAATGTAAAATATTACTTGGTCTTATTGCTTTAATTCTTGGTTCACCATATGTAATAAAAGGTTCAATTGCAAATTCCTGAGAGTTTTGAACTCTTTGGAAATCTTCATTTGCAAAATTTGGAACACTCATCCCATAATGCAAACAATATGGTCCAATTTGATGTCCTGAGAGATTATGGATTGTATTAAATCCTCTCTCTTTTGCAACATTATATACTACATCCCCAATATCATTCATACTACATCCAATTTCAACTCTCTCCATTGCAGCATCCAAGCAAGCTTTTGCACATTCAATTAACTTTTCATGTTTATTTGAACCAACTTCAACTGTAAAAGCGTTATCTGTTATAAAACCATTTTTTGAAACACCAAAATCAACTTTTATAACATCTCCTTTTTGTAAGATATAACCTTCATCATAAATTGTAAAATGTGCAGCCATGTCATTAACACTTACCATTGAAGGAAAAGAAGGTAAATACCCTTTTTCAAATATACTTATTTCTAAAAAGTCAATTAGTTCCTTAATATCAACTCCAACATCAATTTTCAAACTAACTTCTTTTCTAAGTTTTCTAGTAAATGCTCCTAATTCTCTTAAAAGGTCCATATCAAACACATTATCCATCACATTTCACCTAAAAATTATATCTCTAAGTTATTTCTAACTTTTAAACTCTCTACTCGAGAAATTATATATACTAATATTTGTGTATATATAAAATTAATTATTACCTTTTTTTTCCTCAGAATTTTCTTTTAGTTTCTCACCTAAATGAATTTTATTAACTTTACCTACTCTAATTCTATTTAAAACTCTTTTTCCATGTAATTTAGTTATTATTTTACTTAAATTAGATTTTGTTAATGAAGGAAGGTGATGTAATATCTCATTTTGTGCAATACCCTCATTTTCTACAACTACTTCAACTACATCTTTTTCATTATCTGTTAAATACTTATCAACAAATGATTCAATTGTATTTATTTTTTTTTCGTCCAAATTACTTTCTTGAATTGAAGTATTATTTAAATTTACATTTATTTCTAAATTTTCCTCTTTATCAGACATTATTGAAGTTTGAGTGTCTAGAGATTCTTCTACTTCGCTAATTTTTATCTTAGAATCTTTATTTCCTTTTCTCCTAAAAAAATTATAAACTACAATTAAAGCAAATACTATAAGTAATATCAAAAAACTTAAAATTACATATTGATAATCATCTAAGCTTGTACTTTGATCTAAATTAGTATTTCCTTCAAATTCTAAAAGAATAAATCCTTCAGTGATATCTTCATTAAATTCCCAATAAATTGTATCTTCTTGAGTCTTAATTGACCTTGGAGTTATTTTTAATATTTCTTGAGAATTTTGAGGCTGAGTGAATTTAATATTTAATTTTTCTACTTCAAAATTAAAACTATAATATGTTGTGAATATATTTGAATTTTGAATTTCAATTAAAGGAGTCACTGCACTAAATTTAACAAAAAAAGTTGAATTTGATACATCTTCAGAAGGAGTTGCTATGTAATAATCTCCTGCTTTATTTATTCTAATATTCTCTCCATCTTGATTATAAGCTTCAATTAAAACTGCGTCTTTTGGCTTTTCAAATGAAAATGAAGAAAATTTATCCTCTTGTGAAAAAGTAAAATTATATTCATAAATTGCAGAATTTTCTTCAAAATAAATATCCATCTCAACTTCAGTTGAATATATGGAATTTAACATAAAAGTGGAAACTATAAGAAACCACAAAATTTTGTACATAACTAATAGATGCAAAGTAATATTTATAAAACTTTTTAAGCTCTAATAAATAGATGTTGAATCATATTGGATTTATTATGGATGGAAACCGTAGATTTTCAAAGAAAAACGCAGTTTCATTAGAAATAGGTTATAAAAAAGGAATGGAACAATTTATTGAAGTTTTAAAGTTCCAGATTAAAAATCAAATTAAAAATACATCTTTTTTTGCTCTTAGTTGTGACAACTATGAGAAGAGAAAAGAGTCCGAACTAAAACCAATTGTTGATTTACTTAAAGAATTTTTTAAAAATAAGGAAATTATTGGATTTTTAAAAATAAATAAATTTCACATTTCAATTAAAGGAGATATTGAAAAAATAGAAGAAAAAAAAACATTTCTAAAAACTGAAGAAAAAAAGTTTTTAGCTTCTCTTAAAGAAGAACTCCAAAAAATTAACTCAAATACATCTAATCCTAAATTTTTTGCCCACATTGCACTCAACTATGACGGCCAACAAGAAATATTACATTCTTTCAAAAAATTACTTGAAAAAAATATATCTAAAGAAGAATTAAGTATTGAAAAAATTAAAGAAAATTTATATTTTAATGATATCTCTCCTCCTGAAATTATAGTTAGACCTGGTGATGCTCCTAGACTCTCAGGATTCTTACTTTTTGATTCACAATATTCTGAAATATACTTAACAAAAAAACTATGGCCAGAATTAACTCAAGAAGATTTTGAAGAGATTTTAATTTGGTATAAAAATCAAAAAAGAAATTTTGGAAAATAAAATTTTAAAGGAATTTATCCAAACATTTATTTACTAAATCTTCTGAATTTCCTGCATTTATTAAAGAAGATTTTAATGCTTCTCTTGAATACTGACCTTTATACTGATCAATATACTCTTTAAGAGCTTTTTCTTCAGGTGAAATTTCCCCTTCAGTAGTAGAGTTCTCACTTGGTAGAGCAATTTCTTCTCCTCCCAAATTTGAAAGAGATTCTTCTTCCATTTCTTTCTTTTTTTTATAATTTTTTGATGCAATAAAATAAAAAATTAATCCTAAGATTCCTACTCCTAAAATTATACCTTGCAACATTCCAAATTCAAAATTAAATGAAACCATAACTAGTCCTTGATAAAATTAATATATAAATATAAGTTACAACGCTTATGTGAAAAGAAGAAATTTATTTATAATTTGAGATATAATTCATTACTTCAACCATTCTATTTGAAAAACCCCATTCATTATCATACCATATTACTAATTTCAATAAATTTCCTGCAACAACTTCAGTTGATTTTGAATCAACTATACCAGAATGAGAATTACCTACAATATCAGAACTAACTAATTCATCTTGAGAATATTCAACAATACCATGTAATTCATCTTGAGATAATTCTTTAATGAAATCATTAATTTCTTCTTTTGTTACATTTTGAGATAATTCTAAGTTTAAATCTGTAACTGACCCACTTGGTGTTGGAACTCTATATGCTATACCATGTAATTTTCCTTCAAGTTCTGGAATTAACTTAATTACTGCTTTTGCAGCTCCTGTTGATGTTGGAACAATATTAAATGGAGCTGCTCTTCCTCTTCTAAAATCTGAGTGTGGTGCATCTAAAATTCTTTGATCTCCAGTTACTGAATGAACTGTTGAAAACATTCCTTTTACAACTCCATATTTATGGTGTAACCTATGAACTATAGCAGACATTGAATTTGTTGTACATGATCCATTTGAAACAATCTCCTCTCCTTGATATTCTTCATCATTTACACCTCTAACTAAATAAAAACAATCTCCTTTTCCTGGCGCTGAAATTAATACTTTCTTTGCCCCTTGCTTGATATGTACTTTTGCATCTTCAGTATTTCTAAAGATTCCTGTACACTCAGCAACTACATCTACTCCAACTTCTGACCAAGGTAAATTACTTGGATCTCTTTCAGCACAAACTCTTACTCTTAAATCTCCAACAACTAAATAATCTCCATCAATCTCAACTTTAGAATCAAACCATCCTTGAGTTGAATCATGCTCTAGAAAGTATTTTGCACTCTCAATTGGACCTAAATCATTTATTGCTACTACTTCAACGTTTTTATTTGAAAATGCCGCTCTAAAAATCATTCTTCCAATCCTTCCAAATCCATTAATTGCAATCCTTACTTTTTTATCTCCTGAGAGTTCAGTTTTTACTTCATTTAATATTTCTTCTGACATAAAAATAAAATTAATTTAAGATTATTTAAAGAAATATTAGTATTAATAAGTTAAAAGAATAAAAAAATTTAATTTTGTAGGAATTTAACTAAATTTTCTAGTTCGTTATTTGCAACATTTTGAGTTTTAGCTTCTAAATTGATTCTAAGTACTGGTTCTGTATTTGAAGCTCTCACATTAAACCAAAATTCCTCTAAATCAAAACTTAATCCATCTTTTTGAGAAGTTAAATTTTGTTCATATTTTACTTTTAATTTCTCAAAAGATTCTTCTTTATTTAAAACTTTAATATTTTTTTCTTTCAATTTAAAATAGGTTTTATATGAATCAAATAATTCTGAAACTCTAAAGTTAGAATTATGTATAAATTTTTGAGAGACTATCTTTAAAAAGATTAAAGTTGCAATATCTGGGTTATCTAAATAATTAAAATCCCTAAAAAACAAATGCCCTGAGAGTTCAGCTCCAAATATGCAATCATTATCTTTCATATAATTCTGATAAAATGCTCTCCCAACTCTCATTTTTTCAATTTTTAAAGAGTTATTTTTAGAGAAATCAAATATTGTTTTAGATGCTCTTAAATCAACTACAAATGAAGAATTTTCTTCTTTAAAATAATCAATTAAAGATAAAATTAAAAAATCTTCTAAGACAAACATTTCCTCTTCATCATAAAAAACTAATCTATCTCCATCTCCATCATATGCAAAAGTACCTTCTACTCCATCAATATAATCTATAATATATTTTTGAGCTTTTGAGGGTTCAGGGTCATATTGTGGAAACTCTCCATCTGGTTTTTCTAAATGAAATATATGATTAAACCCTAACTTTTTAATTAAAGGAACCATTACTTGGGAAGTCATTCCAGAGCTAAAACAATATCCAAATCTTCTATTTCTAAGAATTTCAAAATCTTTTTCATTAAACAAATTTTTTGCATAACTCTCAAGATAAGTAATATACTTCTCTAAATACTCTTCTTTTTCTATATCAAATTTATTTAAAAAATCTTCTAAATTAATTAATTTAATCTCGTGAAATAATTTATTAAAAGTGTTTATTTTCTTATCTTCATCTAAACTAACTAAATCTCTTAATTCATACAATCCATTTCTTGAATCAAAACTCTCCAAGTTATATATTATTTTAAAACCATTATATTTTGAGGAATTATGTGATGCTGTAATTACAACTCCTGAATTTATTTCATCAAATAATGAAAAGTAAAAGTTTGGTGTTGATAGAGCTCCTAGATATATTGGCGAACATCCAGCTTCAATTAAACCTCTTAAAAAAAATTTAGTTAACTCTTGATAACTAAGTCTTAAATCATGTGCTACTTTAAAGTTTTTTAAATTTAATTTTTTTGCAAGATAATATCCAATTAGAAAAGCTTCTTTTTCATTCAGACCTTCCCCATAAATCCCTCTAATATCATATGCCTTAAAAATACTCATAAATTAAAATTTAAAAAAATCTTTTTAAAATAATGTTTTCACTCAAAACTAAAATTATAATAATCTTTATAAATCATTTAATGTTAATTTTTA